>WRGX01000211.1 GCA_009786975.1 Defluviitaleaceae bacterium
CGCGCTTTTTTATGCGCCGGGAAACTGTTCCCGGCTTCGAGAGCATGTGTCGCTGCCGACACATGTCCTCGGTGCTCATTGCGCGCTTGGCGCGCTTATCTTCTCGAGTATACGCAATTTGGGCGGAGTTTTCAAGCTGAGTCCTGTTAAAAGTCCTGTCATTATCCAAAAAACAAGCATCACTCGCGGGTAAAACCATACATATTCGCCTACGCCCAGCGCGACAAATACAGTAAGCGCGGCAATTCCCGCGGCGAGACAGACCTTGTTTTCCGGCTCAACCTCGGAGGCGTGCGCGGCAATCCCCCGCTTGAATAAGCCGTACAGATATGCCAAAAACGCCACAAGCGCACCGATGCCGCTGTGCGTTATTATGTCCAAAAACATGTTGTGTGAATGCATGGCGCGCTCGGCTAACGGGTGCGCGTAGCTTCGATAAATTCGAATAAACGCCGCGGGCCCCATGCCGATGCCCTGCACCCAAAAATCCTCAAGCATCCGCATCACACCGCCCCAAATCATAAAGCGATACTGGCTCGACGAATCCTGACCGAGCGTGAAAAGTCGCTCGATTATCCCGGGCGGAATAATCGGCAACGCGAGAATCCCCGCCAAAAACACGATTGGTATAAGTCGCGGCGCGGCAAGCAAAATAAACACCGCCAAGCCCGCCCCAAGGGCAACATATCCGCCGCGCGAATAAGTCATCGCAAACGCGCCGAGTACGGTGAAAATTATCATAAGCAAAACCAGCCGCCGTGTGTCATTTTTCACGCAAATCATCGCCGCGATTACAAACGGCAGAAGCATCGCCCACGCCTGTGCGTCGTTATTCGGATTGCCGCCGAGGGTGGCATAAAGGCGCGAAAGACCCGGGCTTGCTTGCAGGTCGGTCAAATCCGTTCGGACTTCAATGCCCATCGCAACATGATAAAACCCAATCGCCGCCGCGATTACAAGCGCGACCGCCGCAAGCGAAAAAAACAGACGCATGTCGGATTTTTTAATAATCTGCGACACCAGCACGGAATGCACTATGCAGGCGAAAAAAATTACAAAAACGCGCACGCTGTCCATGCCGCCGTAGCCGTGGAGCATACTGAAGGCGCAAAAAAACACGAAAAGGATTAGTGCGGGTGAAATGTAAATTTTCGTCGGCGTCGAAGCCGCTTTTCCTCGGAGGCGCATATCACTTGCGTCAACATTCTCACGAAACCGACTCCCATTTTCATCAAGCAACAGTTTTACGAAATACGCACCCGCAAAAAAAGCCGCCGAAATAAACAGCAGCCAATTATTCCACATATGACTCGGAATCGTAAGCGAACCCACGAGAAAAAGCATGTACACGGTTTTCAGATTTATAAATGAAAGAACGGTTACGGGTGCGTCGGATTTTTCTGACATAGAGTTGCATCCGGCTTCGAGAGAACGCGCCGATGCCGACACATGCCCCCGATGCCCAATGCGCGCTTGGCGCGCTTTTTCGTCCCCGAAAAACCAATCCATCACCCGTCCCGGCACGCATTCCGCAACGGTTTTATTTAACAAATTGTTCGGGTCGGCAAGCGCGTTTTTGCACGCGAGAAAAATTTTGCGATTAACGCTGTTTTCATTCGCCCGCGAAAGCACCGCGAAAATCCATGCCGCGCCGCGATAAATCCCGCCGAAAACAAGCGAAACCCCGCGCATTATAAGCGAACCGCCCCAATAATCCCGCTCGGTGTGCAAAAATCCGCTTAAAATCGCGCTGCCGCGTGCGGCATTTCCTATCGCGCTCAAGCCGCGAAAAATCAGGCTATGCTCGAAAAAAACATTCGCCCACAGCAAAAACGCGTGAATTTTTTGTATTACAACGCTTTGCGTACCCATTTTTTCGTCCTTCGCAGGGGCATGGAGGTTGCGCTATCATTTCGTCGCCCCGACTCCTTTCGTCGAAATTTCCCCTAAATTTTCTCAAGCCCCGAAACGCGCACAAAAATATGCGCGCCACCCGCGCGAACCGCCAAACTATGCCCCACGCCGTAACGATTTCCCGCAACCAAGAACCCGTGCTCGCTCGACACCGCTTCGATTCGTGCGGTAAGCGTTACGGAATTAAAGCCGGGCTTGTCGCTTTGCACGGTGTTTCCCGCGTGGTCGGCGTTCCAAATTATTGCGGGCTGAATGTCATAGCTCTCCAAAGTGCCGAGAAAAACGCCCCGCGAGTGGTCGAAAACATTAACGCCCGCGTTGCCGCGCAATACCTCCGCCGTAAAGCCCTCGACTTCCTCCGCAAAAAACGAAACGTAAAACATATGTGTTTCCGTCGGCGCAATTATGCTTTCGCCCCGGCGGAACTGATACCCCCCGAAAATCGCCGCGCCGACCAGCCCGATAATCAGAACCAAGTCGATGATGTTAATCTTGCCAAAAAGTTTTGAATCCTTAAACATGTCAGCCTCCTTTTAAGTTCTCGGGGACGCTGCCCCCGAACCCCCGCAAACTTTTTGAAAAAAGTTTGACAAAAACTTTAAAATTTGGAAAAAGCTAAACAAAATCCAAATTTAAAGTTTTGATGAAACTTTTTCAAAAGTTTCCGGGGTTTGGGGCAGAGCCCCAAGGTCTTACTCTGCCCGAATTTCCGAAATATGCAGCATAGTCTTGGCCTGTCCTGCCCAAATAATCACTTCCGAGCCGACGGCGTAAATATTTCCGCCCAAAACAACCGCGCCGTCGGACAGCCGCCCTGTTACGCGCGACGTGATGTAAATCGAGGAATGCCCCGGCATATGCGACGCGACCTCGATGCCGTCAACGTTGGGCATGATGCTTATGCTTTCGCCGCGCCGCACATCGACGACATTGCCGAGGAAGATTTCATTTGCGTCGTCAACCACGGGCAAGCCGCGTTCGGCAGCGTCGACGGCGGCATCGACGGTAAAATCATGCAGCATGGGGTTGAAAAACGTGATTAAAACGGACTGCTCCGCGCCAACAACCGGCCGCCCGCCTCCCACATTAAAATACACAAATGCAACAACCGCCGCAATCACAATAACCGCGAACAAATCCACGACGCTAACCTTGCCGAAAAGTCGGCCTTTTTTGTCAAGCATTTTTACCTCCGCTCGATGAGTCGGCGAGTGTCACTCGCCGACTCATTTTATTTTTTTATTCGCCGGGGCGTGTTGCTCCCGGCTTCGAGGGAATGTGTCGCCGCCGACACATGTCCCCGGTTTGGCGCGCATCATATTTTCGGCATGGAATCCGCGTCGTTCGTTTCCGCGGGCTTTATGCTTTCAATATATTTTTCCAAAAAACCAAAAAGTTTAAGCACAATCGTCTTGGATGCGACGCGCAATGAGCTGTAACGCGTCTTTACGCCGTATTTTATAAGTGTTTCGCAATATTCCTCCACCCATTCCGGCACATCGTCGACTAAGTCCATAAGCACCGCGATGTCGTGTGTAAAAGGGTATTCGTCACCCTGCATTTCAATTTGAAACTTTAACAGCTTTTCCACAGATTGTTGCAAATGATAACCCGCAATGTCAACAATATTTTCGTCAGCATCCATGTTTTGAATAAGAATTTTGCCCGCTTTAAAATCGCTTACGGCGCGATTGTACAGCGAAATTTCAGCCATAAACCAACACCCCTTTTTTTACTTCCGCGCACAGGCGTCTGTCTTTGCGCAAAGAATCCACGTCCGTGTAATGCACAAAATCAAGGGCCTCGCCCGTTACACGCAGTTCCCTCAGCTTGCTTTCGCAAAAATCGCCGATTACGCAAACATCAACGTCGCTGTGCGGCTTACAAGCGAGCGAAACCGCACTTCCAAAGACGATAAGCTGCGAAATTTCTGAAAACGCCCGCGCAACAATGTCGTTGACGATTTTTTGCTTGTATGGGTGAATGTAGATGTAAGGCTTGCCCAGATTGTATTTGTCTTTGAATAAATACATCAGCAACTCCAATCACAATCGGTGTGTGGTCTTGCTTTGCGGTTTTTGGTCTTTGTAAACGATGCTGTCGTTTGTTGTTACGGTTGACACATTGCCGCCTGTTAGTTTTTTCTCGGTTCAAACATCACATGAAACAGTTTATCCAAGTTGTGTGCCAAAGAGTTGTCCGCCTCCAGTAAGGCGCGTATATATCTGCTGCCCAGTTCATAAAAGCCAACCCTGTCAAATGGTCTAATCAGCTCCGTTTTGTTAGGACTCATCTTCATTTTAGTGCGAATTAAGTTTTCTATATATCTTGCAAAACCCTCTTTCCACTCTTGCCAAACGAGATATTCATAGTCGGTTGTTTTCAGCCGAGCTTTCATTTCCATGTGGTAATTCGCAAAATGTGTGGTTAAATTTGCGCCCGGCGCGTTGTTCAATTTCTCTGTAGCATCAGAAAAATATTCGTCATCATATGGAAAAGGATAGTCGATTTCCCAAGAAAAATTGCCCGCTTTCATTTGTTGTGTGTTAATCTCCAGCTTTTCTTTTAATGGTTGTAATCAAAAACGAAAAAGTTGCCGTCATTTACTACCGCAATCGGGTGTAGCGTCGCCAAGGATGCGTTTATGTCTTTGACTCGCTTGTGCAGTTCGCATACTTTTTTCAAGTAGCGAAGTTGCGTTGCTATAAATAAATTTGACATTCGAACCTCACCCTTTTCGGTATGTTTTCAAAGCTCAAGAAGGATTTTTTGCAGTTTCGCCGCCTCGCGAGTGATGTCAAAGCCTGATTCCGACAAGTCGGGCGTAGTGCGTTCGGTGCGTTCGCGGCTTGCGAGGGCGAGGATTTTTTCCGCCCATGCGGTTGCGCCGGCGTTGAGGGATTCGTAATGCGCGAGGTCGGAAATTTGCACGTCGCGTGTAAGTTTGTCGGATAGGATTACGGGCAGGCCGGAGGCTTGGGCTTCGATTGCCACGACGGGCAGGCCTTCGTGGTGGGACGGGAGAATCAGCACGTCGAGGGCTTGGTAGTATTCGTGGATATTGCCGAGTGCGCCGGTGAAAATTACACGATTTGTGATGCCTAGGTTGCGCGATTGTGTTTCGATTTCTTCGCGCAATTCGCCGTCGCCGATTATGAATAATGCGGCGTTTTTGCCTGCGCCCGAAGCGAGGAGTTCTTTGAAAATTTCGAGCGCGAAGGCGTGGTTTTTTACGGCGGTAAGGCGTCCCGCGATGCCCACGGCGATTTCGTCGTTCGTTAACCCATGCGCGGCGCGGATTTTTTCGCGAGGTTCGAAACCGTCGCCGGCAAGGGGGGACGCTTCGCGTCCGCACCCTTCGAGAGCGCGTGTCGCCTCCGACACGCGTCCCCGATGGCGCGGGAAACGTTCGCTTCGCTCGTTGTGTTCGCGCGTGCCGCCGCACGCTTGGCGCGAAAAAATCTCTAAATCGATTGCATTGTTTATAATATGAAACGCGGGATTTTGCAAGTTTTTGGCAAATTTTTTGCCGAATAGCCATACGCCTGCATCCTTTGTACATGCCAAACAAAGATTCGCATAAAAGCACATAAGCGGGCGCGCAAAAAAATGCGCTCGCCGTTTAAGTCGCGACGCGCCTTGATAATCGGAAAAATGGCTCCATGCCGCGCGGGTTTTTACGCCCGAAGTCCACGCAACGAATAATTCTATGAATGCAAAGGCATGTTCCGTGCAAACGATGACGATATCGTACTTTTCCTCGGAAACACGGCTACGCCCGTCGGCCACTACGCGTGTGCTGAAATACGCATCCTCGGAGGCAATCGACCCCGCCGCATAAATTCTCCGCATCGCGGAAATATTTTCAAAAAACCCCTGCGACCGCGTCGGCACGCGAAAAATTCGCGCACCAAGCGCGCGCGCCTCCTCCTCAAAAAAGCCCGGTTCTCCATGCACGACAAAATCAAAAACGATTTTCGAACGGTCGAGGTTTCGAAAATAATTCATAACAACGGTCTCCATACCGCCGAGGTCTAAGTTGGGCAAAATTACCAAAATTCGCTTCATGGAGTGCTCCTTTAAAAACGAGTCGGCGAGTGACACTCGCCGACTCATTTTTTTCGCAGCGCACGCAAAGCCGAAATCCCCAAGCCCCACGCCGCAACAAAATACACCGCCGCGCCAACAACGGCGGGCAAAATCAAGTTCAAAACGCGCTCGTCAAAAAACGCCGCCTCGCGCACAAAAAACGCCGCCACCACCATGATTCCCACCGCGAAAATATTTTTAAACATCTCGCCGAGAAACTTCAAATTGATAAATCCAATCCGCCGCTGTAAAACAAAGAGCAACCCGCCACCGCCAACAATCGCGGCAATCCCATAAGCCGCAGGCATAGCATACGCGCCAAGCGAACCGACAAGCAACAAAACCGTCACAATATTAACGACCATAATTAGAATCCCGAAAATCGCGGGCGTAACCGAATCCTTTTCGGAATAAAACGCACGGTCCGCGACCTCTTTAAAGGCAATAAAAATTACACCAATCGAATAAGTCCCCATCAAATTCCCCGCCAGTAAAACGCCCTCTGTCCCGCGCTCCCCCGGGGAGAGCAAAAAGTCCATGATTTCCATGCGCAAAATAAATACGCCGGCGGCGGCGGGCAGAACAAGAAAAAACGTGTAAAGCATGGCATTTCGCAAGGTTTCGTTGTACTCGTTGTATTCGCAGTATTCGCGCAAAGCGCTCCCGGCTTCGAGAGAACGTGTCGCACCGAAAACATGCCCCCGGTGTCCACCCCCCGCTTGGCGGGTGCGGGCCCAAAGTACGGACAGTTTCGGGAAATAAACAGCCGCAATCGCGTAAACCATCGTTAAAATAAGCACCTGTACAACTTGTTGTGCATAATCCACAACCGCCGTGGCGTTAAGCCGCAGTGCAATCGAATGCCCGAACAAAAAATGCATCTGGTACGAAGCGGCGGAAATCACAACGGGAACGCACAATTTCCCCGCCGCACGCACATTTTTATTGCGCAAATCCAGCGAAAATTTATAGCGATACCCAAGTCGCCAAACCGCCGGAAGCAAAACAATCGGTTGCATCAAAACACCAAGCGCGGTCGCAAAAACAAGCCCGGTAACGCCAAACCTGTCGGCAAAAAAAATTAAATACACGATAAGAATAATTCCACCCGGCGCGGAAGCAACAGCAGGCAAACGAAACGAACCGTGCGACTGCAAAAGTCCGGTAAAAATCGCCGCAAATCCGAAAAAAATCATAACGGGCATAAGCACCCTAAGCGAAAACGTCAAAAACGCGATATGTTCGGGGTCATCAAACTCGCCGCCGGAAATCATCCGGGAAATAAGCGGCGCGAAAAGCACCCCCGCCGCCACGAAGATGCCCAACAAAACGAAACTTATGCTAATCACATTGTCAATAAATTTTTTGGCGTGGTAGGGAATGCGCGCGGCTTCGGGCGAATGTGCCGCCTCCGGCATGTGTTCCCTGTGGCGCGGAGGAGGTTCGCTTTGCTCGCCGCGCCCGCGGTGTTCATTGCACGCTTGTCGCGCCTCCGCCAAAAGTGAATTATAAACCGGAATAAAAACCGCAACCAAAGCGGAATTTACCACGGTAAAAATCACATTCGGCACCTGAATCGCAAACGCAAACGCATTCAAAAACGCGTTCGCCGTGCCGAATCGCGCCATATACATCGTGCGCCCCACAAACGTTAAAAAACGCCCGCCAAGCGAAATCGCCGCCGCGCCTGTGGCGTGACGGTTGTCGGAGGATGGCGCGGGCGGTTTTTTTTCGTCGGTCATGGTGTTCGTCCTTTGTGTGAATTATTGCCAAAGTATACCTCCTGCCCCGAGCATGTTGCAAGCAAAAACACCCGGCGGGATAAAATCCTGCCGGGCGTTTTGTGGTATGTTTTAGGCATTTGCAACGATATGCTTCGGGTTAATTTTTTGTCCGCCGCGTTCGACGAGGTTGACCTTTTTAATACGCCGGGAAGTTGCTCCCGGCTTCGAGGGAATGCGTCGCCGCCGACACATGCCCCCGGTGCCCAATATTTGTAAGAAAATGCGATTTCCTTCGGTTACTATTTTGCCCCCTTGCGTTTTTTACACCACCACAGTATATTAATGGAAGACGCTACGAAAGGAGTGCAATATGTCCGACGATAAAAATAATCGCAATAATGCGAGTGATGACGATTTTAACTATGACGATTACAGCCTCGACAATTACAGATACGATGAAAAATACGACGATTACGAAGACTATGGTGACGAAACTCCCCTGACATCTTCACAGTCTTCTCTTTCATCTTCTCACTCATCTTATCGAGATGAGCCGCCGTCCGTTTACGACGACGAGCCGACTCTCGAACGCGAGGAGGAACGAGTTCGCCCCGCGTCGCGCCGTGAAACAATAGGGCGTGTTGCCCAAGATGTACAAAACGGACTGCCCCGCAAACCCGGCATAACCGCGCCCGACACGCGGCTCGCCTCCGCATACGCAAGCCGCAGAACGCAAGCCGCCCACCGCACGCATAATCGTCCCCCACGCTCGACCCCAACAAACAACCCTCGCCCTCGGCAGCAAAAAGGCCCGAACAGCAAAGCCGTTTTTACCGGGTTTTTCATCGCTTTTTTGATGCTTGCCATCGGTTTGGTTTTGGTCGGCCTTCTTATTTTAATTTCAAACGTAAACAGTGCCGTTGACGGAATGCCGTTTTTCGCGTGTTCCGACCCCGCCGTGCCGCCGGATGCCATCGTGAACAACCCCGCCGAACCTGTCGTACTTGTCGATATGAGCAGCCAAACCTCGATGATTACCGGAATAAGCATATCGGGCGCAACGCGAACCCTTACGCTTCTGGATATCACAACGCATCGTACGGCGGATTTTAACGTACCCGAAGACACTCGCATTCTCGACCGACACAACGGCCCGCTTACCTTCGGCGAACTTCGCGTAGGCAATATGATTGACATTTCGTACGACCGAAATACGTCGAACATAGCCGCATTAAATGAAAGCCGCCAAGCGTGGACTCGCCCGGGTCGCACGAATGTTAATATCGACATCGAAGATTTTACCGTAACCCTCGGCAACGAATCATGGAATTTTAACAGCCAAACCCTCGTGCTTTATCGTGGCGAGCCGTTTTCGATAACGCAGGTGCGCCCGATAAATTCGGTCACTTTGATTGGTCAGGGCGACACGGTATGGCTTGTTCAAGTTGACGCGGCGCACGGATTTTTGCAGTTCACAAACACCGATATGGTCGCGAATCCGCGCATTATGATTGGCACAAATATAGTCCTCGGCCCGGAAGACATCACCTCCGACATTGACCTTGCCGAAGGCTCGCACCGCATTATGATTGAGGGCGACAACATCGAGCCGTTTATCGATGAAATTGTGATACATCAAGGCCAAACAACGCGCCTAAACATGGGCGATATCCCGCTTCGCGCCGCGATTATAAACATTGCCGTTTCGCCCGACGATGCGATTATTATCGTAAACGGCGAGGAACATGAAAATACCGCGCCCGCGCAGGTCGAATTCGGCGAAAACCTTGTGCGCGTCGAGCGCGAGGGCTTTATCCCGCAGGAACAACAGCTTGATATTTCGCAGGCGATAAGCTGGCTTACGTTCGAGCTTGTGGAAATTTCGCACGAAGGCACGCTGGTTATTTTCACGGTTCCGACAAATGCGGAAATTTTTGTAGACAATGTTTTCGTCGGGCATTCCCCGCACACACAGTCCGTCGCGCCCGGGAATATCACCGTTACCGCGCGCCTTCCGGGTCACGCCGATTCTCAAACATCCATAATCGTAACCGGCAACGAAACCGAGGACATCATGCGCCACCTTATGCTTTCGCCGGACACGGGCGACCCGTTACAGGGTCAGCCCCCGCATCAGGTTGACCCGATAAACACGCCCGCGCCCTTCCCTACCCTTCCCCCGGCGAACACGCCGACGCCAACGCCCACGCCGTTCCCGACACTACCCCCGGCGGAAACCCCCACGCCGGGCGACCAGCTTTGGCCGCCCGGCGGCGGCGACCAAGGCGCGCCCGGCAATGAAATCACCCCGACCCCGACGCCGACGCCGTTCAACCCGTTCCCCGATTTCGAGATACTTAACCCTGACAACCAGTGGTGGTTAACGCCGCCGACGCTGTAACCGATGTTTAACATCCCCGAGGAGCTGAAAAAACTCCCCTCCCTCCCCGGCGTATATATAATGAAGGACATGGACGACAAAATTATATACGTGGGCAAGGCGAAAAGCCTAAAAAATCGCGTAAAAAGCTATTTTCAAAAAACCGTACCCGACATAAAAACCGCACAGCTCGCAAAGCGAATTACGCATTTCGAGTACGTAGTAACCGACACGGAAAACGAAGCGTTCATCTTGGAGAACACGTTAATCAAGCAACATCTGCCCAAATATAATATCCGCCTCAAGGACGGCAAGTCGTACCCGTATATAAAAATCACCGCCGAGCGTCTCCCCCGTGTTTTATATTCGCACAAACGCGGCAAGGATAAGGCAAGATACTTCGGGCCGTTTGTGTCGGGCGGGCATGTGCACGAGCTTTTGGAGCTGATACACCGATTGTGGCCGCTGCGCCGCTGTGCGAAGTTGTTTCCGCGCGACTTTGACAAGGGAAGACCCTGCTTAAATCACCATATCGGCCAGTGCAAAGCCCCGTGTTGTCGGCTTTTGGCGGAAGACGAATATGACGAATTCGCGCGCGAGGCCGAGCAGTTTATCCGCGGGAAAACGTCGGGCGTCGCCGAGCGGCTTTCGCGCGAAATGCACGAAGCCGCCGAAAAAATGGAGTACGAGCGTGCGGCAGAAATCCGCGACACGATAAATTCTCTGAAAATTTTGACAGAGAAGCAAAAAACAGAAGTCGGACGAGACGACCGCGACTACATCGCGATTGCGCGCCAAGATGACGAAGCCCTGATGCAAATTTTTTTTGTACGCGGCGGGAAATTAGTCGGTCGCGAGCATTTTATAACCGTGGGCATATCGTCGGACGAGGATGATTCTCTCGAAGGGCGCGGGCACGCTTCAGGTGCCTCCGCCGAAGGCAACGCGCAAAGCGAGGCAAATGCCGAAGCGATGTCCGCGTTTATCAAGCAATTCTACGGCGAGGCCGCCGTTATTCCCAAGGAAATCGTCGTGTCGGAAGCGGCGGAAAAGGATTCTATTGCCGCATGGCTTAGCGAACGTGCGGGGCGACAGGTCGCAATCGTTGTGCCGAAAATCGGCGAAAAACTCAAGATGCTGAAACTGGCGCAAACCAACGCGGAGCTTACAATGTCTCAATTCGGCGCGCACATTAAAAGGGAAGCGGAGCGAACGGCCGCCGCCGTATCCGAAATCGCCGCCGCGCTGGGCTTCGATGGCAATTTTACACGAATCGAGGCATATGATATTTCAAATATACAGGGCTATGAGTCCGTGGGTTCGATGGTCGTTTTCGAAAACGGCAAGGCCAAGCCCAACGATTATCGCAAATTTCGCATGAAAACCGTTGTCGGCCCCGACGATTACGCCGCAATGGAAGAAATTTTATCGCGGCGATTCAAGAGGTTTAACGAGAACAGCGAGGCGTTTTCAGTCCTCCCCGACGTGATTTTCGTGGACGGGGGCAAGGGGCAAATTTCCGCGGCGGAAAAGGCTCTTGCCGCGCAGAATATATCCGTTCCCGTTTGCGGAATGGTCAAGGACGAACGGCATCGTACGCGCGGAATCTTTTTCGAAAATAAAGAAATAACCTTGCCGCGTCATGGCGAGGGCTTCAAATTATTAACGCGAATACAGGACGAAGTGCATCGGTTCGCGCTGGAATATCACCGAAAGCTCCGCGCCGATTCGCAAACGCGTTCCGTCCTGGATGAAATCCCCGGCATCGGAAAAACCCGCCGCAAGGAGCTTCTCAAGCACTTCAAAAGCATCGACGCAATCCGCGCGGCAAAACTTGACGAACTTTGCGCCGCGCCGTCTATGAATAAAAAAGCCGCCGAGGCGGTGTTCAGCTTTTTCGACAAGGAGAGATGAAGTGTGAAAAATCAACGAGAGGAACGCGGGCGAGGAATTTCATCAGAAATTTGTAAGCTCAGCGGAGGGCAAAAACATGATTAAACCCGTTTTGGAGCAGGAGTACGTCTATGAGGCGGACGGCACGGGTGAATTTTGCAATGTGCGAGTGTCGCTGGATGTTGCCGAATTTGAGGAAATCGTTACGGTGCGTCCCACCCAAAATATGTCGCTTGGCGAAATCGAGCGGGTGCTGCTCGGTTTCGAAGCCGATGTTTTAAAACGAATGCAAATGAAGCTGGAGGGGAATTATCCCGCCCGCTTGGAATATAAGGACAAAATTTTCAAAATCGCGTTCGACAACAAGCATAATGTCAAGGGAATTGTCGAGCTGTGAGCGCGCAGACCGGGGCGGCCTTTGATACGCCCGGAACAGGCTATTTTGTGCCGCTGCCGACGCTTATTCAGGAATTTAAATTGAAGCTGATTACGCCCGCCGTGGATGTTGAAAAAAAGACGTTGGCGCGTGCGAATATCAACAGACCCGCCTTACAGCTTGCGGGTTTCTTTGATTTTTTCGACGCAAATCGTTTGCAGATTATCGGCATGGTTGAGCATACTTTTTTGAGCCGCTTGGAGGATACTTTGCGGCGCGAAAAAGTTCAGCGCATTTTTCAGGAAGAAATTCCCGCCGTTATCGTTTGTCGCGGGCTTGAAATTTTCCCCGAAATGCTTGAATTTGCGGAAAAATTTGATGTACCCGTGCTTCAAACCGATTCAACGACGACGGATTTTATCAGCGAAGTCATCCGCTGGATGAAGGTGCAGCTTGCGCCGCGCACGACTATGCACGGCTGCTTGCTGGATATTTACGGCGTGGGAACGCTGATTGTTGGCGAAAGCGGTATCGGCAAAAGCGAAACCGCGCTGGAGCTTATCAAGCGGGGGCATCGTTTTATTGCCGACGATGCCGTCGAAGTGCGCCGCGTTTCGGCGGAAACTTTAATCGGCTCTTGTCCCGCAAATATCAGGTATTTCCTCGAACTTCGCGGCATAGGAATTATTGACATAATGCAAATGTTCGGCGTCCAATCCATTAAGCCTACGCAGGCAATCGAGCTTTTAATTCGCCTCGAGGCGTGGAGTCCGAATCGCGTTTACGACCGTGTCGGCACGCCCGAGGAGTTTACCGAAATTTTGGGCAACAAGGTAAACAGCCACTCCATCCCGATTCGCCCGGGGCGGCCGCTGGCAATGATTTGCGAAGCCGCCGCGATTAATCATCGGCAGAAAAAAATGGGCTACAACGCCGCCGAGGCATTGACCGACCGTGTTATGAATAAACCCGCCGGGAGTTTGAAAATCCATGACCATTATTGACGCGCCAAGCGCGGGTGAACACCGGGAACACATGACCGATGCCACGCATTCCCTCGAAGCCGGAGTGACTTTCCATGACCATTATTGACGCAATTCGCACGCGTTGCGAATCCGTTTTAACAGATGAACCCATGCACCGCCACACGTCGTTTAAAATCGGCGGAGCGGCGGATATTTTGGCTTTTCCGAAAACAACGGAAGAGCTTATTTTATTGTGGAAATTTTGTCGCGAAAACGACGTTCCGATTACCATTCTCGGCGACGGTGCGAACGTGCTTGTCGCAGACGACGGCATTCGTGGCGTCGTTGTTTTTACGAACAAGATGCGCGGAACGGAAATTTTGCAAAGCGAAAAAATTCGCGCCGAATCCGGCGTGCGGCTCGCCGCGCTTGCGGAAAAAGCGGCGGCGGCGGGGCTTTCGGGGCTGGAATTTTCCTGCGGAATTCCCGGCACGGTCGGCGGCGCGATTTACATGAACGCCGGCGCGTACGGGCATGATATTTCCGGACTTACCGAGTCCGTCACAATGTTTTCGAACGGCGAAATTTTAATAAAATCCGGCGAGGAAATGGATTTCGGATATCGCAAAAGCCTCGCGCAGACCTGCGATGCGTTAATCCTGGACGCAACATTTTGCCTTTCACGCGCGGAACCCGAAAAAATTCGCGAAGTAATGGCAGACCTAAACGCACGCCGCCGCAAGTCACAGCCGCTTGAATTCGGCAGCGCGGGCAGCTTTTTCAAACGCCCCGAAGGCTACTTTGCGGGCAAATTGGTAGAGGACTCCGGATTAAAGGGCTTTCGCGTGAACGATGCGCAAGTGTCGGAAAAACATGCCGGTTTCGTTGTAAATCGCGGGGACGCGACGGCACGGGATGTTTTGGCTCTTATGCATCACGTGCAGGACACTGTTTATGAAAAATTCGGCGTGCGGCTTGAGCCGGAAGTGCGGATATTGGGGGAAAAAGTGTGAAGAATGAAATAGAGGAACGCGGGCGACGAATTTTTAGTGGCGATTTGAGCGTTCGGCGAATGACGAAAAAGTGTGAAGAATGAAATAGAGGAACGCGGGCAACGAATTTTTAGTGGCGATTTGAGCGTTCGTCGAATGACGAAAAAGTGTGAAAAATGAATGAGAGGAGCGCGAGCGACGAATTTCATCGGGAATTTGTGCGTTCAGCGAAGGACAAATAAATGCAAATCGTAATAGTAACAGGTATGTCCGGCGCGGGGAAAACTACCGCGCTTAAAATTTTTGAGGACGAGGGGTTTAACGTCGCGGATAATTTGCCCGCGCCGCTTTTGGGTGATTTCGCGCGGTTCTGCGAGGGCGCGAAGATTTCTCGCGTCGCCTTGGGCATTGATATTCGCGGCGGAAAAATGTTTACGGATTTCTCGCTTGGGCTTAACGAGTTGGACAAGCTGGGCGTGGCATGGTCGATTTTATTTTTGGACTCGTCGAACGAGGTGCTTTTGAATCGTTACAAAGAAACCCGCCATTTGCACCCTCTTGCGAAAGACGGACTCGTTAGCGTCGGCATCGCAAAGGAACGCGCATTGCTTGAAGACATGCGCGACCGCGCGAGTTTTATCATGGACACAAGCGGACTTTTGCCGCGCCAGCTTAAAATAAAAATTTTGGACATGTTTGCCGACGGCGAAAACGCGGGCAAGCTCTTGATAAACGTGTTGTCCTTCGGATTTAAGTACGGTATGCCCGAAGAATCCGACCTTGTTTTCGACGTGCGTTTTTTGCCGAATCCGTTTTACAACGCGGAACTAAAGCCCATGTGCGGGCTGGACGCGCCCGTTCGCGATTATGTAATGAGCCACGATGTAAGCGTGCGTTTTTTGGAAAGTCTGTTCAACATGTTGCATTTTCTCATCCCGCATTACATCAGCGAGGGGAAAAGCCAGCTTGTTGTAAGCATCGGTTGCACCGGCGGGCGGCATCGCTCCGTCGCGCTTTCGCAGGAACTGCAAAAAGTCCTGCTCGCGCATGAAAACCATGTCGAAATCCATCACCGCGATATTTCTAAAGACCAATCGCGGA
The DNA here is from genome assembly GCA_009786975.1 of Defluviitaleaceae bacterium. GTDB lineage: Bacteria > Bacillota > Clostridia > Lachnospirales > WQUN01 > WQVC01. The sequence continues at coordinate 15,435 of WRGX01000211.1, forward strand.
AGTGAGTCGGCGAGTGTCACTCGCCGACTCTTTTTTTTCATGGGCGAGGTGGGCGAGGAAACCCCGCATAAAATTCGAAAAACATCCTGATATATGGTACAATTTAGAAAAACTTGCGCTCGGGGGAGAACGATATGGATGTATTTATGAGGGAACAGCAAATTTACGACACCGCCATTGCCATTTTGAATGGCACACGGGAAGATTCGAGCATCGACATCTCGCAGTACGAAAAGCTGGCGGCGGAATACGGAAAGTTGCTCAAGCAGTTTAAGCAGTATCGCAACACGACGGGGGTGTCGGAACGCCGCGTCCGCACTTCGAACACCGTCGAAAAGCACGAAGCGTTAGACAATCACCATTACGATATCTTGACCGGAATACTGAACAAACGGTATCTTGATGAAAATATGGCGAATATTTTGAACAATATGGGTCGAACGGGTGACACCGTAAGTGTACTTAAAGCCGACGTGGATTCTTTTATGAAGTTCAACGATTTGTACGGGCATTCCGCGGGCGATGCGTGCCTTCGCAGTATTGCAGAGGGCTTGAAGGGCTGCTTGTTTCGCGGGCATGATTTCGTTGCGCGTTTCAGCGGCGAAGAGTTTGTCGCCGTTATGCCGTACACTCGCGAAGAAGGCGCACGGCTTGTTGCCGACCGTATGCTTGAAAAAGTACGTCTCTTAAAATTGCCGCACAGCGGAAGCAGCGTTTCCGAGCATGTAACAATTTCGGTCGGGCTTGTTACCGGGCAAAAAAAATCATCGGGCTGGACCCCTGAAGATTTTTATCGTCGCGCTGACGAAGCCTTGTTTTTGGCAAAAAATAACGGCCGCAACCAATACGCTTTTTTGGAGCTTGACGACAACTCCTAGAAGCCGGGAGAAACTCCCCGGCGCACAAAAAATCGATGATGTTAGTGACTAACATCATCGATTTTCATTTCCATGAAAATCGCACCCGGATTCGAGAGAACGCGCCGCTTTCGACATGCTCTCCCGTCGGCGCGGGGAAACGTTCGCTTCTCTCACTGCGCCCGTGGTGCCCACCGCGCGCGTGCGCTACCGATGCTCGTTATTCGTTGCGATATGACTGCGGTGGTAATCCCTTCCGAAGAAGCTGAGGCAATAAAGCCCCGCAAGCGCGATAGCGGTATATATTATACGGCTTATGATACCTTCCATCCCGCCAAAAATTGTGGCGATTAAGTCAAACCGGAAAAGCCCGATAAGCCCCCAGTTAACAGCACCGAGTATTACCAAAGACAAACAAATGTAGTCCCACGTTCTTGAACGCATTGTATTTCCTCCTTCTATAGAAAGTTGGCGACTTAAAAAATCGCTTTCCTCTATTGTTTCGCACAGGAGAAAAAATATACGTTTTTTTTTCAACAAAAAAAATCGAAAAAAACCGAAAAAAACCGAATCCGGCTTCGAGAGCATGTGCAGCAACCACATGTGCCTACGGTGCCCAATGCGCGCTTGGCGCGCTTTCGAAATATGCAAGGCCGAGTTGCGTGCGATTTTCCACGCCAAGTTTTTCCATTATAACGACGATATTGTTTCGAACCGTTCCTTCGCTTAAAAACAGGGTTTCCGCGATTTTTTTGTTTGCAAAACCACGGGCAACAAGCCGCGCGATATCTTTTTCACGCGGCGTAAGCGTTGCAAGCGCGGGATTTTCACGCAGTGCGAGTTTTTGCAAAACATTTGCGTCAAGGACGCCCGCGCCTTCGGCAAGAAGTCGCAGTTTTGACGCGATTTGGTCGATTTTATCGGTTTTTAACAAATATCCGTCCGCGCCCGCCGCAAGGGCTTGCTGAATATTTTGGCGGTCATCAAAGGTCGTAAGCATCATAATTCGCACGGCGGGGAACCGCGATTTTATCAAGCGCGTCGCGGAAATGCCGTCGGTTCCGGGCATTTGTATGTCCATCAAAATAACGTCGGGCATGTTTTTTTCGCACGCCAAAATCGCCGCCGCACCGTCCCGCGCCGTCGTAATAAAAAAATCTTCGTTCCGCCCAAGGCTTATTTCAAGGCTTTGCAAAATTAACGCGTCATCGTCAACGATTAATAATTTCATGGCGCGCCCCGGCCGCTTCGCTCTTTCTCCGCCCTGGAATATTTCGAAATGTTTAACAAAACCCCCGCAAGCCCCATACTTACGACAAGCGAGGTTCCGCCATAGCTGATAAACGGCAAAGTTACGCCTGTATTGGGGATTGTATTTGTCACAACGCCAACATTTATTACGGCCTGGAATCCGATTGCGAAAACAATTCCGATTGCAAGCATCGAGCTGAATGTTTCGGGCGCGCGCATAGCAACGACTATTCCGCGCCAAATGAAAATCGCAAAAAGAAGCAGAATCAGCCCCGCGCCGATTAGCCCGAGTTCCTCGACGATTACGGCAAAAATCATGTCGTTATGCACCTCGGGGATGGACGACGCTTGGTTGGATTGCCCGATGCCCTCGCCGAACATTCCGCCCGACGCGATTGCGTACAGGGACTGAATTATTTGATACCCCGCGTCTTGATGAAATTCAAATGGGTCGAGCCACGCAAGAACGCGCGCGCCGCGAAAGCCCGTTCCAAGCAACGCGGTAATGCCCAAATATGCCGCAACCGCAGCAATTCCCCCCGCTCCGAGAACGACGAAACGCCAAATATACGGGCTTGCAATAAAAATCATACCGAAGCCGATTGACGCAACAATAAGTCCCTGCGAGAACCCACCGGGAATCCAAACCAATCCGACCATAATGGCGACCATTCCCGAAAAAATAGCCAAGTTGCTCCACGATTTCAGCGCGCCGGGATATTTGTCAACAAGATGCGCAACCGCGAAAATAACCGACACCTTTGCCAATTCGGAGGGCTGGAACTGGCCGATAATCGGCAATTCAAACCACCGAGTCGCACCGCCGACCATCGCTCCTCCCGCAATAACCATGACAAGGAAGAAAATCGTCACCGCGTACAAAACCCAAACAAACTTGCGCAAGTACATATAGTTCACGCGCGCCGCGACATTCATCCCAACGAAACCAATCCCGGCAAACGCCAAGTTGCGCCAAAGCAGATAAAACGCGTCAAAGTTAAACGCGTACAAATTCGCCGCGCGCATATGGCTCGCGGAAAGCACCATGACGATGCCGATGATAACCAAAATCGTCACGACAAAAAACAACGTCATGTCCATGTTTGCAACAATTATATCGGTTTTCGACTTGGGCCTGGCTTTGTCGCGGTCTATGTATTCCTGACGGCGGACACGGGTTTCGGGATAATAATAAAGCTCTTCGTCGTAGTATTCATCGCGTTTCGGTGCCGCACTGCCGTTATATCGAGCCATATATCGTGTCCTCCTCTCCGTCACATCAGTTGAAAAAGCGCGACGCTTCACCGCGTTTGTCGAACGTTTTTTTGCTTTTAGGCAAAAAAGATTTCCTATTTTTTTACGAATTTTTTAAACACAACGCCGCGTTCCTCGAAATTTTTGAACATGTCGAAGCTGGCGCACGCGGGCGAAAGCAGAACAATATCGCCGGGTCGGGCCAATTCTTTCGCCGAGAGAACCGCGTCCTCAAGCGACGCGACTGTTATATATGAAGCGAAATTTTGCGCATCGCAGGTTCGGGCGATTTGCGCCGATGTTTCGCCGATTAAAATCGCGTAGGAGACTTTTTCGTGAAACAAGCGCACCAACGGCTCGAAATCCGCGTCTTTGTCCGAGCCTCCCGCTATTAAAATTACGGGGCGCGATTGATTCTGACCGAAAAATTCCAGTGCTTTAATCGTTGCGTCGGGGTTTGTTGCCTTCGAATCGTTGTAGAATTTCGCGCCGCCAATTTCGCCTACGAATTCCAAGCGATGCTCGACTCCTGTGAAATTTCTCAAGGTTTCCGCGATAATTTCGGGCGGTGCGCCCGCCGCATGGGCGATTGCCGTTGCCGCCAATGCGTTTTCGGGCAAAACTTTTGTTTCGGAAAGTTCTATAATAAAAATTTCCTCGCCCGGATTTTTTGATTGGGCTTTTGAAAAAATCTTTCCGTTTCGGACAAAAACATCGACCTCATCTCGCGTGCTGAAAAAGAGCGTTTTTCCGCGAGGTGTTAACAATTTTGTAATATTATTGTCATAGTTTAGCACACAAATTTCATTTTTGCCAATATTTTCGAAAATTCTTGCTTTTGCGGCAATATAATTTTCCATCGTGTGATGTCGGTCGAGGTGGTCTTCGGTTATGTTGAGAATTGCGGCGATTTTTGGGCGAAACGCCGCGATTGTTTCAAGCTGGAAGCTGGAAATTTCTGCGACAACGAGGTCGCCGGGCAGAATTTTTTCAACAAGCGAGGTCAGCGGAACCCCGATGTTTCCTGCTACGACAGTACCCGGATTTATTTTTTTTAAAATTTCGCCTACGAGTGTCGTCACCGTGGTCTTGCCGTTTGTCCCCGTTATCGCAATCATTTCGCACGGGCAAAGTCGGTACGCAAGCTCCGTTTCGCCCCAAACAGGGATGCCAGCCGCCTCGGCCTTTTTTACAAAATCCGTGTAGACGCTAATCCCCGGGCTGATGATTATTAACTCGAATTGTGTAATAAAATTTATCGGGTCTTCGCCTAGGCGTGTGGAAATTCCTTGCGACTCCGGGTCGTAATCCCACACGATTTCGGCGCGCGCGTCCGTTGCCGTAACCGCCGCGCCAAGCCGCGAAAGTGTAAGCGCAGCCGCCTGCCCGCTTCGCGCCATCCCGCATACCAGTATTTTTTTTGCAGAAAAGTCGTTCATTTAGAACCCCACAATGGCGAGATAGCCAACCAACGCCGCCAACGCCGTCACCACGTAAAAAAACGCGACGACCTTCGTTTCCGGCCAGCCCGAAAGCTCGAAGCTGTGATGAATCGGTGCCATTTTGAAAAATCTTTTGCCGCCCGTCGCCTTAAAATACACGACTTGAATAATTACGGAACCCGCCTCCGCGACGTAAACAATCGCGACAATCACCAAAAACAGCGGCATTCCAAGCATAAGCGCGGTTGCCGCAACAAATCCGCCAAGCGCAAGCGAGCCGGTATCGCCCATAAAAACCCGCGCGGGATGCGAATTAAACAGCAAAAAACCCAACAATGCGCCAACCGCCGCGCCCGCAACGGGCAAAATTTCCGGGTTCAACGCCCACGCCGCAAGCCCGAAAAACACAGCAATAATCGCGGTAACGCCCGCCGCAAGTCCGTCGAGTCCGTCGGTCAAATTCGCGCCGTTCGAGCCGCTTAAAAATATCATCACGGCAAACGCCGGGAAAAACACGCCCAAATCCAGCGTCATTTCAGGCATAAACGGCACCAAAATTTCCGTCGAATACCCCGGCATCGTCCGCCAAATAAGCACAAAAACAACGGAAACAAGCACCTGCGCCGAAAATTTTTGCCACGCCCGAAGCCCCAAATTTTGCTTTTTCGCAATCTTCAAAAAATCATCCGCAAATCCAATCAACCCAAACGCCACCGTCACCCCGACAATCGCAAGCCCCTGCGGATTCCCCGGCAAAAAAATCGCCGACGCCGCCAAAAAACTCACGATTATCATAATGCCGCCCATGGTCGGCGTGCCCGATTTCGCCTTATGCCGTTCCGGCCCGTCGCCCCGAATGTATTGCCCGAATTTCAGCTTAACCAGCGACGGAATCATTATTGGGCAAAGCACTATATTTGCAATAAATGCGATAAGTACAGCGTAAATCGCCTCGTTTAGTGACATTTTGACTGCTCCCTTAAAGAAATTTATCGAGTTATACTCGCGAACCGAAACTTCTTCCAAATTCTTCTGAAGTTTCGGTTCGCGAGCAACCGCCGGTTAGAAACGAAAGTGAACTTCTTTCGTTTCATGAGTTACCTTTTTTACATCAGGAAACCGCTCACGGCTTCGAGAGAATGTGCCGCCGCCGACACATATCCCCGGTGTCCACCGCGCGCTTTTTTAATTTTGCAAAAAAGAGTCGGCGAGTGACACTCGCCGACTCTTTTTTGCGGGCGAGGAAATTGCTCACGGCTTCGAGGGAATGTGCCGCTTCCGTCACATGTCCCCGGTGCCCACCGCGCGCTTGGCGCGCTTTTTATGGGCGAGGAAATTGCTCACGGCTTCGAGGGAATGTGCCGCTTCCGTCACATGTCCCCGGTGCCCACCGCGCGCTTGGCGCGCTTTTTACGGGCGAGGAAATTGCTCACGGCTTCGAGGGAATGTGCCGCCTCCGTCACATGCCCCCGGTGTCCACCGCGCGCTTGGCGCGCTTTTTACGGGCGAGGAAACCGCTCACGGCTTCGAGGGAATGTGCCGACTCCGTCATATTCCCCCGGTGCCCACCGCGCGCTTGGCGCGCTTTTTATGGGCGAGGAAATTGCTCACGGCTTCGAGGGAATGTGCCGCTTTCGACACATGTCCCCGGTGCCCACCGCGCGCTTGGCGCGCTTTTTATTTTTGCTACGATTTTTTCAAATTCCATTCCTCGCGACGCCTTTACAAGCACGGTGTCGCCGTTTTTCAAAAACTCGTCGGGGGCAAAATCTGCCGCCGTTTCGAAGTGAATCCCGGTGCCGTTTCCGCCTGCGCGAGCAAAGCCTTCATATATATAGCGCGAAAGTTCGCCGATGGCGATTAGCAAATCGACGCCGTTTTGTGCCGCGAATTCGCCGATTTCGCGGTGCCGCGCTTCGGCGATATTGCCGAGTTCGTTCATATCGCCCAAAATCGCGACGCGGCGGCCTTCGTTTCCGCAAAGCACTTTAATCGCCTCCGACACCGACGCGGGATTCGCGTTGTAAACATCGTCGATTACGGTCATGCCGCGTGTGTGAAAAATATTTAAGCGTCCCTCGGGCGGCTTGAAATTTTCGAAAGCGCGGGCGATTTCGGCAGGCGTGACGCCCATTTCCAGCCCAACGACCGTCGCCAAAAGCGCGTTTTGTACCATGTGCGCACCCGGGACGGGTACGGTTATGTCGATGTCCGCGCCGCGCCAGTGGAATTTGCAGCGCGTTTCCTGCCGCGCACCGGGCGCGCTCAGGCGGATATTTTTTTCACCGGGATAATGCGCAACAAACGCCGCAACTTTTCGTGCCGCAATCTCGCTCGTAAGCAGGGGGTCATCGCCGTTTAAAATAATCGTGCCGCCTTCGCGCAGGCCGTCCGCGATTTCCAAATTTGCGTGCAAAACTCCTTCGCGATTTTGAAAATTCTCCATATGCTCGTCGCCGATATTCGTGATTACGGCGATATCCGGCGCGGCGGCAAGGCTCAATTCTCGCACCTCACCCGCGTGATTCATGCCCATTTCCAAGACCAAGACCTCATCGCCGGGCGCGGCGCGAAAAACCGAAAGCGGCATCCCGATTGCGTTGTTAAAATTTTTAATCGTGCGCTTTGTCTTGAACCGCTGCGACAAAACCTCCGCAATCATGTCCTTAGTCGTAGTTTTTCCCGCACTGCCCGCAATTGCAACGACTTTTACATCGTGTTTCATGCGATAAAAATGCGCCAAATCCAGCAGTGCGCGCCGCGTGGAGCCAACATATATTAAAGGAATGTCCATGTCGGTTGGTGCGTTTTGACGCTCCGTCAGTGCGCAAATCGCGCCCTTTTCCGCCGCCGCGCCGATGTAATCATGCCCGTCGAAACTCGGCCCCGCAATCGGCACAAAAAGCGCGCCGATTTCAATCGTCCGCGTGTCCGTAGAAACGCTCGTCGCGACCTCGCCGGTATCCTCGTTTAAAAGTCGCCCGCCGGTTGCGGCAACAATTTCGCTGATTTTTATGTTCACATGAAAACCTCCGTACCATTGTTCCGGCTACTGTTTCCGGCTTCGAGAGAACGTGTCGCCTTCAACACATGTCCTCGGCGTCAAAAGCCTCCGTACTTTTGTTTCCGGCTACTGTTTCCGGCTTCGAGAGCATGTGCCGCCTTCAACACATGTCCCCGGTGCCCAAAGCCTTCGTTGCGACTTTGAAGTCGTCGAAGTGGTGTTTTTCCGCGCCGATTTCTTGATAATCCTCGTGGCCCTTGCCCGCGATAATCAGCGCGTCGCCCGGTTTCAGCATTTTTACGGCGGCAAAAATCGCGTCGCGGCGGTTCTCGATTATTTCGTATGTGACGGGCGTTTGCCTCACGCCGACTTCGATTTGTGCCAAGATTTCGGCGGGATTTTCCGTGCGCGGGTTATCGGATGTCAAAAAGCAATAATCCGACAATTCGCCCGCTATTTTGCCCATAATCGGGCGTTTTTCGCGGTCCCTGTCACCGCCGCATCCGAAAAGTGTGAAAACGCGCCCGCCTCCGCTCATGCATTCGCGCACGGCTGCGATGATGTTTTTCAACCCGTCGGGCGAATGCGCGTAGTCGACAAGCACGTTTAAGCCGCGCGTGTTAGGCACGGATTGTATGCGCCCGGGCACGCCCGAAAGCCCCGAATTAAACGCACGCTGAATCTCATCGCGTGGGACGCCCAAAACCTCCGCAACCCCGATTGCCGCAAGCGAATTGTACACATTAAAACGCCCTTGATTGTTCAAAACAAATCGCCGCAAACCGCCGATTTCTTCGAGGTCGAACGTGGTATGCTCATGAAACGAAATATGTAAAGCGCGCAAATCGCCCGCGTCGATGCCGTATGTTAAAAACGGGTCATTGCCATGAAACGCGAGCATTGTCGGGGTGGATTCGTCGTCTGCGTTAACGACGGCGAATCGGCTTTGTGAAAAAAGCCGAGCCTTCGCGGCGCGATAATTGTCCATTGTCCCGTGAAAGTCCAAATGGTCCTGAGTTAAATTTGTAAAAACTCCGACGTCGAAAACCAGCCCTTCCATTTTATACAGCGCAAGCGCGTGGGACGAAACCTCCATGACAACGTCCCGCACCCCCAACGCGAGCATTTGCGCGAAAATTTTATGCAGCTCGGGCGGGTCGGGGGTCGTGGAGGTTGCGAAGGGGATGTCGAGGGGCTTGCCATTCGCGGCGATGCAAACCGTGCCGATTAGCCCGGTTTTTCTGCCGCATTTGCGCAAAATTTCATCGATAAAATACGTCGTCGTGGTCTTGCCGTTTGTTCCGGTTACGCCGATTAGGCGCATTTTTTCCGCAGGATTGTCGTAAAAATTCGCCGAAATACGCGCCATTGCCTGCCGCGTGTTTGGCACCGATATTACAGGCGTCGCGCTTTTAGAGTTCGCCTCGAAGCCGTATTTTTTGTCCGCAGCGTCAAAATATTTTTCATCTGCAACAATCGCCGCCGCGCCGTTTTTAATCGCCGCGTCGATAAAATCATGCCCGTCGGCATTCTCTCCGCGCAAACAAATAAACAACGCGCCCGGTCCGACCGCCCGCGAATCATGCGTTACAAGCGAAATTTCCGTTTCGCCCGAAAAATTATTATCACACGCAACATTTTTAAGTAAACGGTCAAGCCTCATTCGCCCAACTCCATCCGGCTTTGTGGGAATGCGTGGCAGTCTACACATGTCCCCGGTGTCCATTGCCCGCTTGGCGGGCTTTTCGAGATTATTGCCACTTTTTACATCATATTAAACCGCGCCCGCTTGTATGTATATTTTTGCGAAGACGGTCTGCGGCTTCGAGAGCGTGCGTGGCAACCCGCACGCGTCCCAGGTGCGCGGGAAACGTTCGCTTCGCTCACTGCGCCCGTGGTGGCGCGGGGAACGTTCGCTTCGCTCACTGCGCCCGTGGTGGCGCGGGAAACGTTCGCTTCGCTCGCTGCGCCCGTGGTGGCGCGGGGAACGTTCGCTTCGCTCACTGCGTCCGTGGTGGCGCGGGGAACGTTCGCTTCGCTCACTGCGCCCGTGGTGTTCACCGCGCGCTTGGCGCGTTCATTCGATTAGGGTTGCCAAAATTTTTTGGTAAATCGATTTGTAGTTCGTATTCCAATTTGTTTGAATATGCTTAGCTTGCTCGCGGGTGACGACGGGGACTTGGATTTCCATAAGCATGTTTCCGCGTCGGTCGTCGTAAACGCCGCATTTTACGATGTATTCGTCGTTTTCGACGTTCGGAAAATAGTGGGCCGTCTTTTCGAATCCCTTGCGGATTTTGCCGCGATTTTCCTCGATATATTTGATAATCATGTTTCGAACGGGGCGCGGAATTTGGTTTTCTAACAGCTCGAGATTCGTTACGCCTTCACCTGTGAGGGCGTAATTTGTTGTGGTTTCATCCTGCGCATCCTCGCGCGTAACGTCCAAAAATCCGCGCGAAACCATATCGGTCAAATTTTGCCCAAGCGTAAAATGGTTCATTATGTCCTTGCCGATAACAAAATCCGTAATCTGTCGACGCGACATCGGCAAATCCATCATGTGTATCAGATACAAAAGGAGCAGTTTGTTTTCGGCGTCTTTGTATTCAAGCGTAATCGCCATGCTAATGCACCAAGGTGTAGCCGCCGCGAACCATCAGCCACGATTCCGCTGTGAAAATTATGCCGCGCCCGTCGGTTGCGGGGATTATCATCAGGTGATTTTGCTCGATGTTTGCGCCGTTCATAACGTCACGTCCGCCCGTTACGTCGGGGATTCCGTTGATTTCTCCGGTTAGCGCGAGGGCTGCACCGCCACGCAGGATAAATTCTGCCCCGGCGTCAAATGTAACGGCCTGCCCGGGGTGCAGGTGAAGCACGGTAAATGGCGGCATTTGCTGACCCGCGGGGATGAAATGAATCTGCTCGGGCGAGGAAGGCTCGGATGCGTCGATTCGTGCGTCGATGTAGCGCATTAAATCTGCCATCAGGCGGTTGACGTCGGCGGAGGCGAGGTCGGGGGTGTGTGAAGAGTCGGGCGTGGTTGGAATTTGCGGGGCTTGCGGGGTGTTCATCCCGTGGAGACCGATTAATCCGCGTAATTCCGCGATTTCTGCCTCAAGCTCCGCAACTCTCGCGTTTAAAACGCGGCGCGTAACAAGCGGGTCGTCGTCTGTTCCGGGTTGTGTCGCAAGCGCGGGAACCGCAAAATACGCAAGCATAGCCAGCGCGAAAATAATCAGCGAACCCGCGGATACTCCCTTAAATCGCCGCGAAATTCGCTCGCGAAGCGTGTTTTCCGTGAATTTCAAGCCCTTGTTGTTGGAATTATCATTATTCATTTCGCATTCCTCATTCCTACAATATTTTCCTAAATATTTTCGATTATTTCTGCCATTTCTGTTTTGGTTTTCGCGTTATTTATTCGCCGCCGCGCCTCTGCCGAGCCGGGCAAGCCCTTTGTGTACCACGATAAATGCTTGCGCATTTCGATTATATTTTCCACCGCGTGCAAGTGCGCGAGGGCGGTTTCGATAATTTCATCGGCGGTCGGCGGCGGGGGACAAACTCCGGTTTCAAGCAGTCCGCGAGTCCGCGAAAACAGCCACGGATTCCCGAGCGCGCCACGCGCAATCATCACGCCGTCGCAGATTTTCAGCCGAGCCGCCGCCGTTTCCGGCGTGAAGATATCGCCGTTTCCGATTACAGGGATGGTTACAGCGGCTTTTACGGCGGCAATTGCGTCCCAGTCGGCCTCGCCTGTGTAAAATTGGTCGCGCGTGCGGCCGTGAACCGTGACCCATGCCGCGCCGTTTTCCTGCGCGATTCGCGCCACCTCAGGCGCGTTCGCCGTACCCGCCGACCAGCCCTTTCGAATCTTAACCGTAACCGGCCGCGCCGACGCTTTCACCGCCGCCGCAACAAGTCGCCCCACAAGCGGCGGGTCCTTCATCAAAGCCGCGCCCTCGCCGTTTTTTACGATTTTCGGCATGGGGCAACCCATATTTATATCAACGTAATCAAACGCGCATCCCTCAAGCCGTTTAATCGCCTCCGATAAAATTTCGGGTTCATGCGAAAAAAATTGCACCGCCCACGGGCTGACTTCGGCAAAATTCTCCAAAAGCCGTCGCGTATTTTTATTTTCATACACGATGCTTTTCGCCGAAACCATTTCGGAAACCGTAAGGTTTGCGCCATGCTCGAAGACAATTTTACGAAAAAATTTGTCGGTAACGCCCGCCATCGGAGCCATAATAAGTCCTGTCATTATGCATCAAGTTTTACCATTTTGCATGAAAAAATGCAAGTAATCGAAGGATTTTTACAGGTTTTTCTCATCGGGAAATAATTTCCAAATTAAAATTATATGAAATATGTTGACAAAATATTACGAAAATGTTAAATTAATTCCCGGAAGATTTAACAAACTTTGAGGGGATATTAACATGAAATTAAAATTTTCTTTCATGGGGCTGCTTTTCGTTCTGTTTATAACGATTCCGTTTCCCGCAGGCGTTTTTGCGGCGGAACCGCAGGTGCTTGCGGACGCATGGGAATACACGCCGACGGAACCTACTTATTTTGTAACAACGGCGCGGCTGAACATGCGCCCGACGCCTTGCACAAGCGGCGAGCGACTTACGGTTGTCCAGCCGGGGAGACATGTTGAGGTTTTGGATTTCTTGTGCGGCGAATGGTTCTCGGTTTCGTATGGCGGATTTGTTGGATATATGTATGCGCAATTTTTGCGCGACTCGGACGCAGTCGGGACTTTCGGGTATGTCGAAAAGCTCGAATGGCGCGCGGCGCAAGGGCTTATGACACTTGGTACGATTTTTACGGTCGTTGACGTTCGCACGGGAATTACATGGGAGATGGCGTCGTTTTCAAACGGAAATCACGCCGATGTCGAGCCGATTACGGCGGAAGACACGGCACTAATGCTTGCGGCTTTCGGAAGCTGGACATGGACGCCGCGCCCGGTTCTTGTAATGGTCGGCGGCAGGACAATCGCCGCCTCGGTAAACGGAATGCCCCACGGCGGCTCGACGCGAAATAATAATATGGACGGCCACGTCTGCCTGCATTTTTTCGGCTCAACAACGCACATAAACTCGGCATCACATGTACGCGACCACCAAAACGCGGTAGCCGAAGCCTACCGCGCGGGAAACACTATGTAGATACTTTCTCCTTTCATAACACCTCCTCTTCGGGGTTGCCATGCTTAAAAAGCGAGGCAGCCCTCTTTTTTTCGAAGCCCCCGGCCCATGAAAAAAGCGCGCCAAGCGCGCATTGGACACCGGGGACATGTGTCGGAGTCGGCACGCGCTCTCGAAGCCGGGAGCAGTTTCCTCGCCCATAAAAAAAAGAGTCGGCGAGTGTCACTCGCCGACTCTTTTTTGCGAAATCAAAATTATTTTTTCACGCTTAAACGCCGCAAAACCGCCGTTTTTTATGGCGTCGCGGCATTCGCGCATTAGATTATTGTAAAAAAACAAATTGTGCATCACGGCGAGGCGCATCGCCAAAATTTCTTTGGCTTTGAAAAGATGGCGGATGTATGCGCGTGTGTGCGTGCGGCAAACTTCGCAGGCGCAATCGGGGTCGAGGGGGCTTTCGTCGCGCTCGAAGCGGGCGTTGAAAAGGTTTAACTTACCGCGCGAGGTGAAGATGTGTCCGTGGCGGCCGTTTCGCGCGGGAAGTACGCAGTCGAAAAAGTCCACGCCGCGCTCGATTGCCTCGAGTAAATTTTCCGGCGTGCCGACGCCCATCAGATATGTTGGCTTGTTTTGCGGCAAATGCGGCACGGTTTCGTCCAAAATTCGATACATTTCTTCGGCGGGTTCGCCGACGGCAAGACCGCCCAGGGCGTAACCGTCGAGGCCTAGTTGCGCGATTTCCTTCGCGTGTTCGATGCGAATGTCGGCGAAAACGCCGCCTTGATTTATGCCGAATAAAAGCGCGCGGTGGGAATCGGGGAGGTGTGGCGGCGGCTCGTCCCCTCGAAGCGGAACATTGTTTTTTGCAGCTGCGTTCAATTCGTTCATTTTTGCCGCGCATCGGTGCAACCACCGCGTTGTCCGCGCAACGGAATCCCGCATATATTCACGCGTCGCGGGAAACGGCGCGCATTCGTCAAACGCCATAGCAATTGTCGCCCCAAGCGCGACTTGAATTTCCATGCTTTCTTCCGGTCCCATAAAAATCTTGCGACCGTCGATGTGCGACGAAAAAAAAACGCCCTCTTCTTTTATAATGGGGGCTACGCCCCCAAGCCCCCTCGCTTCGCGCGGCAAAGCCACGCTACGCTCCGGCGGCATAGCCGCCGTGTCGTGCTTCGCCCGACGAAACGGTTCGCCCCCAAGCCCCCTCGCTTCGCGCGGCAAAGCCACGCTACGCTCCGGCGGCATA
>WRGX01000212.1 GCA_009786975.1 Defluviitaleaceae bacterium
TACGCACTGGAAATCGGACGCAAAATTAGGCAAACCAAGCAAATGAATATCCGCAAAGGAAAATTTGTCGGACGGTTTGCTCCGTATGGTTACGCGAAAAGCGCGGAAGATAAACACCGGCTTGTGCCTGACTCATATGCCGCGCCGCTTGTTCGGCGAATGTTTGAAATGGCGGCAGAAGGTCACAGTGTTTCGGAAATTTTGGATTGGCTCAACACAAACGGCATCTTGCCGCCGAAACGATATTATCATTCAATCGGATTGGCTACCGACAAGGACATCCGAGGTATCAACACCCGGTGGAGCAAATCTGTTTTGTACGCAATCTTGAAAAACCGTGTTTATTGCGGCGATATGGTACAGGGTAAATTCCATACGCGAAGCTATGTACAAAAATCTGTGCAAAAATCAGACTGGGTAATTGTTGAGAATACGCACACAAGTATCGTAAGCCGAGAATTATTTGACCGCGTGCAGTTGCTTTGGGAAAATTCACAGCCAAGAACAAACTTCACGCCATTTTCCGAAAACATATTTCTGCGGAAAATATTTTGTGGGCATTGTGGATATTCATTGAAACGAGCGCAACGAAAAAATAAAAGCTACGACTTTGTGTGCAATTCACGGCAAATGTACTCCAAGGATTCATGCGTCCCCATCAGAATAAATGAAAGCAAATTGAAAGAATCGCTGTTGGCGTTGCTTGAAAAACAAGCCGAGGTTTTAGGCATTGACGGTGGCGAGCAACACACAGAACAACAAGACGCTTGCAAAATCGAGTTACGGCAACTGCAATCCGACATCGAAAAAAACAGCCATTTCCTCAAAAGTCTGTACGAAAGCCTTATGTCAAACGACATAACCAAGGACGAATACAGAGAGCTGAAATCCGGGTACGAAGAAAAAATTTCCACATTATCCGAAAAAGAGAAAGCGTTGCGGGACGAACTGATTGCGGAAAACGCAAAAATTTCGGCAAATTCAAAAGCAACCAAGCGGCTCGCTGCTGTGCGCCGGATTGCGGATTTAACTAGCGACAGTTTAGACAAACTTGTTGAGAAAATCCTTGTCTACGAAGATAACCACATCGAAGTATGGTTTAAGTTTACGGATGGCATGGCTACAGTCGCCACGTTGAAAGGCGGTGAATGCGATGATTGCTGCAAACAAGCGGTATGAGCCGCAAAATGCAACTTTGCCCGCCGATTTTGTTATTGCAAAATACATTCGCCTTTCGATGGACGACGGCATTACGGAAAGTCTTAGCATCCCAAATCAACATATGCTTTTGGATGCACACATCGACGAGTTAGAAATCCCCAATGCCACAGTCATTGAGTTTGTCGATAATGGCTACACAGGCACAAATATGGAACGGCCTGCACTACAAGAAATGTTGGATTTGGTGCGTAGCGGCAGGATTAACTGCGTTGTGGTCAAAGATTTTTCAAGGTTTTCGCGGAACGCACTGGAAAGCGGCTACTATATCGAGCAGGTTTTTCCGCTGTATCACATACGCTTCATTTCCATTAGCGACCGTTTCGACAGCAACGACTATTTGAATGACACCGGCGGAATTGATGTCGCGTTCAAATTCTTGATGCACGAATATTACAGCCAAGACCTTTCCAAAAAGGTGACGAGTGCCAAGCGTATTAAAATGAAACGTGGCGAAAACATCGTTGCAACTGCAATTTACGGCTATCGGAAAAATGAAGCCGGCAAATGGGAGCCGGAACCGCGTTCGGCAGAAGTTGTACGAATGATTTACGACTTAGCCCTGCAAGGTCTGCCGCCTTCCATTATCAAGGATAGGCTTTTTGAATCAAGCTACCCAACGCCGCGGGAGCATATCGAACTGATGCGAGGCAAAGAAATTATACCAACATGCCACTGGGAAACGCGAAAAGTAAAGGAAATTTTGCGCAACGACCAGTACATCGGCACATATGTATCGGGGAAACAAATTTCAAAAGCTGTCGGTTCGAGTAGTAAAATTATTACGCCGCAAAGTGAGTGGATAAAATTCCCCAACAGTCATCCGCCAATTATCAGCCAAAAAATATTCGATGAAGTTCAAGTTCTCTTGGATAGCCGATTATTGGGGAAAATCACGCCACAAAACCGCGAAGAAACATGGAAGAACGAGTCCGACAAATCTCCCAAGCGTCAGCGAATGTTGAGTGGAGAAATCATTGCCGCCACCGCCGTTTACGGATATGCGAAACAGGAAAGCGGCACATGGATTATCGACGAAATTGCGGCGAAAATTATCCGCAAAATTTTCGAGCTTACACAGCAACGGCAATCGCCGCAGGAAATTGCCGATTTTTTGAAAGCGTCAAAACACCCCATGCCAAGAGAGCATATCCAACTTGTCGCAAGCAAAAAAAATGTGCCAACTTGTGATTGGCGAGCGCGAAATGTGCGTAATATCCTGCAAAACATCCAATACACCGGAGCATATGTATCGGGGCGTATCCTCACCGATGCCGAAACAGGCAAAAAATATCGCCCGCCGAAAGAAGATTGGGTAGTCATTCCCGACAAGCATCCCACTATCATCAGCAACGAGCAGTTCAACGAAGTGCAAAAAATTCTGGCAGATGAAAGCAATTCTCGCAAAAAAAATAAAACGCCGCGAAATTATCTGCTTCGCGGCAAGGTTCGTTGCGGAGGCTGCGACAACGCCATGTGGTATGACCCGATTGCAAATCCTGTATTCCGTTGCTACCAAACAGCCGCTAATCCGTCGGCTATGTGTTACAAATTAAAGGTGGTATCGGCGGAGTTAGACGAGGCAGTAATGGCGGTTATCCGAAAGCAAGCCGAGGTTATATTGGCCACTGATGATTTAACCGGCCTTCGCAAGTCAGACGGAAGCGCGCAGCAAATTGTCGATTACGAAAACCAAATGAAATCTTTAGTAGAGCAACGAAAACTGCACTACGAACAGTTTATAACTCGCGAAATCGACAGGCAAACTTATCTGTCCATTAAAGCGGATTGCACTGCACGGATTGAGCGGTTAAACAACCAACTGGCGGCGCATAGGCAGTCCGCGCAAGAAAGTCAATCCCGCCAACGCACCGAAGCAATCGCAAAAACCGTGCTAAGTGACACCGCCGTGGAACGGGAAATCGTGAACATTCTCATCGAGAAAATCCACGTTTTCCCGAACAGTCACATCGAAATCACTTGGAAAGCATCGGATTTTGCGAAAAACACATGAAAAATTGGAGGAAAATCACAATGGAAAACAAACCCAAAACAACCTTTTATGCTCGTTTCGCAAACGAGCCAAAACAAGAGAGCTTGCATAATTATCCTCCTTGCGCTCATGGCGCGACAGAAATTAGTTGGTTGTTTAGTTGCATGGGAAATGTCCAACTTCATGAGGAGGCGCACGGATACGAATGTTTTGATGTCTGAAACACATAGAAGTAGCCCTCCTTTTCACGATTGCGGTGAAACGGAGGGCTACTTACAGCACTAAAAATAAAATGCCACCTCCAGTGTAGGGGGCATTAAAGCAAAAGAGAATGCCGTCATTCAACGTATTCGGAAGTTTAGGGAGTGTAAATCGCTCTGTGTAATTGGTTTAACCTCATAAGTTTATGACGATACTATACCCCTTTCATCCGTATAACATCTTTCATCCGTATAGCCCCAAGAATATCCGCCCGTCCGCCCTCATATATATAACTTGTCTACACGAGGGGAGCGGGTTTTTTTATGGGGAATTTCAACGGCTTGACCACACGGGAAGCGGCGGATTCCGCTCGACATCACGGCACTAACGGGCTTACGAAAAAGCCGCGCGCCGGGTTTTTGAAAAAATATTTGGCGAGCTTTGGTGACCCGATTATTCGCATTTTGTTGCTTGCGCTTGGCGTTAATTTGATTCTTATGTTTCGCGACGCAAATTGGTATGAAAGTGCGGGAATTGCGGCGGCGGTGCTTCTTGCAACGCTTATTTCCACGCTTTCCGAGCATGGGAGCGAGGCGGCGTTTGAAAAATTGCAGGAGGAAGCTGCAAATATAAAATGTCGGGTTCGGCGCAACGGGCGGGTCTTGGAATTGCCCGTTGACGAGCTTGTTGTGGGCGATATTGTTTGCATCGGCGCGGGCGAGCGGATTCCTGCCGACGGGGTAATTGTGCAGGGCGAAATTGATGTTGACCAATCCGCACTGAACGGCGAAACAAAGGAAGCACGAAAAGTGCCGCGCGACGACAAAACGGAGGGCGATTTGCTGTCCCCGCACGAGCTTTTCCGCGGAAGCGTGGTCTGCGCGGGCGAGGGAATTATGCGGGTGACGCGGGTTGGAGACTCCACGTTTTATGGTCAACTTGCTTCGGAAATTCAGGAGGCTACCATCGAAAGCCCGCTAAAACAGCGGCTTACACAGCTTGCGAAAACAATCAGTCACTTCGGATACGCGGCGGCGGTTTTCGTTGTTGCGGCAAATTTGTTTAACTCAATTGTGATTCAAAACCACTTTGACGTGGTGCTTATTGCGGCGCATTTTGGCGATTTTACGCGCCTTTTCGGCGATTTTATGACGGCGGTTACGCTTGGGATAACCGTAATCGTGATGGCGGTTCCGGAGGGATTGCCGATGATGATAACCGTTGTGCTTTCGGCAAACATGCGCAGAATGTTGCGTGACAATGTGCTTGTTCGCAAGTTGGTTGGCATTGAAACATCGGGTTCGCTGAACATTTTGTTCACCGACAAAACAGGCACGTTAACGAAGGGCGTGCTTGAGGTCGTGAGTTTTATTTCGGCGGACGGACGCGTTTGGGATGCGGAAAAATTCAAGGGAGCCCCGCTGTTTTCGCGCGTCGCGCTGAACTGTTTCTATAACAATGCCGCGCTTCTTGCCGCGAAAAAACTGCGCGTAACCGCGGTCGGCGGCAATTCCACCGACCGCGCACTTTTGGAATATGTAAAAGACAATGCCGCGACTTTGCCGCTTTGCAAAAAAACGTTTAGTCGCCCCTTTAATTCCGCCGACAAATTTTCCGTTGCTTCAATCGACGGCGAGGCGAAAGGCGTGCTGATTAAAGGCGCGCCGGAAATTCTGCTGCCCGCGTGTAAAATTGCGTCTTCAGCAACTCTGAAATCCGTTTTGCAGGCGCACGCGCGCGAGGGGATGCGTCTTTTGGCGTTTTGCGAGGCGGCATCCGAAGCCGACGCAATCGCCCGCCGAAATTTAAGCCTTGTAGGCTTCATCGGCATCCGCGACGAAATTCGCCCCGAGGCCCGACGCGCCTTGGATGAAATCCACGGCGCGGGCGTGCAGGTCGTGATGGTGACGGGAGATAATCTCGACACAGCCGTAAGCGTGGCGGAAAAGCTGGGTTTGTTGACGGAAGAAAACCGAGAGTGCGAAATATTGACAAGCCGTGCGCTAAACAAACTCTCCGACGATGAGGTCAAAAAAATCCTGCCGAACCTGCGTGTAATCGCGCGTGCGTTGCCGTCGGACAAGGGGCGGCTCGTGCGGCTTTCGCAGGAGGTCGGACTCGTCGCGGGGATGACGGGCGACGGAGTCAACGACGCGCCCGCACTAAAAAAAGCCGATGTCGGCTTCGTTATGGGCGACGGCACGGAAATTGCAAAAGAGGCGGGCGATATCGTTATTTTGGACAACAATTTCGCGTCGATTGTGAAATCCGTACTGTACGGGCGCACGATTTTTAAAAGCATCCGCAAATTTTTGATTTTCCAGCTGACAATCAATTTGTGTGCCGTTGGTGTGAGCATTATAGGGCCGTTTATCGGCGTGCCCGTTCCGGTTACGGTGATTCAAATGCTTTGGATTAACATGATTATGGACACCCTTGCGGGGCTTGCGTATGCGGGCGAAACACCGCTTGCGGAGTATATGCGCGAGAAGCCCAAGAAACGTAACGAGCCGATTATTAATCGCTATATGTACAGCCAAATCCTCGCGACGGGCGTTTACACAACGCTGGTTAGCTTGGCGTTTTTCAAAGTGCCTGCTGTTGCGGAGTTTTTTCGCGGCGACGAACGCTACTTGCTTACCGCGTTTTTCGCGCTGTTTATCTTCGCGGGCGTGTTTAACAGTTTGAACGCGCGCACGAATCGTATAAATATTTTCGCGTACATCGGACGCAACAAAGCGTTTATCGGTATTATGCTTGCGGTTTCGGTGATGCAAGTTTTGCTGATTTACTTCGGCGGAGCGGTTTTCCGCACGACGGGGCTTAATTTCGGCGAGCTTGCTTTTGTGATAATTATCGCGTCAAGCGTGATTGTTTTCGATGTCGCGCGGAAGATTTTTCTGCGGCTTAATAATCGCAAGGGATTTATTTGAGATTTAAGGTCGTGTTTTTATTAAACCCAAAACCCAAGCACGCGGAATAAAAACAAAAACAGCGTAAGTGTAAACGCCGAAAACGTCATTGTAATCATTAAAACCGACGCGCCGATGTAGGTATTTCCGCCAAGCTCTGCCTGCATTACATACGCGCCAACCGCCATGGGCAGTGCGTTCAGTATCATTATAATTGTCAAATCGTTACCGCTGAAACCGAAAAGCATTGCGACAACAACGGACGCAATCGGCATAATAAACAGCTTGACAACCGTCGAAATAATTACGTATTTAAACTTCGTATCGAAGCCGTGAAACGCCAAATTTCCGCCGACACAAATCATTGCAAGCGGCATAACGAGGTTTGCAAGGGCATTCATTGTGTTTGACGCAAAGGTGGAGGTGCTAATTGTTTCGGTTGAAATGACATTGCCATAAGCGTCGTACAACGCGGTCGTCACATCCGACGTAAGCGTCCAGCCCATAAAATTAAACACAAGCCCAACGACAACGCCGATTACAACCGGGTTTTTCGCAATCGCCTTTAAAATTCCGACGATAAGCGAACTGCCTTTTCGGGATTCGGGGTCATGCACCGCAAACAAAACGGCCGCCGTCGCATACGACAAAATAAGCAAAACCGAAACAGACAAAATACTTTTAGCATAAATATTCGCGTCGATTCCGGGATGATGCAACGGCGAAAACATTAGTGCAAAAAGCGGCGGCGCAACAACGGAAAGACTGCTTCGATACGCGCTGTTTACAAACGACGAAACCGAATTTTTGTCCTTCATAAATTTTACCGCGAAAATCCAAGTCGCAATGAAAAAAAGCACCAGCCACACCGAGTTAAACGCGATAAACCACAAGTCGAAAACTTCCGAAAGGTTTGCGGTGTGAATGCTTCTGAAAATGGTCGTCGGAATGGCAAAATAAAAGACAACTTTATTACCCATCGTAATAAAATTGTCGTTTATAAGACCTCTGCGCTTTAAAAACATCCCCAAAAGAGCGAGCAAAACGAAGGGAACCGTTGTATTCAAAGTTACAAGCATATGTTCAAACATTAAAAAACCGCCTCTTTCCTGACAAACTAAACAATATTAGTTTTCGCGGCGAAATTTGTCAAGGAAAAAATTTGGATTTTCACCGATTTTAAAAGTTTTTATGCCCGGCGACAACGCTTGGGCAGAGAGTTTCTTCGCAACGTTGAAAAAAGAATGCATCCATTTCAAACATTTTGAAACGCGAGAAGAACTCGAACAAGTCGTGTTCCGATGGACGAACAGTTTCTACAATACAAGGCGCGTTCAAGCGCGATTAGGCTACCTCTTGCTATTTTGAAAATCGCTCAATGTGTTTATCCAAAAAGAACCAGCATTAAGGGTATTCGATATTTGCTTACCATGAAGTTTGAACAGGAAATCGGAAAAATCTTCAGCCTGCTAAACGCAGATAACTTGGAGAATATCAATATGTGAAAAAATTTCGCAAGTTTTTCCGTAGGGACTTTGCGCCCTTGCGTTAGGATAACGTGCAAACAAAAAAGCCCCGGTTTTCACAACCGGGGCTTTGTGATATACTTTTCCAAAAGCAATCCCATAGATGTTGCCGCCGAGGTTGCCTGTCCCAAAACAGTTGCGTAGGGCATTCGAATAGAAGCAGGAGGATAGTCATGCGAATTTCAGAAATGATGACAACGGACGTCGCGACGGTGACGGAGGAAGCGTCGCTTAACAAGGCGTTTCAAGTTTTACACGACAGGCGGCATAAGGTGCTTCCGGTTGTGCGGGGGGAGCGGCTTGTTGGGTTGCTTTCGGAAAATTTGCTTGCGGAGGTGCGGCCGTCGAAGGCGACCGCGCTAAGCGTGTACGAAATTAATTATTTGATGACGCGAACGAAGGTTCGCGACGTTATGATTAAGCTCGAGGATGTTTTTACAATCCGCCCGGACGCACTTGTCGAAGAGGCCGCTCTCGCGCTTTATACGCACGATGTCGGCTCGTTGCCGGTAATTCAAGCCGACGGCACGCTTGTCGGAATTATTACACAAACCGACATTTTTAAGGCGTTCATATCGCTTATGGGTGTGAATCACAAGGGTACGCGTCTCGCAATTGAAGTCGCAAACGATGTCGGAATTGTTGCGAAAATTTCGCGCATCGTTGCCGACGCCGGGGTTAATATCGGGCATATCGGAAATTATGATAAGGGCGAGAAGCAGGAGGTCGTGCTTCGTGTCGATACGCATGACACAAGCGAGATTGTTAACGCGCTTGAAGAAGCAGGAATCAAAGTTTCCGACGTGCAAGCATTTGCAAGGATATCGGGCGCATAATATTTTAGCGCGCCAAGCGCGCAGTGGGCACCGGGGGCATGTGTCGGCGGCGACGCGTTCCCTCGAAGCCGGGAGCAGTTTCCTGTTTTACACAAAAGCGCGCCAAGCGCGCAGTGGGCACCGGGGATACATGCCGGCGGCGACGCGTTCCCTCGAAGCCGGAAGCAGTTTTCCTGTTTTACATAAAAAACCGCGCGGGGGCGCGGTTTTTTTTTATACTTTGGGAAATTGTTTCCGGCTTCGAGAGAATGTGCCGACTTCGACACATTCCCCCGGTGCCTACTGCGCGCTTGGCGCGCTAGTTTACTACGTTAATTCTTATGGTGTGGTGTCCTTGATGGGTGTGATGTTGTGTGTGTGTGCTTAGCCAAATGTCGTATGCGCCGACAGGAGTACCCGCCGGGACATGCACGCTGACAGTCCAAGTTCTGTGATTATTGCCGCCTTGGAACTCGCCGCCGGAGACATTGGTGGTGATTCCGGTTCCGGAGGCAAACGGTTGCGCCCACAATTGCGTGGTTCCCCATGTGGTAACCGTAAAGGTGCGAGTGCCGCCTGATGCTGTCGGTACAGTTTGCGTGCCGGACGGGCTTATATTTTGAATGTTGCCCGTGCCTTGGTTGCCGCCGCCCCATCCCGGGGTAGAAATGTTTCTCGAATCTTGTGAGGGTGCGTTGGAGCCGGTTTGGCTGCTTGCGTGAACGACAAGATTGCCCCATTGATTATTCCACGGGTCCCATTGGTCCCACGGGTTGTTGCCCCAAAATTGACCGTCTGTAATATCTACCGACCAGGTGTTTGCGCCTGCGGAGGTGCGGGAAAGGAACCTGCGTTGGTTTGACCACGGGTCCATAACCCATACGGAGTTTGCGGCTTCGTTGGTCGTAACTTGTACGCGGATTCTGTTGTTTCCGTCAATCCAATGCGCGGTCGGTGTGCCGATGATTTGTGCGTTTACGGCACCTACGGTGATGTGTTCATTGCGGGATGCCGCGCCGGTTTCGGTGCGGGATGTGTTTGCGAAAACTTGTACGTTTCCGCTGCGAACCGGGTTAAATGTTACGGTCCAGTTGCGCGTGGTTCCCGATGTTGTTCCGCGAGTTGCATTAAACTCGTTGCCGTCAATATTGCGTACCCACACGTTTTCAACGTCTGCGTTTGTACGAATCGTGAAGGTCACGTTCGAGCCCGTTGCAACCGTGCGGCTGCTTGGGGTTACGCTTTGAATTGTGGGAGTTGTTGCGCGAACATATGGTTGCGTGAGGGTCAGGTCAACAGCTTGGGTTGACGCGCCGGGCCAGTTGTAGGTACGGTTCGAGCCGACTTCAACGCGCTGGGTTGCCCATTGTGCCGGGCGGAAATTTATTACCCATACGCGATAATGCGCGCCTTGACGCTGCATTGTTGCGCGTGCGAAACGACCTGTGCCGCGGGCATTGTTCACTCTGTCAAAGTTTACCCAAACTTCATTTGATTCACGGCCGGTTACGACCGTAAGTTGTACCATTCCCGAAGCGGTCGCGGGGGTTTCCGTTACGCTTGCGATTGCAATCGGTCCGAGGGTTGCCGGAGGCGTCGGAACCGTTGCGGCAGGGGCTGTGGGTGTTACCGGGGCTGCCGCTGCGGCACCTACGGTAACGGGTACGGCGATTCTTGCCGCGTTCGTTTCGTTGTTTTGTGTGTTTGCGAAAATTGTTACGGTTGTTGAATTTGTTGGGGAAACGGTTACAGTCCAGTGATTACCGGAGGAACGCGAACCCTGTGTGCGAACGCCGTCGGCGAGCGCGAAAACAAATTGTGTGTCTGCCGTTGTTTCAACCGAGAAGGTTATGTTTTGGCCGGAAGCTACCGACGAGCGGTCCATTGAGAAGTTTCGGATTGCGGGCGCGGCAGAGAGCGCGAGCGGCGCGGCTGCCATAAGCAGCAACGCGACTACCGCCACAAAAAACGTCCCAAGAAGTGCCTTTCTTGCTTTCAAAGTGCATCATCTCCTTTTGAATTTAGTATTTACACTTTTACACCGAATATCATACCACATTATTACATGAATAATATGTCAATTTTATTGCAAATTTAAATCGAACATGCTACATTATTTCTCGGAGGTGGTCGGAATGACTTACAAAATTACAGACGCTTGCATAGCTTGCGGCGTATGTGTAAGCGAATGTCCAACAAATTGCATTTCCGAGGGCGACCCAATCTATGTAATAAACGCGCCGGAATGCATTTCCTGCGGGGCCTGTGCCGATGTTTGTCCCGTTGACGCTTGCGTGCAGGAGTAGAGTAGGGTGAAAAAAAAGAGTCGGCGAGTGACACTCGCCGACTCTTTTTTTTCGTTTAGGGAACTTTATTGCATCGCGCCGCAGTGCGGGCATTTTTTTTGCAAAATTTCCGCGATTGGCGGACGGGTTCTTCGGCGTGTGAGTTGGAGCATTCCGAGGCCGACGAAGCCCACGATTTCGACCTTTATACGGTCGTTTTTTATTGCGGCGGAGAGGGCGTCGAGCACGGCGGATTTGTGGTCGGCGGCGGACATATCGATGAAGTCGATTAAAACTATACCGGAGAGATTTCGCAAACGAATTTGCGCGGCAACGGCGCGCGCGGCGTTGATATTTGTTTCCAAAACGGCGGCGGCGTAGTCGGTTTTGCCGACGTTCGCTCCTGTGTTTACGTCGATTACAACGCAGGCTTCGGTTTGTTCGATTGTGATATATCCGCCGCAGGGCAAGGGCGATTCCTTTTCAAGCGCGGTGCGGATTTGCTTTTTCATGGAGATTTTTTCGCGGGAAATTTTTTCTTCGGCGGTTGGCAAAATTTCACAAATTGTGGTCTTCACTTGTTCGAAAAAATCGTCGGGGGCATCGATTCGAATTTCGTCGAGACCATCGGACAGAATGTCGGAAAGCAAACTTTTCGTGCCTTGCGCGTCATCCCGCGCAGGAAATAAAACCGTCGGCGGACGCGTAAATTCCCCGCGCCCTAAAATTTCCGCAAGACGTGCGTGCAAATGCGTGATTTCTTCGGCGATTTCTTCCGCCGACGCACCTTGCGCATTTGTGCGAATTATCGCCCCGAATCCGGGTGGCAAAATCTTCCGCACAATTTTCTTCAATCGCCGCGCTTCCTTTTCATTGCCAATTTTTCGCGAAACGCCGACAAGGTCTCCCCCGGCATAAACCACAACCAGCCGTCCCTTCAACGAAATTTCAAGCCCGACATACATCCCCTTCGTCCCGACCGCGTCCTTCTCAACCTGCACAACCACGGCGTCCCCCGCTTTAAGCCCATGCCCCTTTCGCAGGTTCATAAACGCGTTTTTCTTCGCGCCGATGTCAATAAATGCAAAAAGCCCCGGCAAAATCGTCTTAATTCGTCCGACAATGACCCGCCCGACCCATGAATCCGTTGCACCTGCCGTAATAAACAGCTCGACAAACGCGCCGTCCTCCGCAAGCGCGAACCGCGTGTTTTCCTCCGTTGACTTGATAAAAAGCTGCTTCATAATGTCACCAATGGCGGGCTTTTTTTGTCCGCACCCGGTTCACCGCTTTCGCCCTCGCGGTAAAGCTCAAGCCGCGTAATTGCCGAGGTGCAAGGCTTTTCGCCCAAAAGCAACTCCGCAACAATAAGCGGGTTTAAAAACCGCGCGCTTCCGGCAGACAAGCGCATGAAAACGCCGTCGTCCCGCATCTCCAGCCCCAAAATATCTGCCCGAATATCCGTATCCTTGATGCCCTTTTTCGTTTTTTTCGCCACAATAATTTCCTTCGATTGCAAAATCGTTTTCCCCGAAACCGCGCAAAAATCCGCTCCCCGTACAATATAATCCGCCGCCGAAACAACCGACGCCGCCTTATTTTCCGCGACATACGCGTCGCGCACCTCCAGCCCCTTCGGCGCGGCAGCATTAATTCGCCCAACAATTTCCGCGCACGGCACGTCTTCCGCAAGGGTCAAATCGACGTAATCCCTCGCGCTTTCCATGCCGAGCGGAAGCGGCAACGCAAAGGAAATCAGCAAATGCGGGTTAAAGCCCTGCGAAAATGCGGCGGGCAACGCGGCGCGCCGAATGGTCTGCTGAAACACGCGCAGAAAATCCAAATGCCCGATAAATGCAAGTGTGCCGCGCTTTGAAAAGCGCAAGCGGATTTTATTCGTGTCGCTCATATTTTTGCCTCCATGATGTTTAAAAAAAGTGTGTTCGCCAGTTTCGGCCATTCAATTTTGCAGTGTTCTTCAAGCGCGTCGCGAAAAGATTTGGTGAAATACAGCCGAATAAACGGGTCAAGAATTTTCCCGATTCCGCCGAAACCGATTCGCAGTTCATGTCTGACATGAACGCCGCCTTCGCAGTCGTTGAGAACCAAATCGACCGTTGCAGGCAAAAGCACCCCCGCTTTTTTCATGCGCCACGTAATCTTGTTCGGGCGGCTCGCTTCTGCCACAACCGCGTGAAACGTCAATCGCCGCTCGGGTCCGATAAATTCATCCATAAAAACGGTGTCGCCGAGATGGTTTTCGTCGCCGCGCCGAACGATATGAAACTGCAAGTGCTCTCCCGGCCACCACTGCGAGTAGCGTTCGTCGGTGGGGTTTATCATAAAATCGTAAAACGACCGTGCGTCGGCGTTCGGAACGGTCAGCTCAACAATGTGTGTTATCATGATTTACTCCTTTCGATTCAGCATTCGATTCAGCAAGGGTGCGGCAAAATAAAACACCTCTAATAATATCAGAAACGGACAAGAAAAAGTCCATCAGAAAAAAAAGCGCGCCAAGCGCGTATTGAACACCGATGACATGTGTCGGAGTCGGCACATTCCCTCGAAGCCGGAAGCAGTTTCCCGGTCCATGAAAAAAATGAGTCGGCGAGTGACACTCGCCGACTCATTTTTTTCATCCATATGCCCAAAATCTTCGTCCCACACAAAAAAGCGACGACGGATTTCTCCATACATCGCTTTCTCGTTCCTTTTCAGCTCATTTATGCCTTAACTTAACGGCATTGGCAAGCCGCAACCGGTTTTTTTTGAAAAATATCTGACTCTAGCTGATGATTTTTACAACAACACCCGCGCCAACAGTCCGGCCGCCCTCGCGGATAGCAAAGGTGGAGCCTTCTTCCATGGCAATCGGCGAAATGAGTTCAACGGTCATTTCGATGTGGTCACCCGGCATACACATTTCTACGCCGTCGGGAAGGGTGATTACGCCGGTTACGTCCGTTGTGCGGAAGTAGAACTGCGGGCGATAGTTCGAGAAGAATGCTTTGTGGCGTCCGCCTTCGTCTTTTGAAAGAACGTAAACTTGCGCCGTGAATTTTGTGTGGGATTTGATTGTGCCGGGCTTTGCCAAAACTTGACCGCGCTCAATTTCGTCACGCGCTACGCCGCGAAGGAGGAGTCCTGCGTTGTCGCCCGCTTCGGCTTGGTCAAGGAGTTTGTGGAACATCTCGATACCTGTGATGACGACTTTGCGGGTTTCGTCGCTGAAGCCGATGACTTCGACTTCGTCTTGAACTTTAAGCGTGCCGCGCTCGACGCGCCCGGTAACAACGGTTCCGCGCCCTTGAATCGTGAAGACGTCTTCAACGGGCATAAGGAACGGTTTGTCCGTTTCACGCTCGGGGGTCGTGATAAATTCGTCAACGTTTTCAAACAGCTCGCAAATTTTGTCGCCCCACTCGGAAGACGGGTCTTCGAGGGCTTTGAGGGCGGAGCCGCGGATAATCGGCGTGTCATCGCCGGGGAATTTGTACTTGTCCAAAAGCTCGCGGATTTCCATTTCGACCAGTTCCAAAAGTTCCTCGTCGTCAACCATGTCGCACTTGTTCAAAAATACCACGATTTTCGGCACGTTTACTTGGCGGGCAAGGAGAATATGCTCGCGGGTTTGGCTCATGGGTCCGTCGGTTGCGGCAACGACGAGAATCGCACCGTCCATTTGCGCCGCACCTGTGATCATGTTTTTAACGTAGTCGGCGTGACCCGGGCAGTCAACGTGAGCGTAGTGACGGTTCGGGGTTTCGTACTCAACGTGTGTCGTGGAAATTGTGATTCCGCGTGCTTTTTCTTCGGGGGCTTTGTCGATTTTGTCGAAATCAACGGCGTTGCTTAGCTTGTACCGCTCGGAAAGAGTCTTGGTTATGGCGGCGGTAAGGGTTGTTTTACCATGGTCGATGTGACCGATGGTACCGATGTTTACGTGCGGTTTCGACCGCTCAAATTTTGCTTTTCCCATGGTTTTCGTCCTCCTGATTTTTAAATTGGATTATTGTACCATTGTTTTTCCGCCACGGCAACCGGAATCGGCTTCGAGAGCATGTGCCGTGGCTTACACACGTCCTCGGTGTTCATTGCGCGCTTGGCGCGCTATTTTTCCGCCACGGCAACCGGAATCGGCTTCGAGAGCATGTGCCGTGGCTTACACGCGTCCTCGGTGTTCATTGCGCGCTTGGCGCGCTATTCTTTAGTGCCGACAACCTTGTCTTGAACAGATTTCGGCACGGGTTCGTAGTGGTGTACTTCCATGTTGAATGTGCCGCGCCCTTGGGTTTTGCCTCGAAGGTCGGTTGCGTAGCCGAACATTTCGGCAAGCGGCACGAAGGCGTGAATTACCTGCGCGTTTCCGCGGGCTTCCATGCCGTCGATTTTTCCGCGACGCGAGTTTATGTCGCCGATTACGTCACCCATGTAATCCTCGGGGACGGTGACATCTACCTTCATTATCGGCTCGAGAAGGGCGGGGTCGGATTTTCTCATTGCTTCCTTAAACGCCATGCTTCCCGCGATTTTGAACGCCATTTCCGACGAGTCAACATCGTGATAGCTTCCGTCGTAAAGCGTTGCGCGAACGCCCAAAACGGGATAGCCGCCGATTATTCCGCTGTGCATCGCTTCCTTTATGCCGTTTTCGATTGCGGGGATATATTCCTTGGGAACGGCTCCGCCAACAATTTTGTCGATAAATTCAAAGGATTTTTCGCTGTCGTTTGCGTCCATCGGCTCGAATTTGACTTTACAGTGACCGTACTGGCCGCGCCCGCCGGATTGGCGAACGTATTTGCCTTCGACGTCGGATGCTTTGCGGAAAGTTTCGCGATAGGCGACTTGCGGCTTGCCTACGTTTGCCTCGACGCGGAATTCGCGCAAGAGGCGGTCCACTATGATTTCAAGATGCAACTCGCCCATGCCTTCGATAATTGTTTGGCCGGAGTCGATGTCGGTGTGCGTCTTGAAGGTGGGGTCTTCTTCGGCGAGCTTTGACAGGGCGATTCCCATTTTGTCGCGTCCCGCCTTTGTTTTCGGCTCGATTGCGACGGAAATTACCGGGTCGGGGAAATTCATGGACTCGAGGATTACCTCGTGCTTTTCGTCACACAAAGTATCGCCCGTTGTCGTGAATTTTAAGCCTACAACGGCGGCAATGTCGCCGGCGAAAACTTGCTGGGCGTCCTCGCGGTTATTGGCGTGCATGAGCATGATTCTGCCCATGCGCTCTTTTTTTTCCTTCGTCGAGTTGTAGACGTAGGAGCCCGCGTTAAGCGTGCCGGAATACACGCGGAAAAACGCGAGTTTTCCGACGTGTTCGTCGTTCATAATTTTAAAGGCGAGCGCGGAGAAGGGTTCTTTGTCGGAGGCGACGCGCTCGGTGGGTTCGTCGGTTTTCGGCAGAATGCCCTTGATTGCGGGGATGTCCGTCGGCGCGGGGAGATAATCCACTACGCCGTCGAGAAGTTTTTGCACGCCCTTTTTTTTGTACGCGCTTCCGCAAAATACGGGGATTATTTGGCACGAAATGCACGCGGCGCGAAGGGCGGCTTTTAGCGTGGGGACGTCGATTTCCTCGCCTTCGAGGTATTTTTCCATCAAGCCCTCGTCGGTTTCGGCAATCGATTCGATTAGACCTGTTCGGAATTCCTCGGCTTTTTCCTGCATGTCGGCAGGGATTTCGATTTCGGTCACAACTTCGCCGTTTTCGCCGGAAAAGGAGTAGGCCTTCATTAAGAAGAGGTCGATTACGCCGCTGAAGGTCGTCTCGAAGCCGATGGGGAGCTGTACGGGGACGGCATTGTGGCCGAGGCGGTCTTTTATCATGCCTACGACGTTTTCAAAATCCGCGCCCAAAATGTCCATTTTGTTTACATAGGCGAGGCGCGGCACGCCGTATTTGTCGCCTTGACGCCAGACGGTTTCGGACTGCGGCTCGACGCCGCCTTTTGCGCCAAAAACAAAAACGCCGACCGCGCCGTCAAGCACACGCAAAGAACGCTCGACTTCAACGGTAAAGTCAACGTGACCGGGGGTGTCGATGATATTTATGCGGTGGGCGTTCCACTGGGTCGTTGTTGCCGCTGATGTTATCGTGATTCCGCGCTCTTGTTCCTGTTCCATCCAGTCCATTGTCGCGCTGCCCTCGTGGGTTTCGCCGAGCTTATAGTTCCGTCCGGTGTAGTACAAGATGCGCTCGGTCAGCGTGGTTTTTCCCGCGTCAATGTGCGCCATTATGCCGATATTTCGGGTTTTTTCTAATGCAAATGCTCTCATTTAACTTGTTCCTTTCGGAGCTGTTCAAAGTCCATGTTAAATCTCCTACCACTTGTAATGCGCGAACGCTTTGTTTGCATCCGCCATTTTGTGGGTTTCTTCTTTTTTGCGAACCGCGCCGCCTGTGTTGTTTGATGCGTCCAGCAGTTCGTTTGCGAGGCGGTCTATCATGTTTTTTTCGCTTCGATTGCGCGAAAAAGTCACAAGCCAACGCAGCCCCAAAGTTTGCCGCCTTTCCGGGCGAATTTCAATCGGGACTTGATACGTTGCGCCGCCTACGCGCCGCGCCTTTACCTCAAGCACGGGCATAATATTATTCAGTGCTTCTTCGAAAACGTCCATGGCGGCCGCGCCTTTTTTCTCGGCGGCCTTTTCAAACGCTCCATAGACAATTTTTTGTGCCACACCCTTTTTTCCGTCAAGCATAATGCCGTTTATCAGCTTTGTAACGATTATGCTCCCGTAGAGTGGGTCGGGCAAAATCACTCGTTTTGCCAAATGTCCTTTTCTTGGCACGAACTTCCCTCCTTAATAGAGATACTTAATTCATCGGTACTCGCGCTTTTTTAAGCGCGACCGCGCCATATATTTCCATATATTAGCGCAATGTTCATGCGGGATTATGCTTTTTTGGGTTTCTTCGCGCCGTATTTACTGCGCGCCTGCTTGCGGTTTGCCACGCCTGCGGTGTCGAGCGTGCCGCGCACGATGTGATAACGTACACCCGGTACGTCGCGCACCCTGCCGCCGCGCATTAACACGACGCTGTGCTCTTGCAGATTGTGGCCTTCACCCGGAATGTAGCAGGTGGCCTCCATTTGGTTCGACAGGCGAACACGGGCGATTTTACGCAGTGCCGAATTGGGTTTTTTCGGCGTGTCGGTAAACACACGCGTGCATACGCCGCGTTTTTGCGGAGAAGAATGGTCGGTACGCTTGTCCTTAATCGTGTTAAGCCCTTTTTGCAGAGCCGGGGATTTGGACTTTTTCTTCGCCATGTTCCTGCCTTGCTTGACCAGTTGGTTGAATGTGAGCATTTGTCACCTCCTGTGATATATATTTTTTTGGGTCAAAACAGGGGGATGTTATCAGTTTTGGGGGATAATGTCAAGTAAAATTGCGGTGGTGTGTGTGGAAAAATCGCGAAAAAAAAACGAGTCGGCGAGTGTCACTCGCCGACTCGTTTTTTTTCGTGCTATGAACACACCTTCTTAGACCGCCTTGCTTAAAAGATGCAGACAGTATTGATTCATGGAGATGCCCTCTTGTTTTGCGCGCTCCGCAAGCATTTTGTGCAGGGATTTGGGGAGCCGTAATTTAAATTCGCCCGCTCATCGCCCTCCGAAAAGCACTGCGCATACAAACCGCGGAATATCAAGCATTCGTGCGGCGCGCCGGGGCTGGCGGATTAGCCTCCAAAGCCATTCCATGCCGATTTTTCGCATAAATGCAGGTGCGGGAGATACCGTTCCCGCCATGATATCGATAGTTCCGCCGACGCATAGGGTCAGGCGCGTGTTTATTTCGCGGTTTTGCGCCGCCCAAATTTCGGCGCGGGGCATTCCCGTGCAAACAAGTAAAATTTCGGGGGCAAGGGCGTTTATTTCGGCTAAAATTGCGGGTTCGTCGGCGGGGGAAAAATAGCCGTGGTGCAGGCCTGTGACTTTTAGGGCAGGGAAGCGGGCTTCCATGTTCGACTTTGCGAGTTCGGCAACACCGGGTTTTCCGCCTAAAAAATACGCGGTGAATTCGCGTTTCGTGTTCAAACGCTCAAACAAAGCGAAGGTCGTATCCACGCCGCGTACACGTTCGGGGAGCATATCCGGCGCATGAAGCGCGCCCGCATCCTTCGAGGGATGCGGCATCCCACACGTGTCGTCGGTTCGCACTGCGCGCTTGGCGCACCGCGACGCAAGCACAACCCCGGTTCCGTCCGCAAGTGAAAGGTCGGCACTGCGCAAGGCATCGAAAAAAAAGGGGTTTCTGCGCGCTTGCATAACCCCTTCCGGATTTGGCGTAACAATAATATGGTTTCGTGGCTCCTCAAGGAAATTTTCAAGCAAATCAAGAGCCTCCCCCTGCGTAATTTGCGCAAAGGGAACGCCCAAAATGTCAAGAATTTTCATGCCTCGTTAAACAACATGTCGAATTTTGTTAAAAGGACAAAATCGCCGCGCACTTTTATTCCGCCAATCATAAAGGCCTTTTGCGCGGTGGTTTTGCCGGAAATGACGTCGTTCCAAGTGTTTGAATCCGCCATAATCGTAATGTCAGGGCCGGGCGCGACGCCGGGGGTGTATGTGCATTCCGTGCTGTGGATGTGCAAAAAACCGTCGAAATTTTCGCCGCGCGGGCTGCTTATGCTGATTTGAAGCGTGGCTTGCAAGCCCGCCGAAAGATGTTGTTGGAATTTTTTCGGCAAAGCTCGCGTCAGTTCCTCGACTGTGCCGCCTGCCGCCGATTCTCCGGCCGTCGGAGCAAAAGGATTTGGCGGCTCGTTCGCGGAGGTTTTCCGTGCCGAATTTAGTGAATTCCCTAAATTCATCGTGTCAAGCGCGTTCGCACCGTTTGCAAGAAGCGGCTCGCTTTTCGCGCCTTCGCCCTGCGAAAATTTTTGTGTAAATAAATTGGAAAGCTCCTCGATTTCCTTTTCCTGCACCGATGAAAAACTTTGCAGTTGCAGCTTTTGCGTGGGTACAAATTCCGGCTCGCCGACGGGCGCGGGTTCGGCGGCCGCGACCTCAACAATTTTTTCCTCAACACGTACGATTTCCGAAAAATCTGACGGAATAATATATTTCCGCTCCTGTTTAACGGCGCGATAAAAATCTTCTACGGACCTGTCCAAAATCTCGCCGATTTCGCCGTCCAATTCCCCCAAATGTCGCTTTTGAATCCCGATTTGCGCAACAACGAATCCGCCCAAAAATCCCGTGACGCGCGCAAGATAATCCAGCGCGGATTTTTCGCCGCTTTCTCGTGCAAGCGCGATTAACATGCATCGTTTGCCCGCAAAAACGTCGGCATACTCCGCGTCTTCCAAATATTCGATAAAGCTCTGCATAAGCGCGGTCGGCGCGAACATTTGCGCGGTACACGCCAAAATTACGCCGTCCGCCGCGCGCAATTTTTCGATAACGTCATCCATGCCCTTGGTTGTTTCGCCGTCGTAATACGGCGGATGAATCGCGCCCAAATCAAGGCTTTCGCATTCCGCCTCAAGTTCGGA
This sequence comes from Defluviitaleaceae bacterium, assembly GCA_009786975.1. Classification (GTDB taxonomy): domain Bacteria; phylum Bacillota; class Clostridia; order Lachnospirales; family WQUN01; genus WQVC01. The sequence goes on from WRGX01000212.1 coordinate 20,468, forward strand.
AAAAATCCCCTTGAGTCGCTTTGTTACCTCACCAAGCCCGTGGTCGTAATGTGTCATGTTGCCGTAAACAATTGCGATTTTCATGCGCAAAGCCTCCTATACATCTATATCATGGTAGCCCCGGTACGGTTCCCTCGCTTAGCCACGGGTCTAAAAAATCCCGCAAATTTCGCCCCGAAATTTCCTCGGCAATATTTATAAAATCCTCCGCCGCGGCAATTTCAAACGCGAAACGCCTGTAATATTCGGCGATAATTTCCCAAAAAACATCGTCTCCCCCTACATAATTATACAGCGCGTACGTCATGAGCATCGCCTTTCGGCCATGCGTGTGCGCATAGTGTTCCCGGTTCGGCGACGCGCCCAGCCCGTTCGCGAGAACAAGCGTGGTGCGCTCGTATATCGTGAGGTAATCGCGCTCCATGCGTGCGCGAAGGGATTCGGCGTCGGGGTAGAAAAGCCCTGCTTGTACAAATCGCGTAAGGCCGTTTGTAAGCCACGGCTCGGCAACACGGTTTGTTCCGACGATGCTTGCAAGCCACTGGTTTCCCAGCCCGTGCGCAAGCCCCCAATATCGCCCGCCCCGCGCAAGCTCCCACGAATCCACAAAGACAACCTGCGAAAACGAAACGCTGTCCTGAATCAGCTGCGCCTCGACAATCGTGACATGCCCAAGCGGAAACGCGCCGATTCGCGCCTCGAAATATTCCATACTGCGCCGCGCCGCGTCAAGGATTTCATCGGCATCGAGTCCCTCCGTAAAGTAATACAAATGAATATCAACGCCGCTTTCCGTTGTTGTGTGTTCGGCAGAAAAATACGGCGAAAGCGCGAACGCAAAATCCCGCGCGCGATACGCCGTAAATCGCGTGCTTTTCGTATCGGTATCGGTGATGACTTCCTCGGTGCGCACGCCGGTTCCGACTACGGTGTAACGCGAGGGCGTCGTTATATCGACGCGATAATTCATAACGTTCGTAAAAAACGGATTGCCTGCGGGATAATGCGCGTCGGTGCGCCAGCCGTCTTGATATACCGCAAGTGTCGGCAAAAACATGCCAAACCACATTGCGTACTCATTCGCGCCCACGCGATGCGCAATTTCGGGAATTGTCGCATTGTAAAGCAAAAAAAGACGAACCGTTTCATAAGGTTCGAGCGGCTCGTCCAAAATCAAAGTTAAAACGGTTTCATCCAACTCAAACGTAAGCGGTTCATAATCGGCATAGGCGTCCTCAATGGTAAAACTGCCAAAGTCTTGCCCGTTCGGAAACGCAAGCCACTCATTTTCCTCAAAAACCGGGGACACCTCCGCGCCCTCGCTGAACGCATTCAAATAGACGCGCAGAACTATCGTCTCCAGCGCGTCTCCCGTACGATTTGTAAAGTTAATATGCGAACTGCCCGAAACTGTACGCTCTGTCGGGTCAATTACAAGAAAAACTTGATGCTCGTCGTGTTCGGGAATATCGACGGGCGGGTCAAGTTCTTCGCTCTGCCCGTTCGGTTCGGGTGTGTAAATGATATCCGGCACGTACACGATTTCCTCGTCGTCGCACCCACACGCGGAAAATGCAAAAACGAGCAAAAATATCGCAAAAATCGCAAAAAAATTCCGCATTATTCGTCCTCTGTTAACAAAAATGTCTTAAACGGATATAATTATAGCAGGAAATGGTGGCAAATGCCAGTTTTTTTGTGTGTATCATATGAAGTTATGCGCTAGGGGTGGTGTGTGTGAAAAAAATTATCCTGACCGGGGGCGGAACCGCGGGGCATGTTGTGCCTAATTTGGCTCTTTTGCCCGCGCTTAGGGCGGCGGAGTTTGAGATTTACTACATCGGAAGTGAAGTCGGAATTGAGCGCGAGCTTGTTGAAGCGGCGGGCGTTCCGTTTTACGGCATTTCGTCGGGAAAGTTGCGGCGGTATTTTGATGTGAAGAATATTACCGATGTTGCTCGTGTGCTTAGGGGGATTGGTGAGGCGCGGAGAGTTATCGGTGAAATCAGGCCCGATTTGGTTTTTTCCAAAGGCGGGTTTGTTGTTGTGCCGGTGATTTTGGCGGCAAAGATGCGCGGCGTGCCTGCGATTATACATGAGTCGGATATTTCGCCCGGCTTGGCAAATAAAATCGTGATGCCTTTTGCGGAAAAAATTTGTGCGTCGTTTCCCGAGACACTTGGATTTTTGTCAAAGAAAGCGCGCGCGCGGGCTGTTTTGACGGGGACGCCGATTCGCGAGGCTGTTAAAACCGGCGACCGTTTCAGCGGCATGAGGCGCGCGGGGTTTGAGGCAACAGGCAAGCCTGTTTTGCTTGTTACCGGCGGAAGCCAAGGCGCGGCGGCAATAAATGCCGCAGTGCGCGAGGCATTGCCCGAGATTTTGCAAAATTTCCGCGTGATTCACCTTTGCGGCAAGGGAAATCTTTGCGGGCTTTCGCAAGAAAATTACGCCGAATTCGAATATGTAACCGACGGAATGCCCGATATTTTTGCCGCCGCCGATATCGTAATTTCCCGCGCGGGCGCAAACACAATTTTCGAGCTTCTCGCGCTTAAAAAGCCGAATTTGCTAATCCCCCTGCCGCGTTCACAATCGCGCGGCGACCAAATCCAAAACGCCGAATCCTTCGCACGCCAAGGTTTTTCTGCCGTTTTGCCCGAGGAAGAAATGACGGTCCAAACACTTTGCGCGGAAATTTTTTCGCTGTACAACGACCGGACAGCATATGCAAACGCAATGTCCTCGCATAAAACCGCCGACGGCATCGCGGAGATAATGCGCGTTATTAATTCGCAGAGTGCTGTGAAAGGAAGGTAATTGTGCGCGCGCCAAGCGCGCAGTGGACACCGGGGACACATGTCGGCGGCGACGCGTTCCCTCGAAGCCGGAAGCAATTTCCCGGTCCACAAAAAACGAGTCGGCGAGTGACACTCGCCGACTCGTTTTTTTTGTTCTCCGGGAATCCCCCGACTTCGAGGGAATGTGCCGACTCCGGCACATGTCCCGGTGTCCAATGCGCGCTTGGCGCGCTTTTTTGCGCCAAAGCTGTGGGCAAAATTAATTTGGTACTTGCAATCCACCCCCTCGTATGATAATATCTTCGCCGTTGGGGAGGATTCCCGAGTGGCCAAAGGGATCAGACTGTAAATCTGACGTCTACGACTTCGAAGGTTCAAATCCTTCTCCTCCCAAAGTGCGCCAAGCGCGCGATGGACACCGGGGGCGCGTGTCGGTGCGGCACGTGCTCTCGAAGCCGGATGCGGTTTCTTGGCACAAAAAAACCTTCACCGATTGCGGTGGAGGTTTTTTTGTGCTATATTTTTTTTGCACAAAACAAATGCGGAGGCGATTGATGTGAAAAAATTTTTTGTACTTATAGGTATGGCTTTAAGTATGGCGTTGATGGGCTTGACGCTTTCAGGGTGCGGAGCCGTGCGCGACGCGGTTTCGGACATTGCGTCGGAGATGCTTGAGGAAATTTCCGACGCGCTTGAGGCGGCGGAAAACGCAGATGAGCCGGAAACCGGAGCCGCCGATGAAACCAATGAAGCCAATGAAGCAGATGAATACGCAACCCCACAACAACCCGCGCAAGCGGAAACCCTTCCCGCGTCCGAGCCGCAACCCCAACCGGCCCGAGAAGCCGGCGCGCAGACCGGTGGCTTCATCGACGTTGATTTACTGGGCCAATGGTCGTTCGTATCCGGCACATTTATTTTCTACTTTGCGTCGCACAATGACATCGAATTTTTCGACGACGGCACTGTCATCGAACACGCCTTCGGCGAGCCGGGCGTCTTCGAAGTTCTGCCCAACGGGCGACTGCGCGTAACCGGCGAATGGCGGCCCGACAATACGTTCTATTTCGACTTCGACCTCTCCCTCGACATCCTCACAATTACCGACCACAACGGCGATACCGCAACATGGAGCCGCACGGGAACATGGGCAACGACAACCGACCCGGCGTATCTTCTCGGGCGTTGGGAATTCGTTTCGGGCGATTCCGTTTGGTACTTTATGTCCTATGCCGACATTGAGTTTTTCGCGGGCGGCCGCGTTATGGAGTACGCATGGCACGAGGCGGGCAGGTATCATGTTTATGCCGACGGGCGGCTAAGTGTTGTCGGCGAATTAGACCCCGACCGCACGCTGTATTTCGGCCTTGAAATTTCCGCCAATCTTTTGGCGATAACCGACCACGACGGCAACCGCGCGGTTTGGCGCAGAATCCCTCACGAAATCCCGGAGGATGGGATATAAAATGTCACACATAATCACAAATGAGCAGGCACTCATGTGTCTGCGCATGATTATCGGCAATATCGAGAAAATTATCGTGGGTAAAAAGTACGCGGTGTCGCTTGTTGCGGCAACGCTTGCTTGCCGTGGGCATGTGCTTATCGAGGACGTGCCGGGCGTCGGCAAAACGAGCCTTGTTGCCGCCCTTGCGAAATCCGTAAAAGGCAGCTTCAAGCGCGTGCAGTTCACCCCAGACATTATGCCCGGCGACATCACGGGATACAGCGCGTTTTCGCCAAAAACGGGCGAATTTGAATATCGCTCCGGCGCGGTTATGTCGAACTTTGTTTTGGCGGATGAAATTAATCGAACCTCGCCGAAAACGCAGTCCAGCTTGCTTGAGGTAATGGAGGAAAATCAGGTCACGGTTGACGGAACAACGCATCCCGTTCCCGCGCCGTTTATGGTTCTCGCGACGCAAAATCCGGTGGAGTATTTGGGGACATACGCGCTTCCCGAGGCACAGCTCGACCGTTTTTTTATAAAAATTTCGCTGGGCTATCCCGACGCGAAAGAAGAGGGACGAATGCTCGACCGATTCAAGGGAAAAAATCCGATGGACGGGCTTAACGCCGTGGCAACGGGCGAGGATATTTTGGCGATACAAAAGCTCGCGGAAAATATTTATGCCGACCCGGAAATCAACAAATTCATCGTAAACGTAACGGGATACACCCGCGACCACGACGATGTACAGCTCGGCGCAAGCCCCCGCGCAAGCATGTGCCTTTTCAAGGCGGCGCAGGCGTGGGCGTTATATTCCGGGCGCGATTACGTCGTCCCCGACGATGTAATCGAGATGACGCCGCATGTTTTGGGGCATCGCATATTAATGAAGCAAGAGGCGCATATCAAAAAAATCGGCGTGAACGACGTGTTGACCGACGCGCTGAAACGCGCGATTGCAGATATTGCATGACAAAACAACGATTTCTTTGGGCGGTACTTTTTATCGGAACCTGCGTCGCCGCGTATTTTTCCGGCGAGAGGGTTTTATTTTTTTCCGCCACAGTTTTAATAATCTTGCCCGCCGCAAGTTATGCGATATCTTTTTTGGCACTTTGCGGAATAGGCATCAAACACGCGCAGCCCGAAGCCGTCACAAAGGGCGAAGAAGCCGCAATTACAGCCGTTTTACATAATCGCACCCCCCTGCCGTTTTCCGCCGTCGAGGTAATTTTAAACGCCGACGAAAACGCCGTCCGCCGAACCGACGACGCGCCCACAATCCTTTCCCTCGGCGCATTCGCGCGGCGCGAGATGGAAATCCCCTTCGAGGTAGAATTTCGCGGATTTTACGCGCTTGGGCTCCGCGCGATTCGCGTTACCGACGCAACGGGGCTTTTTCGTCTGTCGCGAAAGCTAAGCGGAGCGCAAGAAATTTTATCCCTGCCGCAGGTCGCCGAGCTTGCGGATTTTTCCCTCGCGTCTAATTTAATGACGCAGGCATCATCGCGATTTGATATTCGCGACGAGGACTACTCAACGATTTCGGACATTCGGCAATACCAGCCCACGGATTCAATCAAGCGCGTACACTGGAAATTAACGGCAAAACGAAACGAATGGCTTGTGAAAATTTTTCAGTCCAATGCGCTGAATATCGTTTCGATTATACTGGACACAACGCGCATGGAATTACCCCTGCGCGAAGCATACGCCCTCGAGGACGCGCTCACAGAAAACGCACTTGCCATCGCAAAATTCTGCCTGAATCGCGGTATGCCCGTCGATTTTCACACCCCGCAAAAAACCGCCGCGAAAACCGCCGCCGAATTTCAGGCAATCTATCAAACCGCCGCCGCGCTCCGCTTCGCCCAAGACCCCGCCGCCGACCCCCACGCAATAATCTCCCGCGAACTAAACAACGCCGCCTCTTACCTCAACGCCGTAATTTTAACCTCGCGCCTGACCGCCCCCCTTTGCGAACGCATCCTAAACGCCGCAAACAACGGGCATTACATCGCCCTTATGTATTGCCCCCCGGAAACGCCCGACGACGAATCCGAGGAGCTGTGTAAAATAATCGTCGAAAGCACGGTCAAGTTAATCAGAAATTACACAGGCCACTATTGAAAAAATACATCCCGTGTAGTATCCTTTTTGCATTACAGCATTACGGGGTGTTGCGGCATGATTGCAGACAGATTAAGGGCTTTGCGCAAGGAACACGGGCTTAGTAAGCGGGCGTTGGTTTCAAAACTTCCGCTGAATTACAGCACTTATGCGAACTATGAATCCGGTTTTCGTGAACCAAACTCGGAGGTTTTGCAAATCCTTGCGAAACATTTCGGCGTAAGTTTGGATTACCTTTTGGGGGTAAGCGAAAACCGCAGAAAAGCTGACGAAATCGCTATCACGAACGAGAAGGAAGACGACCATATCAAAAAATACCGCCAACTTGACACACACGGGCGGGAGGTCGTTGACATTATTCTCGAAAAGGAGATGGAGCGCGTCAGCTTTTTAAGTACCCGCAACGACGCCGTGAAAAATATCGACGATAAGTGGATTTTACTTAAAGTTTATACACAGCGTGTAAGCGCGGAACTCGCTACGTATTTGAAAGACGTCAACGATTATGAAGAAATGCGATTTGTTGCAACGCAGGTAAGCGAACGCGCCGATTTCTGCGTGCGGATAGAAAGCGACAGCATGGAGCCGAAAATTTGCGACGGCGACATCGTTTTCGTCAAAATCGTACCAAAAGTTGAACCCGATAATGTCGGCATTTTTGTTTACGACGGCGAAACTCATTGCAAACGCCTGCGCATCGACCACCATCGCGGCACCGTCACTCTCGAATCGCTGAACAAAGCATTTGCGCCCAAACAAATTGCACGACCTGAAAATTTACACACGGTCGGGTTGGTAATTGGAATCGCCGAGTAGAAAGTGTGAAAAATCAGCGAGAGGAACGCGGGCGACCAATTTTTTAAGGGCGATTTGTGCGTTCAGCGAATGGCGAAAAGTGTGAAAAACCAGCGAGAGGAACGCGGGCGACCGATTTTTAATGGTGATTTGTGCGTTCAGCGAATGGCGAAAAGTGTGAAAAATCAGCGAGAGGAACGCGGGCGACCAATTTTTAATGGCGATTTGTGCGCTCAGCGAATGGCGAAAGCGATGAAAAAGCCCGAAATCCTCGCGCCTGCGGGCGATTTAACGCGCCTTAAAGTCGCGTTTACGTATGGCGCGGACGCGGTTTACATCGGCGGGAAAACGCTTAGTATGCGGGCGAAGGCGACGAATTTTTCGCGCGAGGAAATGGCGGAAGGCGTGCGTTTTGCGCATGAACGCGGCAAAAAGGTCTATGTCGCGGCGAATATTTGCGCCCGGAATACTGATTTTGACGAGCTTGAGGACTACCTTTTATTTTTGCAAGACATTAACGCCGATGCGGTTTTAATTTCCGACGTCGGCATTTTGCGTGCCAAGCGCGCGATGGACGCCAAGGGCGCAGTGGGCGAAGCGGACCTTTCCCGCGCCACCACGGGCGCACTGGGGGAAGCGAACGTTTCCCGCGCAGGCACATGCCGCGGGCAACCCGTTTTCACGAAGCCGGAAACACTTTGCGGTTCAAAAAAACGCACTCCCGATATTCATATTTCCACGCAAGCGAACATCACGAATTTCGCGGCGGCGGAATTTTGGCGCGACATGGGAGCGAAACGCGTTGTGCTTGCGCGAGAGCTTTCCTTTGGCGAAATTCGTGAAATTCACCAAAACGTCCCCGACCTTGAAATCGAGGTTTTCGTCCACGGCGCGATGTGCATGGCGTATTCCGGGCGATGTTTAATCAGCAATTTTTTATCGGGCAGCGACGCAAACCGAGGGGAATGCCGCCAGCCCTGTCGATACGAATATGATTTAATCGAACGAAGGAGCGGTGCAAAGTTTCCCGTTTCGCAAAACTCACACGGCACGCACATTTTTAATTCGAAGGATTTGTGCATGGCGGAACATTTGGCGGATTTGGTCGCGGCGGGTGTGAGTTCGTTGAAAATCGAGGGGCGCATGAAAACGGAATACTATGTCGGCGCGGTTACGAAAGTGTATCGCGAGGCCCTCGATGATTTTTTTGACTCGCCCGATTTATACGCCGAAAAAGTCCCCTATTACCGCGCCGAACTGGAAAAAGTCGGCAACCGCGGCTACACCACGGGCTTTTTTTTCGGTCCGCCGGACGCCCAAAGTCACGACTATACCGGAGAATTGCAAGCCACCTCGCAGGATTTTCTCGCCATCGTCGAAGGCTACGACGAAAAAACAGGCCTCGCACAAATCGAGCAGCGCAACAAATTCTCCGTAGGTGACAAAATCGAAATCCTGCGCGCGCAAGGCGAAAATTTTTCACAAACCGTTACACATATGTATGAAGCAAACGGCACGGAAACAGGCGCGGAAATCCATTCCGCCCCGCATCCCATGCAGAAAATCCACTTGCGGCTTGACGCACCCGTTAAAAAATTCGACATGATTCGCCGCGCGCCAAGCGCGCAGTGGGAACCGGGGGCATGTGTCGGCGGCGGCGCATTCCCTCGAAGCCGGAGGCCGTTTTCCGAAGCATGAAAAAGCGCGCCAAGCGCGTAGTGGGAACCGGGGGAATGTGTTGGCAGCGACGCGTTCCCTCGAAGCCGGAAGCAGTTTCCCGAAGCATGAAAAAGCGCGCCAAGCGCGCAGTGGGAACCGGGGGCATGTGTTGGCGGCGACGCACTCCCTCGAAGCCGGAGGCCGTTTTCCGAAGCATGAAAAAGCGCGCCAAGCGCGCAGTGGGAACCGGGGGCATGTGTCGGCGGCGACGCGTTCCCTCGAAGCCGGGGTAAGCGTCAAGCCCACCCGCACGAGCTTAGTTGCAAAATTTAATCCGCAGGGATTCATGCAAATTTTGCGGTAGCAGGGATTGAATCAAGTC
>WRGX01000213.1 GCA_009786975.1 Defluviitaleaceae bacterium
CGGTGTTAAAAATTTTTTTGCAGAATTGAGTCGGCGAGTGACACTCGCCGACTCAATTTTTTTTATGGGCCAGGAAACTGCTCCCGGCTTCGAGGGAATGTGCCGATTTCGACACATGTCCCCGGTGCCCACTGCGCGCTTGGCGCGCTTTTTTATTCGCCGTGAAACTGCGAATTGTACAAATCTGCGTAAAATCCATTTGCCTCGAGCAGTTTTTCATGGCTTCCTTGTTCGATAATGTCGCCTTCCTTCATTACGAAAATTACATCGGCGTCGCGAATCGTGGAAAGCCTGTGCGCAATTACGAACGACGTGCGCCCCCGCATAAGCTCGCGCATCGCGCCTTGTATTAAAACTTCCGTGCGCGTGTCGATGGAGCTTGTTGCTTCGTCGAGTATTAAAATCGCGGGGTCTTTTAGAATTACGCGGGCGATTGTGAAAAGTTGTTTTTGCCCCTGCGAAATGTTTGACGCTTCTTCGTTTAAAATCATATTGTACCCGCCGGGCAAAGTTCGTATAAATTTGTGGCAGTGCGCGGCTTTTGCGGCAGCGATGACTTCTTCGTCGGTAGCGTCGGGTGAGCCATAGCGGATATTTTCCATGATTGTTGCGTTGTAAAGCCATGTGTCTTGCAAAACCATGCCGAAAATGTCGCGCAGTTCCGACCGCGAAAAGTCTGTTGAATCGATGCCGTCGATGAGAATTTTTCCGCTGTTAATCTCATAAAAACGCATGAGCAGCTTGACAACCGTGGTTTTTCCCGCACCTGTCGGACCGACGATGGCAACTTTTTGTCCCGGTTTCACGTTTTTTGAAAAATCGTGCAAAATAATTTTATCGGGGTTGTAGCCAAACCGAACGTTTTGAAAACTAACCGCGCCTTCGTATTTGTCCTTGTGTGCCGAAATTTCGGGGTCGGGTGTTTCTTCTTCCTCGCCCAAAAATTCAAAGACGCGCTCCGCCGCGGCAACCGTGCCTTGAAGCATGTTTCCCGCCATGCCGATTTCCGCAAGCGGTTGCGTAAAGGTCTGTATATATTGTATGAAGGCTTGCACGTCGCCGATTGTAATCGCGCGCTGAACAACAAGCCAGCCCCCCATTACCGCAACAAGAACGTACCCCATATTGCCAACAAATCCGAAAATCGGCTCCACAATATTTTGCATAAATTGTGCCTTCCAGCCCGCAGAGCGCACGTCTTTGTTGGCTGTGCGGAATTTTTCAAGCGCGTCGGTCTCTCCGTTGTAGGCGCGAACGACGTTGTGGCTGCCGTAAGTCTCCTCAACGATGCCGTTCAATTTCCCGACGGCTTCTTGTTGTTTCGAGAAAAACACATGCGATTTGTTCATTACAATCATCATAATCCACATCGAAAGCGGGATTATTACAAGTGCGGCGGCGGTCATTATCAGGCTGATGGAAATCATCATTATAAAAGTGCCGATTAACGTGACAACCGCCGAAATAAGCATAGTCAAGTTTGTGCTTAACGTTTGACTAATCATGTCCACATCGTTTGTCATGCGAGAAAGAATTTCGCCTTGTTTGCGCGTGTCGTAATAATTTATCGGCAAACGGTGCATTTTTGCAGAAATTTTTTCGCGCAATTCGTATGTGACTTTAACGCTCAATCGCGCCATTATCATCTCTTGAAGCAGGCGACACGCCGCGCTTATAACGTACAGTGCGAGCAGAATAATCGTCAAATTTCGCATTTGCCGAAAGTCTGTTAAAAGCCCCGTCCCCAAAATATGCGCAACAATACCGTCCACCAAAATCGTCGTAACCCGCCCCATAACGCGCGGCCCGATTACCGCGAAAACCGTGCTTACAACGGCTAAAATCGCTACAATTATAAGGGCTGTTTTTTGCGGCGCGAGATAGGCGATTAGTTGCTTTATGGTCTTGGTCGGGTCTTTAGCTTTTTCGGCGACGCCCTCGCCGCCCATGCCGAACATATCCGCTCCGGACGAATCGTGCTTTTCCTGCACTTGGTCAAATTCATGTTCATTCACACAACATCACCTCCGCCCCCTTCCTCCGAATCTCCTTTGTCAATAACTTTGACATTTTGCCGCTCCTCCCATTGATAAAGGCGATTTTAATGTATACCTCAATGGGAGAGTCAAGTTGATTCCTTATAAAATGCTTATAAAATATGACCAAAACATGATTGTGAAAAATAAATACTTGACAAGCGTAATAAAAGACTCTAATATTACATAAAATTCTTTAGGTAAATATATTTAGGTAAGTATATTTAGGTAAATAAATTTATCATTTTGAGGTTGAGTGAGCTTGTTGGAAAACAATTTTGAGAAACTGTATTTGATGTTCCGCTCGAATTATTTCAAGCGATTACTTGAAGTAATCGGAACGAAAGAGACCAGTTTAAGCGCGACTGAAAGTTTTTGTGTTGAAATTATTTATTTGCTCGACAAGCCAAAAGTCTCGGAGTTTGCCGCGTACTTGAACCTCTCTATTCCCAACGCAAACTACAAAATCAACAGCCTTGTAAAAAAAGGATATGTCGTAAGAGAGCAGTCCAAAACAGACCTCCGAGAGCAATACCTGTGCGTGACGGAGAAGTTTCTCAATTATTACGGCTTGAATGACAAAATGATTTCGATGTTAATGCAAGGCATCCGCGAAGAATTTTCGCCACAAGATGTGGAAAAATTGGACGAAATGATTCAGCGCATCATTGCCATAATGCGGACAAACGCAGAGGAGCAAGTATGATAAAAATTATCGGAACAGGCAGAAAATTGCCAATGCGCTCTGTGTTAAACAGTGAACTTGCCGAGATGGTTGACACCGGCGACGAATGGATAACATCTCGCACGGGAATAAAAAATCGCTATGTTTGCACCGAAGAAAATTTGACCGACTTGGCAGAGGGAGCGGCGCGAGCCGCGCTTGAAAATGCTCTCATTTCGGCTCAGGAAATTGAAATGATTATATGCGCTACAATCGCAGGGGATTTTTCGTTTCCATCGCTTGCGTGCTGTGTTGCAGAACGGCTCGGCATAAAATGCCCGGCATTTGATATCAATGCTGCGTGTTCGGGGTTTATCTACGGATTGGAAATAGCGGAAGCGTTTATTTCAAAGTACACAAATATTTTGATAATCGGCGCGGATATGATGTCGCGGTTGATTGACTGGAACGACAGAGCAACTTGTGTTTTGTTCGGGGACGGCGCGGGGGCTTGCGTTGTTACAAGGGGTGACGCGCTGAAATATATCCAAAGTAACGCCGCGCCCGATACAGGAATGCTTTATGCGAAATCGCGAAGCGGCAACAGCCCGTTTTCAAACGAAAAGCCCGATGCCGGATTCGCGGTTATGCAAGGGCAAGATGTTTACAAATTTGCGGTTATGTCCGTTGCGGAGGAGATTAACCTCGCTCTTGCGGAATTAAATTTAAGCGCGGCAAACATAGACCACTTTGTTCTGCACCAAGCAAACAGCAGAATTGTCGATGGCGTACGCTCGCGATTAAAGCAACCTCCCGAAAAATTTCCCACAAACATCGCCGAATACGCAAACACCACCGCCGCCACGATACCTATTCTCCTCGATGAAATGATTGAAGAAAACAGGATAAAATCGGGCGACACGGTTATGATGGTCGGCTTTGGCGCGGGAATGACAACGGGAACATGTGTAATGGTATGGCAATAAAAAAGCGCGCCAAGCGCGCAGTGGGCACCGAAGACACATGTCGGAGTCGGCGCGTTCTCTCGAAGCCGGGAACAATTTCCTAACCCATAAAAAAAGCGCGCCAAGCGCGCAGTGGGCACCGAAGACACATGTCGGCGGCGACGCATTCCCTCGAAGCCGGATGCAATTTCCTTGCCCATAAAAAATCCAAGGAGGAATCAAAAATGATTGAGCAATTGACAGCAATTTTAAGGGATTACAAGTCGGACGATGCGCTTCAAATTTCCGAAGCAACCACGTTTGAGGAACTGGAACTGGATTCGCTCGATATCGTCCAACTCATCATGAATATCGAAGAAGAAACAGGCGTAACCGTCGAAATGGACAAGGCAATTACAGACATAGGCACGCTTGTTAAAGTCATGGAAGAGTCGAAAAAATAAGCTATGAAAACAATTCTCAATGATACACTGGGCATTAAATTTCCCCTGTTTCAAGGGGGAATGGCGCGTATTTCCGATGCTGCGCTTGCGGCGGCGGTTTCAAATGCGGGTGGATTGGGCATTATCGCCGCAGGAAATTCACCCTCGGACTTTTTGTTGCGTGAAATAAAAAAAATCAAGAGCATGACGAACAAACCCTTCGGCGTAAACATTATGCTGATGAGTCCGTTTGCGGAAGAAGTTGCGCAAGTTGTCGCAGACGAAGAAGTAAAAATTGTCGTAACCGGCGCGGGGAATCCCGCGAAATACATGAAAATGTGGACGGAATACGGTGCGAAGGTTATTCCCGTTGTGCCGTCTGTCGCGCTTGCAAAGATGATGACTCGTGCAGGTGCGTTCGCGATAATCGCCGAGGGCGGTGAAGCAGGCGGTCATATCGGTGACATAACAACAATGGCGTTGGTTCCGCAGGTGTGTGACGCGGTAAACATTCCCGTAATTGCGGCGGGCGGCATCGCAGACGGCAGAGGTATTGCCGCCGCGTTAATGCTTGGCGCAAGCGGCGTTCAGGTTGGCACGCGCTTTTTGGCAGCAAAGGAATGCGGCGTTCACGAAAACTACAAAGGCATGGTGCTAAAGGCAAAGGACATCGACACGGTTTCCACGGGAAAACGATTGGGGCATCCCGTTCGCGCAATTAAAAACAGCTTCGTGCGTGAATTTTTATCAAAAGAATACGACAGCTCCGTTTCCAATGAAGAGTTGGAAAAATTCGGAGAGGGACGGCTCAAACTTGCCGCTGTTGACGGCGACACAAAAGAGGGTTGCTTTCTTGCGGGACAAATTGCGGGACTTGTGAACCGTGAACAACCTGCCTGCGAAATCATTGAAGAAATGTTTGAACAAGCGAAAGAAATTCTAAGCGGAGCGGGTAAATTTTTATGAATAAAACGGCAATTGTTTTTGCGGGGCAAGGTGCGCAAAAGGTTGGAATGTGCGCGGATTTATATGAGAAATTTGAGTCTGTGCAAATAATTTTTGACGCGCTTGACCCGAAAGTAAAAAAAATCATCTTTGAGGGCCCGCAAGACGCGCTCAACTTGACAATCAACGCGCAGCCCGCACTTTTCGCTGCAGACTTGGCTTGTGCCGCGGCACTGAAAGAGTACAGCATCGAAGCAGACGGTGCGGCGGGATTTTCGTTGGGTGAAATTCCCGCATTGGTTTATTGCGGTATCCTCGATTTTAATCAAGGGCTTGACTTCATAAATTTCCGCGCGAACGCCATGCAAAAATGCGCGGAGAAAAACAAAGGCGGAATGGCGGCAGTTATTGGGCTTGAGGCGGAGGCTGTCGTTTCCGTTTGTGAAGAGGTAGACGGAGCGTTTCCCGCGAATTTCAATTGCGGCAATCAGACCGTTGTTGCGTTTTCCGAAAACGCTTACGATGCTTTGGTGCAAGCCGTTTCATCCCGGAAAGGAAAGCTGCTGAAACTTGCCGTAAGCGGCGCGTTCCACTGTCCGCTCATGGACGAAGCCGCCGAAGAAATAAAACATTTTCTGCGCAAAAAAAATTTCATCACCGCAACAAAACCGATTTTTTCAAACGTAACCGCGCAAACTTACGGCGACCCGGCGGAATTGCTTTCCCGTCATGTAAACAACCCTGTCAAGTGGCACGAAACAATAGAAAATATGATACACGCAGGGTTCGGTACGTTCATTGAAGCAGGCCCGGGCAAAACTCTTGCAGGCTTGATTAAAAAAATAAACCCCGATGTAAAAGTTTTTAACATTTCAGATTTGAAATCTCTTGAGAGCTTAGGTGAATCATATGCTTAAAGGAAAAACAGCGGTAATAACGGGCGGTTCACGCGGAATTGGGCGTGCCACCGCGCTTATATTCGCAAAAAACGGCGCAGATGTTGCCGTTATTTTTTCGGGCAATGAGGCGGCGGCGGGCGAAGTTGTTTCCGCTATGGAAAAATTCGGCGTGAAGGCAAAGGCGTATCAATGCGATGTTTCGGACTTTTCGCAGGCAAAAAATATTTGTGCGGAAATTTTCAAAGAGTTCGGAAAGATTGACATCTTGGTAAACAACGCAGGCATTACAAAGGACGGCTTACTCCTTGCCATGAGCGAAGCCGATTTCGATTCCGTTATCAACGTAAATGTGAAAGGCGCGTTTAATTTTACGCGACATTTATCGCGCTACATTATGAAATCTCCTGCGGGCAGAATCATAAACATTTCATCTGTATCGGGGATTGCGGGCAATGTTGGGCAGGCGAATTATTCCGCATCGAAGGCGGCTCTAATCGGGCTTACGAAAACAACCGCGAAGGAACTGGCAAGCCGTAACGTAACGTGTAACGCAATCGCACCCGGTTTCATCGAAACGGACATGACCGCGTCTCTTCCCGATGAAATTTTGGAAAAAGTAAAAACCGCTGTGCCGCTGAAGCGCATGGGCAAACCTGAAGAGGTTGCTGCTCTCGCGCTGTTTTTGGCTTCGGATGCGGCAGCGTATATTACGGGCGAAGTCATTAAGGCGGACGGAGGTATGTACGCATGAAAAGAGTTGTAATAACGGGACTTGGTTGCATTTCGCCCGTGGGAAACGATGTTCCCGCTTTTTGGGAAAGCCTTATGCACGGCAAACACGGCTTTGCCGAAATCACAAAGTTTGATGCGTCAGGAATGAAGGCGAAAATTGCGGGCGAGGTGAAAGGTTTTTGCGCTGAAAATTACATCGCGAAAAGCGAAATCAAGCGCACTGAATTATTTTGCCAATACGCAATTGCGGCGGCGGCAGAAGCAATGGACGACAGCGGCTTGTGCAACACCGTTTCGTCCGAACGCCTTGGTGTGTATATCGGTTCGGGTATCGGTGGATTGGGAACAATGCTGGCGCAAACCGAAGTAATGCTTAATCGCGGTCCGGACAGAATTTCGCCGTTTCTTATTCCCATGATGATTGCAAACATGGCTTCGGGACTTGTGGCTATGCGGCACGACGCGCGCGGAATAAATCTTCCCGTCATTTCTGCGTGTGCCACGGCAACCCACGCAATCGGCGAGGCGTTCCGCGCAATAAAGCACGGCTACGCTGACGCGATTTTAGCCGGCGGCTCGGAGGCCTCGATAAATATGCTGGGAATCGGCTCGTTCACAACGGCAATGGCTTTGTCAACGGCAACCGACCCCGACAACGCGTCCATTCCGTTCGACAAACGCCGAAACGGTTTTATCATGGGCGAAGGCGCGGGCGTTCTTGCATTGGAAGAATACGAACGCGCGGTTAAGCGCGGCGCGAAAATTTATTGCGAAATTTCCGGTTACGGGAATACTTGCGATGCATTTCATATTACATCGCCGCGCCCGGACGCCTCCGAAACTTCACGCATGATTAAACTCGCAATCGAAGAATCACAGATTTCTCCCGACGAAAAAATTTATATCAACGCGCACGGAACATCCACGCCGCTTAACGATAAATGCGAAACCCTCGCAATAAAAATCGCGCTGGGCGAAGAACTCGCGTACAAAGTCCCAATAAGCTCAACGAAATCCATGACGGGACATATGCTTGGTGCGGCAGGCGCGATAGAAGCAATCGCGGCGGTAAAAGCCCTTGAAATGGGCGTTGTTCCGCCAACAATAGGCTACAAAGAACCCGACCCCGACTGCGATTTGGATTATGTTCCGAACGCGGCGCGCAAATGCGAGGTTAACAAGGCATTGTCGTTGTCGCTTGGTTTCGGTGGACATAACGCGGGGATTTTATTTAACAAAGCAGAGGTGCGCAATGAAAATAACTGACATGAAATATTTGAAAAGTACAGCGGAAATTTTAACAACCAACGGATTGTCGCGCATTGAAATATGCGAAGCGGAAGCGAAAATTATTCTCGAAAGAAAAATTTGTGACAGCGTTCAAGCAATTCAGGCCGCGCCTGTTGTAACCGTTACCGAAAATTCTCCCATGCTCGCCGCCGTACAAAACGATGAAATTATCGACTTCAATTCCATGACGGAAGTGGTTTCGCCAATCGTGGGTGTGTTTTATTCTGCGGCATCGCCGGAAGCTGAGCCTTTTGTAACCATCGGCAGCACGGTTAAGGAGGGCGACACTCTTTGCGTGATTGAGGCAATGAAATGCTTTAATGAAATTCCTGCCCCGCAAGCCGGAAAAATCGTTGACATCTGCCTGAAAAACGGCGATGTTGCGGAGTTCGGGCAAGTGCTTTTCAAAATGCAGTAGGAGACGAGTGTGGAAAATCAGCGAGAGGAACGCGGGCGACCGATTTTTAATGGAGATTTGTGCGCTCAGCGAATGGCGAAAAAAATGGACAAAACCGAAATAAAAAAAATCCTGCCACACAGAGAGTCGATGCTTTTGATTGACGAAGCCGAACTTCAAGACGGCATTTCAGAATCGAAGGTTTCGGTAGCAAAATATACGGTTCGCGGCGACGAGTTTTTTTTACAGGGGCATTTTCCGGGCAACCCCGTTGTCCCCGGCGTAATTTTGTGTGAAATGATGGCGCAATCGGCGTGTTTGCTTGTAGACGCAAACGACAACGAAAACTGCACGCCGTTTTTCACAAGCATGGATAAAGTGAAATTCAAAAGCAAAGTTGTTCCGGGTGATTGCGTAATTTTCAAAAGTGAAGTTGTGCGCCAAAAAAGCATTTTTTATTTTGTAAAAAGCGCGGGATATGTAAATGATGTTCTGTGCGTTACGGGCGAATTATCGTTCGCGCTTGTAAAAAACGAACAGTAGGAGCAGGTCATGTTCTCAAAAATATTAATCGCGAATCGCGGCGAAATTGCCGTTCGTGTAATTCGCGCTTGCAAGGAAATGGGCATTGCGACGGTTGCGGTTTTTTCGGAAGCCGACAGAGACGCGCTTCATGTGAGCCTTGCGGACGAAAGCTATTGCATCGGAAAAGCACCGTCGAAAGACAGTTATTTGAATATCGGCAATATAATTTCTGCCGCGCTGGCTTCCCGAGCGGAAGCGATTCACCCTGGCTACGGATTTTTGGCAGAAAACGCAGAGTTTGCAAAAATTTGCGGCGAAAACAAAATCGTGTTTATTGGGCCGAAAAGCGAAACAATTTCCTCGATGGGTGATAAGGACATGGCGCGAAAAACTATGGCGGCGGCGGGCGTTCCGATTATCCCGGGTTGCGAACTTGTAGAAAATGTTGACCACGCGAAAAAAGAAGCGGAACGAATCGGCTTTCCGCTTCTAATAAAGGCGCGCGCGGGTGGCGGCGGCAGAGGAATCCGTCTGATAAATGTACTTGAGGAACTTGAAAACAACTATCATTCCGCAGTTTCGGAGGCGCAAAGTGCGTTTAACGACGGCTCTGTTTACATGGAAAAATATCTCACCGAGGTAAAGCATATCGAAATGCAGGTTCTTGCGGACAATTTCGGCAATGTGGTTTGCTTGGGCGAACGCGACTGTTCCATACAACGAAAAAATCAAAAACTGATTGAAGAAAGCCCGTCACCGTTTGTTTCCGAAGAACTTCGCAAAAAAATGATTGATATGGCTGTAAAGGCATCAAAAGCCGTTGATTATCGCGGCGCGGGAACAATCGAGTGCCTTTGCGACAAAGACGGCAATTTTTATTTTATGGAAATGAACACTCGCCTCCAAGTTGAGCATCCCGTTACGGAAATGGTTACGGGCATCGACCTTGTGAAATGGCAAATACGAATTGCAGCAAACGTGCCTCTGGATTTTTCGCAGGACGAAATAAATTTCGACGGTCACGCAATCGAATGCCGCATTTGCGCGGAAAACCCGTACATGGATTTCCGTCCGTCTGCGGGAAAAATTACGATGCTTCACACTCCCGGAGGACCGTGGGTTCGTTTCGATTCCGCAATTTATCACGGTTATTCCGTACCGCCGTTCTATGATTCGATGATAGGAAAGCTGGTCGTTGCCGCGCGTACACGCAACGAAGCCATCCGAAAAATGAAAGCCGCGCTGTGCGAATTAATCATTGAAGGAGTGGAGCATAATTCCGATTTGCAAATGGATATTCTCTCCTGTGATGAATTTGATTCCGGTGCGCACACGACTGCATCGCTTGCACGACTCTTGGAAGGAATGAGCATATGATTTTCAAAAAACCGAAAAACACGCTTGAAGGCCACGGAAAATTTTCCGTTTTCTCCCGCAAAAACTTCGACCCGAAAAATTTTGACGAAGAACTTTCCGTTGAATGCCTGAAATGCAAGAAAAGTTTATCGTCAAGCGAACTGGCTGATACCGTGTATGTTTGCCCGTATTGTCGCTATCATTTCTTACTAAGCGTGCGACGGCGATTGGATTTTATTTGCGACAAAGGCTCTTTTACGGAGTTTGACTCCGATTTAACGTCATCGAATATTATTGGCTTTCCCAATTACGAAAAGAAACTTCGTAACGCGAAAATGGAAAGTTCAGAGCAAGAAGCCGTCGTTTGTGGAAAATGCACGATTAATGGTCTTGCAGCGGCGGTTTTTGTGATGAATCCATATTTTATGATGGGTAGCATGGGGACGGTCGTGGGCGAAAAAATCACGAGGCTTTTTGAATATGCAACGGAAAAGAATTTGCCCGTGGTTGGGTTTACCGTTTCGGGCGGCGCACGAATGCAAGAGGGCATCCTGTCGCTTATGCAAATGGCGAAAATTTCGGGTGCAGTAAAACTGCACAGTGATGCGGGAAATCTATATTTTTGCGTGCTCACCGACCCCACAATGGGTGGCGTAACCGCCAGCTTTGCAATGCAGGCGGATATAATTATCGCCGAGCCGTTCGCAAGAATCGGTTTCGCAGGCCCGCGTGTGATTGAACAAACCACGGGAAAAAAATTGCCGGACGGGTTTCAATCGTCTGCATTCTTGTTGCAAAAGGGATTTGTTGACGATGTTATTGACCGTAGGCGGCACAAAAGGTATATCTCTCGCATCTTGAAGCTGCACGCAAGGGAGGTTGCACAATGACAGCATACAAACGTGTTTCACAGGCTCGGGCGAAAGGCCGAGCAACCACCGCCTGTTACATCGAAAACATCATAAGCGGCTTTGCGGAAATGCACGGCGACAGACGTTTTGCCGACGATGCTTCAATTATTGCGGGAATAGGACGGCTTGGTGACATTCCGGTTACGGTAATTGGCGTGGAAAAGGGAAAGAACGTCAAGGAACGCGGGCTTAGAAACTCCGGCTCGGCACACCCGGAGGGTTACAGAAAGGCCTTGCGCCAAATGAAACTCGCCGAAAAATTTCGTCGACCCGTAATTTGTTTCGTTGATACGCCGGGCGCGTTTTGCGGCGTTGGCGCGGAAGAGCGAGGACAGGGGCAAGCTATTGCCGAAAATCTCATGGAAATGATGACACTGAAAACGCCGATTATTTCAATAATTATCGGTGAGGGAGGAAGCGGCGGTGCGTTGGCACTTGCCGTTGCGGATGAGGTTTGGATGCTGGAAAATTCAGTGTATTCCGTTATTTCTCCCGAAGGTTGCGCGGCGATACTTTGGAAAGACGGCGGCAAGGCAAAGGAAGCCGCCGAATGCTTGAAACTTACCGCAGAAGATTTATTGCAATTCGGAGTAATCGAACAAATCATTGCCGAGGATGAAAAAATTTATGAAACCATCAAACAAAAACTAATTCATACGTTTGAAAAAAATTCCGCAGAAGAAAATCTGACCGAAAAAAGATATATGCGGTACAGAAAGCTGGGTGAGATTCAGTGATTACCGTTGTTACAGATTCATGTGCATATTTTAAGGAAATGGAAGCGAACGCGCTGGGAGTAAAAATTATTCCCGTGAACTACATTGCGAACGACAGGACGTATTTGGAATCGTTCAGCGACAAAAATGACGAATTTGAGCAACTCATCAATCACGCAAAAAAATTGTCAACATCACAGCCGAATCCTGCGGCGTTTTTAAGTTGCTTCGAGGAAGAAACGAAAAACGGCAACGATGTTTTATGTATAACGATGTCGTCGCGTTTGAGCGGGACTTACAGCGCGGCGCACGCCGCCGCAAAGTTGTCGGGAAAGAGCAACATCGCGGTTATGGACAGCAGGCTAATCGCGGGCGGGCTTAATTTGCTTGTAAAAAAAGCCGTTTCGCTGATTGATGGCGGTATGCAGCTTCCCGAAGCAATCAAAAAACTTGAGCAAGTGCGCGAAAAAATTTCTATTGTTTTTACCGTTGCCGATTTAAGTCCGCTTAAAAAAAGCGGGCGTGGTTTTGCAAAAATGACCACGAATATTTTGAACATAAAGCCCGTTTTGCATTTGAAAGAGGGCGTGGTTTCTTTCGGAGGAATGGTGCGCGGCAACTCGAATATTTTGAAAGAACTGATGGAGACAATCAGTCCTCATGCAGAAGAAGTTGTGGTAAATTACATCGGAAGCGGCACAATTTCTACAAATATTTGCAATATGCTTCGCGCCGACAAACCCGAGTTGCCCGTTAGCCTCAACAAAATCGGCCCGGTACTGGCGATACATTTGGGGCTTGATGCTGTTGCCGTTTCGCACATTATTCCGTAAACGAGGTGTTCTTGTGAATAATTTCAAACCGTTAAATATTTCGGGCCTTGCCGCCGCCATTCCGATTATTCAAGGGGGAATGGGCGTTGGCGTAAGCCTTTCTTCGCTTGCGGGCGCGGTTGCGGCGGAAGGCGGCATAGGGGTAATTTCTGCCGCGCAAATCGGCTTTAACCGCTCTGATTTTTCCTCAAGCCCATTCAAGGCAAATTTGGATGCTTTGGCGTTGCACATCAAAAAGGCGAAAAAAATTGCGCGAGGAGGAGTTATCGGCGTAAACATAATGTGCGCAGTTACGCATTACGCCGACTATGTAAAATGTTGCGTGGAAAACTGCGCCGACTTAATTATTTCCGGCGCGGGGCTTCCGCTTAATTTGCCCGAACTGGTAAAAGGCTCGGCGGTAAAAATCGCGCCGATTGTTTCTTCCGCGAAAGCCGCGTCTGTTCTTTTGAAAATGTGGGACAAAAAATATGGCGTTACGGCGGATATGGTTGTTGTCGAAGGGCCGAAAGCGGGCGGGCATTTGGGGTTTTCTGCGGAAGAAGTGAAAAAAGAATTCGACCCCGTCCCGATTATATCCGAAATTTCCGCCTATGAAGAAAAGTACAACAAAAAAATTCCGACTGTTTTCGGTGGCGGAATTTTTGACAAGGGCGACGTTGAGCATTATTTAAGCCTTGGTTTTGCGGGCGTTCAAATTGGAACACGCTTCGTTACAACGGAAGAATGCGATGCACACGAAAACTTCAAACTCGCATATGTGAACGCAAAGCAAGAGGACGTAATTATAACAAAAAGCCCAATCGGTCTGCCCGGACGCGCACTAAACAACGCATTTATCCAAAAACTTTCTGCGGGCGAAAAAATAGAAAGTTGCCGAAACTGCATTGCCAACTGTAACCCGAAAACAATTCCCTATTGCATAACAAACGCCTTGATAAATTCCGTCATGGGCAACATTGACCAAGGGCTTGTTTTTTGCGGAAGCGAAGTTCACAAAATAAACGAAATTACCACGGTGAAAAAATTGATGAAGGAATTGGGAGCATGATGCTTTTAGGGATGGGGCAGTAGCTCCTCCGTATCGCGCTCGCTCCCGTCAACATTAAGCGCGCGGATAATTTCCTCGGCGGTTGTGCGCCCCTCGAGAATCGCGCGCAGGCCGTTTTCGCGCAGGCCGCCGCGCCTGCGAAGTTTTGCGCAATAAGCGGCGGGGTTTTCAATCATTTCGCGACGCATTGTTTCGTCTATTACAAAATATTCGTACACGGCAAAACGCGAACGATAGCCCGAAAAATCACAATGCACACAGCCCGCGCCTTCACAGACGCGGGTATTTTTGTCCAAAGCAAGCAGTCGCGCCTGTCGCGCGGAAAGCTCTGCCTCGCGCGAACATTCGGGGCAAATTCGGCGAACAAGCCGTTGCGAAATAATGCCGTTAAGTGCGGAGGCAATCAAATACAGCGGGACACCCATGTCGCAAAGCCGCTCGATTACGCCCGCGGCGTCGTTTGTGTGCAACGTACTTAAAACAACGTGTCCGGTGATTGCGGCGCGGACGGCGATTCGCGCGGTTTCCTCGTCGCGAATTTCGCCTATCATTATAATGTCGGGGTCTTGCCGCAAAATATGGCGCAGCGCGCTCGCGAAATTCAGCGTATGACGCTCGACATTAACGTGCGAAATGCCCAAAAGCGGGTTCTCGACGGGGTCTTCGACCGTGACAATATTTCGCGCGTCGGTGTTAAGCTCCTCCAAAAAACAGTTTAGCGTTGTGGATTTTCCGCTGCCCGTTGGGCCCGTCATAAAAATCGCGCCGTGGGGACGTTTGAAAAGCTCCGTCAGCTGCGCGAGGTCTTTTTCACAAAACCCCAAATCATCCTTTTTAAGCCGAAATTTTTGCCCGTAAAGCAAGCGAATAACCGCTTTTTCACCCTGCGTCGTCGGAAGCGTGCTAAGCCGAAATTCAACTTTTTCGCCCGCAACAATCATGGAAAAATGCCCGTCTTGCGGAATCCGTTTTTCCGCAATATCCATGCCGCCCATGATTTTCAGCCGCGAAATAACCTTAGAAAGCATCGAGATATCAACCGTTCCGCCGGTAACAAGCGCGCCGTCAACACGAAAACGCGCCCTAAGTTGGCGTCCGAACGGCTCAATATGTATGTCACTTGCGCGGCTCACTGCCGCCGCTTCAATCAGCGAATCAATAAATCGCACAGTTGGCGCGGCAGAAATTTCCGCCAAAAGTTCGGACGACATTTCGGAATCGCCTCGGTTTTTAAGGCGTTGGTCGACCAAAAATTTCGACGCAATCGACTCAATTTCTTCGCCGCCGAAAATTTTATTTATGTAAAACCGCAAATCACTTTCTTCCGCCAAAATCGGGAGGATGAAGCATCCCGTAATATCCGCCAAATCCCTAACCCGCACGGCGTTTTCCGGCTCCGTCATTGCGACGTGCAAATGCTCCCCTTCACTTCCGTCTTTTTTGAAAGGAAGCGCGAGAAATTTCATTGCGTATTCGTGGCCTAAAATTCGCGCGGCGGTTTCGTCGATATTGGATTCCGCTAGGCGAATTTTTTTTATGGGCCAGGAAACTGTTCCCGGCTTCGAGGGAATGCGTCGCCGCCGACACATGTCCCCGGTGTCCACTGCGCGCTTGGCGCGCTTTTTTATGGGCGAGGAAACTGCTCCCGGCTTCGAGGGAATGCGTCGCCGCCGACACATGTCCCCGGTGTCCACTGCGCGCTTGGCGCGCTTTTTTAGTTTCATGGTTTTCGTCATTCGCTGAGCGCGCAAATCGCCATTAAAAATTGGTCGCCCGCATTCCTCTCGCTGATTTTTCACACTTTTCGCCTCCCTTGAGCGTCGAAATGTGGAGTTGTTGCCGAAAATTTATTCGGGCGAATCCTCGCTGTCGGCGGAAATTCCAAGCACATTTTCCGCGCCGGTATACATCTGCACATCGCGCAGACTGCGATTTATCGCGTTGGTGCGGGTGCCGACGAGGTGGTCGAGTTCGTTGCCGGCGTCGCTGATTCTTTTTTGGGCTTTTTTCAGGGAGGCTTCGAAGGTCGTGAATTCTTTTTTGACCGCGCCGAGGGTTTTTTCGATGTCAGCCGCGCCTTTTTGGATTTGCAGGGTTTTGAAGCCGAGCTGGAGGGAATTCAGCATCGCGGAAAAGGTCGTGGGGCCTGTGATTATTATGCCGTCTTGGCGGAGGGCCTCGAAAAAGGCTGCCTCGCGGGCGATTTCGGCGTAAAGCCCCTCGGTCGGCAGGAACATTACGGCGAAATGGGTGGTTTCCGGCGGGGAAATGTATTTGTCGCGGATGTCTTTCGCGAAAATTTTTATGCGGGCGAAAAGGGCTTTGCGCGCGGGTTCGATTTCTTCGGGGTCGCCGATTTCATAGCAGTCCAAAAGCCGCTCGTAGGTTTCGAGCGGGAATTTCGAGTCGATGGGGAGGTAAACATGCGCACCGTCCTCCGCGCCGGGGAGTTTTACCGCGTATTCCACGCGGCTTGTCGCGCCGACTTTCGTGGAAACTTCCTTGTCGTAAAGTTGTGGGGGAAGCATGTCCTCGATTATGTGGGCTAGTTGGACTTCGCCCAAAATTCCGCGCGATTTCGAGCCTGCCAAAATCCGATTCAGCGAGCCGACGGATTGCGCGACGGTTTTCATTTCGCCCAAACCGCGATTCACGCTTTCGAGCTGTTGGCTTACGGTTTCGAAGGATTTTTGCAGACGCGTTTCAAGGGTTTTTTCCAGTTTTTCATTGACGACGTTGCGCATTTCGTCGAGCTTTTTTTCGTTCGAGGTTCGGATGGATTCGAGGCTTTCGTTTGTGTGACGCAGGAAATTGTGCAGGGTTTCGTTGATTTCGTGCGAAAGCGCGGAAATTGCGCGCTGGTTGGACTCGCGGCCGGATTCGAAAACCGCCATCAAGCTGTCGCGCAAACGGTCAAGCCGCGATTCAAGCTCGTCGCGCAAAAAACGGTTTTCGCTTGTTAGCTGATAAAAAATTTCTTCGCGAAGTTTGCTTAGTCGTTCCTCATTTTTTTTCGCATTTCGAAAATTTTGCAAAAAAAGCGCGACGATTAAAAGAATCACCGCCGCAATTAAATAAATGGCCATATTTTCAGGGAGTTGCATTTTACGACCTCCTTCGACAGATTTATTCTAATACGAAGGAGTTTTTTTTACAACGTGTAATTTATGATTTTTTCTTGATTTTCTTCGTTGTTATCGTCGTCGCTTTCGCTTTCGGCTTCCGCCATTTCGCGGGCGACGCGGAGTTGCGACTCCTGCAAGCGTTGGCTGTCGCGGTAAAGGGCGGCTACGGAGCGGTTTATGCTTGCATCCAAGCCCGCAATTGCGCCGTTTAGGCGGGCGAGGTGGCGTCCGCGGAAGCCATCGGGTGAAAGGGGATTGCGGTCATAGAGCAGTTGCGCCTGCAAGGGTTCGGTTCTCCTGGGTACCGGGAGGTCCGGGTCTTCCTCTGCCGCCGCCCTTGCCGCAATGTATTCCTCGCGGGCTTGAACGTTTTGACGCGCGACATGCGCTTCAATTTCGGCATTTGCGATGCGCGTGCGCTCTCTGTCGAAGCGGGCTTCGCCTTCCATGCGCGTTGCCGATGCTTGCAATTGTGCGCGTGTGCGGGACAACGAGCGGATATCTTGCATCCGCGCGTCCGCAGTTAACAATGAACGAACTGTCGAACTTTGGGCGTCCGCCTCGAGTTCTTCCTCGGTCCTGTCCGTCCTGTTTTCCTGCTGCTCTTCGGCAATGCGTTCGCGTTCGCGTATCCGTTCTTCCATTTCTTCCTGCATACGCGCAAACTCGCGCTCCATGGCGATTCTTTCACGTTCGGCACGGGCCGCGTGAATTTGCGCGATTTGGCTCGAAAGCGAATCCATCGTGGCTTCGGTTTGCGAAAGTTGAAGCTCTAAATCTTCCAAGCGTTCTTCGCCGTTTGCCAAATAATCAAAAATTTCGTTCGCCGAATCGCTCATGTTGGCAAAATCCACGGGTTCCGCAAAAATGCCCAACGCTTCGTTTCTTTGTTGCTCGCGTTTCAGAGTTATCATGCGTTCCGCCACATGGTCAATTTCCAGCCCAAGCGATATCCTGCGCTCGGCAAGAAGATTCATTTGCTCGTTAATTTTCAAAATACGCGCTTCTTCGGACTCGCGAAGTTGCAGTTCATGCTCCTGCGCCGCCCTGCGTTCGGCAGCAAAATCACGCCGCCCGCTTGCACGAGCTTGACGTACGCGCCGCTCGGAGTCGCGGTTCATGCGGAACGTTCTGTTGTTGTCGTTTTGATTTTGCGCGTTTTGCGCGTTCATAATGGGATTAAAATTCGATGAAATTCGCATAAAAAGCCCTCCTGAAATTTCCGTATGAATTTATATCGGCATATGGATGAAAAAAAATGAGTCGGCGAGTGTCACTCGCCGACTCGTTTTTTTCATGAACTTTTTCTTGTCCGTTTCTGATATTATTGGAGGTGTTTTAAATATTAAAACCGCCCTCGCTTGCATCGTCGGTGAAAAAGTATTTGCAGCGTTTCGTTGTGAATTTCAGCACGCCGTAATTCGGGTCATCCGCGCCGCTGTGATGGTGCGAAAGGGCGTCGTACCACGTTTCGCGCCTTGCTTCCGCCGATGTGAGAACCTCGATTTCGCCGACAAGATTTATGCAGTGCGCCGCCGACGCGAAACACACGCTTGCGCGGCCGCAAGCGGCTGCACGTTTTGCAGCGTTGCCGTCGAGTAATGTGGCAAAAGTCAGCACGCGACAGCCGTTGGCGCGGGACGGCGTTAAGACTGCCGCGGTCGGAAACCCGTCCTCGTCAATCAGCGATAACACGCAAATTTGCCCCGTAAATTCGCCGCCTTGGATGGCATTTTTTTCAACGATTCCCGCGATTCTTTCAAGAATTTTTTCCATTTGTATCAGCTCCTTTTTTCCAATCGTAGCACAGAAAACGTTGAGGGAGTAAAATTGATGAAGCTCCTTGCTCGGAATTGCCGATTATGGGGCTTGAAAAGTGCTTAATTGCTGGGATTTTCTGTGATATTGGATGCGATTAAAATTACCATATTTCATTGAATTTTCACGTTATTTTATAAGTTTAACCCAGGGCGAGTTTGACCAAAGTGGCTTGTATGAAAAATATAGAGACCAAAATAAATACGGCATCCCTTGTTTTTGTCCATTTTTCATGGCTTCTGAAAACGTTCCGCCGGGTCGCGGCGGCGGAAACGGCGAAAACCGACAAAAATTTGCCGCGCCAATTCGGCATTCCGTGCTATGAACACACCTTTTTAAAAAAGCCGCCTCGCTTTAAAAGCGAAGCGGCCTTTTTTTCATGGGCGAGGAAACTGTTTACGGCTTCGAGAGAATGCGTCGCCGCCGACATGTGTCCTCGGTGCCCAATGCGCGCAGTGCGCGCTTTTTCAAGCCTGTTGTAAAAATTTCACAAGTTACTATCTGCTGATTGTAATAATTCTTGTAGCATCATCCCAGTCAACTTCCGCGCCGAAGAATTCGCTGATAAAGCGCAGCGGAACCATCGTGCGTCCGTCGATAATTTGTGCGGGAACGTCCATGCCGGTGGCGGTTTCGCCGATTCCGAAGGACAAGTTGTTGCCGCCTTGTGTAAGCGTAACCTCGCGCGTGGCCTCATTCCAGCTAACCGTTGCGCCAAGTATTTCCGCAATAAACCGCACGGGAACAAGCGTCCGACCGTTATCAATTATCGGCGCAACGCCCATGTATTCGGTTGTGTTTGTAACATGATTACGGAGGAACGGCGAGCC
Source organism: Defluviitaleaceae bacterium (assembly GCA_009786975.1). Lineage (GTDB taxonomy): Bacteria > Bacillota > Clostridia > Lachnospirales > WQUN01 > WQVC01. The sequence goes on from WRGX01000213.1 coordinate 19,516, forward strand.
TACTTGCAACGTAAACCAAATGTCATAGTCGGCGGGTTCGTCAGCGTCGTCATCGTCGGCATCGGCATCGTCGTCATCACCATCGGTGTCGGGTTGGGGTAGGATAGCCCTCGGGTCAAGCGGGGGAAGTCCGGGGTTGGAGTCGTCCAGCCATGTTCCGCCACCACCGGCTTGGCCGGCTCCGGGACCGGGGCCTTCGCCTCCGTTGTTGTTGTTGTTATTATTGTTGTTGTTATTATTATTGTCGTCTTCACCGCCATCGGGGTCGCAATTTTCGCAAACGCCGCAATCGCCGTCGGGCGGGAAGCATTCCACGCAGCCGCATTCGTCGCAGTCGCAGTCGGGAAGTATGCCGCGAGTGATGGTTATATTGTAGATATACATATCTTCGACTTGTGTCGGAAGAACTTGACCGCCTACGGATATGCTGATGACCGGATTGGATGCCATGTTGAGAATATCAATCGGGTTAGCATAGCCGATAAACACATCGGTCTGTAATGCGTCGTCCCATTCGTACACTCTCATCTCCTCGGGAATAATTGCTTCGAGGGCAAATACCGGGTCTTGGCGGAAATCATCCCAAGTGACACCATCTGCATCGTCCCAAAGGTCGCCCGCTCCCGGACCCCACTGCCCGATGTTAATAAGTGGCATTTCGGCCAATGCAAAGGAATATTCAAAATCGTCATCGTCTGCGTCGGCAACAATGATTTGGAAACCGGTCCAAAAGCCCTGTTGTCTCGGGTCTCTGTTATCCCAAGCATCTTGGAAGGCGTCAATGAGTTCGTCGCTGAAACGTGCTTCAACCTCTATCAAGTCGCCCACTTCAAACTCATGCACACTGTGCGGAAGAACCAACGCGTTTTCGTCATCCCTGTTAGTAAGGCGCAGGAAATTGCCGTCCGCGTCGGTTTGAATGACAGCGGAAAGTCCATCGGCATCAACATACGGGGTGCCGCCAAGGTCTGTTGCGTCGCCCGTGTTAAGGCCTTGGACATACTCATCCGTGCGAAGCGACCATATTTCGGTGATAACGCCGGCCAGTTGCCAAGTTGCGGTAACCGTTACAGGAATCGAAGGCATGGTAAACGTGGTGGTCGGGCTGCTTGCGTCTGCCAAAGTCACGCCGCCTGCATCAACCGTCCAGCCCGCAAATACAAACCCGTCGACTCTTTCGCCTGCGTGAATTGTTACCGTATCGCCGGCTGCGAAACGACCTTGACCGGAATCGGAGGCAAAACTTCCGTTAATGGTTAATTCAAATCTTGTGGGGGTTACCGACTGGGTAACCGAGTTAATTACAGCTTGTGAGACTTCTGCTCTGACGGGGTCGGCAGGAATGTGGGGCGGCTGCCGCGGGATAAGCCCGAAGCTGTGGCCGGCGTTACCCCATCCGCCATTGTCCCACCAAACCGAAACCATGCCGCGCGCGCTTGATTCGCGGACATAATCCTCGGCGTGAATGGGTCTTTGCTCATTGCGAAGGGCTTGGTTTGCTCCTGCGCCGAGGGACCCGTGAATCGAACCCCATTCGCCCTTGAGAACGCCCAGACCCAGTTGATTCGCGCGAGTTTCAACACGATTAAGGTCGGTAATTATGGCGTTCAATCCGGCACCGGGGGAGAAATACGTTCCCACGCCGTCATGCGCCCATGCGAACGGCGAGTAGGTGTGGATGGAGAAAAGCAGTCTGCGGCTGCTGATATTTGTGTCACCATAGCCGACATTTGTTACGTTGGGTGCCACTTCGAATTGATGTTGCGGAAGGTCGAGGGGAACCCTGAAGGCGTTCATTGCGTTATTGTTCGAGCCTGCGGAAACGGTGGGGACTTGAAGGAATCTGTCCGTATTATTTCCGCCGGTTGCCCTTACCGTGTCAACAAATACTTGGTTCAGGCTGTTTACGTTGCTTCGAACGTTTACCGTTCCGCCGTTCCATTCGGCTTGACCGCCTTCATCGCGCGGCTCGTTCATTCCGGCAAAAATCAGTCTTTCGCCAAAATCGTTGAATTCTTCGGCAATTTGATGCCAAATTCGACGTATGAAAATATTCCCCGGGTGTGTCGGGTCGCTTGTGGGGACAGTTATTGTGGGGGAACCGATGTGTTCTACGCTACCCGGTCTGCCCGCGTCTAAGTTACCCAAAAACAACACGCGGTTTTCGTGGTGCGTGTTGAGGATGATGAAGAGGCCTTCGTCGTATGCCCATTGCACAACTTCTCTGACCCGTGCCATAGCCACCGGGTTAACTTGCCAGTTATTGTCCGGGTCAGAAACCATGTGCCACGAAACGGGGATTCTTATCGTGTTGAATCCTTGCGCTCTTACTTCGCGGATAAGGCTTTGTGTGGTTACGTTTGCCTGGCCGCCAAGCCATCCTGTTTCCCAGCCGATAAGCCCTGCGGTTGTTGCCGTCTGCGAAAATTGTCCTACAGTGCCGAACCACGCATCAAAGGTATTGCCCAAATTCCAGCCCGTTCCCATGCGCGCGAGGAAATCGCGGTCATCGCAATCGCAATTCGGGAAGTCGGGGCAACATGGAGTCGTTGTTCCGGTGCCGTGGTCTACGGTGAGAATCGCGTCGCCGTCAGAGTTTAGAAATTCGAGTTGGTTGACGTGCCATTCACCCCAATGCGATGTCACTCTCATTGTGTGGTGAGCGGCTTGAGGCACCAAATCGCCCGGCCAAACCGCGCCGCTGCCTTGAAAATAGCTGCCTGACCCCCATGCGCCGCCTTCAAGCTGGATTCGCCCGTTTGCACCGGCTGAGCCGTGGACTCTTAAGGTTACAGCTCCGTCGGCAACTAATCCTGCCATGGTAAAGCTCGTACCGGCAAAAATATCGGCAAATGGGATGTACAAATCCGGGTCCCCGTTGGTTTTAGACGGGAAATAGAAATAGATGGAGTCCCCGGTATCGGGAGCGATGCCGTCGTTAAGCACGTGGATTATTTCGCCGGCAGCATTGCGGAACTCCAAGCGTTCAACCGTCCAAGTTCCGCCCCATCCCCACAAGCGCAAACCCGTGTGGTTGTCGGCGAGAGTTTGCACCGCATTGTCAAAGGCCGCCATGCTTCCCCCCATTGCAAGGGTGTCATAACCATCGGGACGGGCGAGGGCTATCGCGCCGTTGACCTCGGCGGTCGGGACTGCTCTGACGCTTGTTGCGCCGTTTGCGCGCAGTTGGGTGAAGTTTATACCCATTTGAGCCCACGTGATAATGGTTTCCGCGCCGTTTACAGCATTTGGCAACAAAGCCCAAGACTGTGTCGGATTACTGAGAGGGATAATTTCAGCGTAGTCGTCATCCGGCAGTGTGGAAAGATTTGCATCGTTGTCGGGGTCTGCGTATGTTTCGTCGGTGTCTTGGTCGTTATTGTTATTGTTGTTGTTGTTGTTGTTGTTATTGTTATTGTCTTTGACATCGTTATTGTTGTTGTCATAGTAACCGTCGCTATAGCCATCGTCATCGTTGTTGTTATTGTTATTATTGTTGTTGTCATAGGGATAATCGGTTTTGTCCGGTGTGTCGTTGTCCTCGTATTGGTAGTCGTCATATACGACACCATCGACTGTGTAATTGTACTCGTTGTTGTTGTCCTGCGTAAATGCCGCCACCGGGAACAAGCCCAGCACGAGCGTGAATGCAAGCACTAAAGACAGAACTTTCTTGAATCGGTTTGTTTGCATGTTTGTTTCCTCCTATCGAGTTAATGTTTCCTTTATAAAATATGTTGCAAAGTATTGCAAGAACCAAAAAAACCCGCCGATAAGTCGCGACAGCATAAGCCGTGTCCGTCGATAACCTGCGCGGGAACACCCCCCTCCATATTTAATTGAACCTGCGGCAAGTATAGCACTTTATTTGCCGATGGTAAAGTGGAATTTTTTTTTCAAAATTTTTGCTATAATTTAAGGCATGATTATGCGAGATAAATACAGCGGTGACGACATTGTTGTCGGGCTTAGCGGCGGCGCGGATTCGGTCGCGCTTCTTTTTGTGCTTCGTGAGGCGGGGGCGAGGGTCTTTGCGGCGCATGTTAACCATGGCTTGCGGGGGGAGGAATCGGAGCGGGACGAGGCTTTTGTGCGCGATTTGTGCGCGCGTGAGGGGATTGAATTGCGGGTTTTTCGGGCGTCCTTTGATAAATTTTCGGAAGAGGAGGGGCGGATTGCGCGGTATCGATTTTTTGAACAGGCGCGGCTTGATTTTAATGCGCGGAAAATTGCCGTCGGGCATAATGCGGATGATAATGCCGAAACCGTTTTAATGAATCTTTGTCGCGGCGCGGGGCTTCGCGGGCTTGGGGGGATTCCGCCGATTTCCGGGGCGATTATTCGGCCGCTTCTTGAGGTTTCGCGGGCGGAAATTGAGGCGTTTTTGCACGAGCGCGGTATCGAATTTTTGGTTGATTCGACCAACTCATCCAATGATTTTGCGCGAAACCGCGTGCGGAATAAGATTATTCCCGCGCTTGAAGCGGAAATTAATTCGGGCGCGAGGGCGGCGATTGCGAGGGCGGCGGGGATTTTGCGCGGAGACTGCGATTTTATTGAGGGCGTGGCGCGGGAGGCGTATGCGGAATGCATGGCGGGCGGGGGAATGTCCCCGCGGACGGGAGATTCCCCCTTATGCTTGTGTGCGGATAAACTGGCGGTCTTGCATGATGCGATTGCCGCGCGGGTTGTGCGGCGGGCGATTGCGGAAGCGCGGAGGCAGGATTTGACCGATATTTCGCAGGTGCATGTCGCGGCTGTAATGGAGCTTGCGCGGGGCGGGAGCGGGCGTGAGGTGCATTTGCCGGGTTGCGTTGTTGTTTGGCAATACGGGGTGTTGATTTTTTACGCGGCGGAAAATGCGGCGGCGGAAAATGCGGGATTTTGCTATGAAATAACGTCGGGGGTTTGTGTTTTTGTCCCCGAAATCGGCAAAGAGTTTACGCTTTTGCACGGTCATCCCTATCCGGAACCGCTTTTTTTGCGCACGCGTCGCCCCGGCGATAAAATTACATTTAAAAACGCCGACGGAAAATTTTTTACAAAAAAATTGCAGGATTATTTCACCGACGAAAAAATCCCCCGCCGCAAGCGCGATGAAATTCCGCTGCTTGCGCACGGGGGCGAGGTTTTTTGGATTTTTGCGGGGAAGGGTAGGGGAGATGCTCGGTTTGAGGGCGGGGGATTTGTTGTTTCCTGACGTTTCCTAATTTATAACAATCCCGACGGGGCAATGGTCCGAGCCGAAAATTTGCGGATAAATCATTGCGTCGCGAAGGTTTTCGTGCAAGTCGTCCGAAATTAAAAAATAATCGATGCGCCAACCCACGTTTTTTTCGCGCGCGCGCCCCATATACGACCACCATGTGTACGCGTCCGATACATCGGGGTTTAAATCGCGAAATGTGTCAATGAAACCCGCCGCTAAAAGTGCGGACATTTTTTCGCGTTCTTGCGGCGTAAAGCCCGCGTTATTTACGTTTGCGCGGGCGTTTTTTATGTCGATTTCTTTGTGCGCCACGTTTAAGTCCCCGCACAAAATAACGGGCTTTTTGAAGCCCTTTAAAAACGCGCGAAAATCGTCCTCCCAGCGCATTCGATATTCGAGGCGCGCGAGACCGCGTTGCGAATTTGGCGTATAGACCGTGATGAAAAAAAATTTTTCAAACTCAAGGGCGATAATTCGGCCCTCGCGGTCATGCTCCCCATTGCCGAATTCAATGCCCATGCCGTTTTGTACTGAAATCGGCGGCGTTTTTGTTAAAACAAGCGTGCCGGAGTAGCCCTTTTTTTCCGCCGAGTTCCAGAACATTTCATAACCCGGAAAGTCGAACTCCGCTTGTTCCGGCTGCATTTTTGTTTCCTGTATGCCGATTATGTCAAAATCTTCGCGGCGCAAAAAGTCCGCAAAGCCTTTGTTCATGCACGCCCGCAGGCCGTTTACATTCCATGATGCAAGTTTCATTCGTACACTCCTTAGCGCGCCAAGCGCGCGATGTGCAGCGAGGGCGCGTGTCGGCGGCGACGCGTTCTCTCGAAGCCGTTTATAAAATTTGTAAATGGAGTCGGCGAGTGACACTCGCCGACTCTGTTTTAAATATTCCCGCAAAAAACATTTTGCAGGTATTTTTTTGCAATAACTTGCAGTTCTAAAATTTTTTCCGGCGGCGTCGGTTCGCGGTCGGCATATTCGTGGCAGGGGAAAAATCGCGAGATATGAAGCGGAATTTCGGGCGAAAGTGAGGCAAGCCACTGCGCAATCGGCTCGATATCGTCGTCGTTTTCGCCGGGGATTACGAGGGTTGTGACTTCAACGTGGGCGATTTTTTGCGCACGGGTAATTGTGTTTTTTACGCATTCGAAAATGGAATCCGGCTTCGAGGGAATGCGCCGCCGCTGGCACGCGTCCCCGGTGTCAACTTTTTGCGCACGGGTAATTGTGTTTTTTACGCATTCGAAAACGGAATCCGGCTTCGAGGGAATGCGCCGCCCCCGACACGCGCCTCCGGTGTCCACCGCGCGCTTGGCGCGCTCCCCGCTGATTTGCGCGTAAAATTCGGGCGTAAACGCCTTTAAATCGATGTTCCATGCGTCGATGTGCGGCAAAAGTTCCTCAAGCGGCTCGGGATTAATAAAACCGTTTGTAACAACGATGTTTTTCATGCCCGCCGCGCGAACCTCGCGGGCGCAGTCGAGCAAAAATTCGAAATTTATAAGCGGCTCGTTGTAAGTGTAGGCGATGCCGAGGTTGTTCGGCGTTTCGCGGGCGATTCGCACAAGCTCATCCGGCGAAAAAAATCGTATCCGGCTTCGAGGGAATGTGTAGCCGCTTCCACGTGTCCCCGGTTCCCACCCCGCGCTTGGCGCGGTCCGGCTTCGAGGGAATGTGTCGCCCCCGTCACGTGTCCCCGGTTCCCACAGCGCGCTTGGCGCGCCGATTTTGGCGTTTTGGCAGAAGGCGCAGCGGAAATTGCAGCCGTAGCTTCCTATTGAAAGTATGTCGCGTCCGGGAAAAAACATGCGGAGCGGCTTTTTTTCAATGGGGTCAACGGCGATTGCGGTGATTTTGCCGTAGGATTCCGCGATAATTTCACCGCCGATATTTTTTCGCGCACCACAAAAGCCCGCTTCGCCGTCGGCAAGCAGGCACTCGTGCGGACAGATTTTGCAGGGCGCGCAAAGCACCTTATCCATGCCGCGTGACTTTAAACCGTTGCATCGAGAATTCTTCGCCCGGCGCAATGCCCGCCTTTTGGCACGCAATTTCAATCTGATACGCAACCGAATCCACGCCGTCAAGATTCGGAAGCAACAAGCCGCTTTTATAACCACTTGTGACGATTACGCCATATTGTTTCACGTCCAATTCGTCCGGCCCGCTGATGTCCTCCGGCTCATCCAGAACGTCAACTTTGTACGAAAGACGCGGCAATTCCTCCGCAGAAACAGGCGGAAATCGCGGGTCATGCACCCCCGCCGAAACCGCGTTTCTCAAAATTTCTTCGGCGATGCAATTCGTTGTCGCGGAAATTGTGCCGATGCATCCGCGAAGTTGCCCATTAATATGAAGCGACACAAACGCGCCCGCCCGGTTCGAAAGCATTTCCTGCGGCAAATCTCCCGCCTCCGCAAGCGTCATCCTGCGGCCTGTTTCAACGCGATGTTCCAGCGATTTCCTCGCCAGCCCAAGATAGGCGTTCTCATGCATGAAAAATCACCACTCCGTAGCCCACACCAAAGGGGCATTCATATGAAAGTTGCCTTGCAGAAACCTCGCGCCCCGCCACGCATCCCGCAAGCATTGCAAACGAACCGTATCCACATTCGCCGGCAGCCTCGCGCAAATCATACGGCATGGCGAGTAGCGAATCGAAGTCCGTTTCGCGCAAATATTTCATTACGTCGCGGTCAAAAATTTCGCCCTCGGGCGCGAATCCGTAGGAACCGCCGAGTTTATGCGACAAATCCCCCGACGCGACAACGCAAATCCGCCGCCCCAAATTTCCCGCCGCCTGCATAATCATCGCACCCAAGTCAACATGCGCCGAAACGCTAAGCCCCGACTGCGAAACGCGCACGGTTTTGTAATCCGAAAAGAATTTGTTAAGGTAATACATCGGCACCAAAACGCCGTGGTCAAGGGATTTTTCGCGTTCGCCAAAGCTCCCGGCGGGGAAATTTTGCTCTTCCGCGATAATCGAAATTTCCGCCACAAGCTCCGAGTCGTATCGCGCCGAAAAAGTCGGCGTCCTCGCGCCGAATCGCGCAAAATCGCCGCGCGCTTCCGCCCCCGGTGAAATGTGAAAAAAGTCGTTGTACATCGTTCCGTGCGGCGTGAAAAAAACAACCGTGTCAGGGCGAAAGTCCGCAATCTCGCGCGAAGCCTCGTCCATAGCTTTTACGGTTTCGGAGATTTTTAACACGCCATCCCTGCCGACCTCCGGCACGGCAAGCGGCGGATGGGGCATTACAGCCAAAATCATGTCCATTTTTTAAGTATCACTCCCAAACGAGTTGTATCAATCGGCTTTGAAATAAAGTCGTCGAACCCGTTTTTTATAAACATCTCGCCGATATCGGCGGTTGCGTTTGCGGTAAGCGCGATAATTTTTCCGTCATAGCCCGATTCGCGCAGGATTTTCGTTGCTTCAACGCCGTCCATTCCGGGCATCATGTGGTCCATGAAAATCAAATCGTATGTTTTGCCGCTTTGGACTTTTTTGATGGCTTGTTTGCCGCTCATTGCGGCCTCCATTTCGATGTCGAAAAGAGCGAGCATCTCCTGGGCAACGTATAAATTGGACTCAACGTCGTCCACAACCAGTATGCTTTCGCAGTTAATTGCATCAAATTGTTTTTTTACAAGACGGCTGCCCACGAAGCTGAATCCGCGCAATTGTTTCGCGACCTCCGCACCAAGCGGCGGCGCGCCCGGCGCAATGCTTTGGGCTATGCGAACGGTAAATTTACTCCCCATGCCATATTCACTTTCCGCCAAAATCGTGCCGTTCATAAGTTCAACAAATTGTTGCGTTATAACAAGCCCAAGCCCCGTTCCGTCGATGAAACGATTTGCATCGGAGTTAAAGCGCGTATACTTTGTAAATATTTTTGCCATATCCTCTTCTTTTATGCCCTGCCCGCTGTCCTCAACCGTGAAAACAAGCCAAAGTTCGTCGTCTGTGAGTTCGTGCCGCGCGGTTAGTTTTACAAAACCTTGCTCTGTGTATTTTATCGCGTTTGAAAGCAAATTGTTCAAAATTTGTTTGATGCGAAGTTCGTCACCGATAATTTTTGAGGGAAAATCGTCGTCGATTTCCAGTATAAATTTTAATCGCTTCGAGCCGATTCGTACGATGTTTAAATGCACTGTGTCGTTTATAAATGACGCGGTATCGTATTCTTTGGGAACAACTTCGAGTTTGCCTGCCTCAATTTTCGAAATATCGGAAATATCGCCGATTATCCCCAAAAGATTGCGCGCGGCTCCATAAATTTTCTCCATATCACCAACAACGCCCGCCGGCAGGTTTTTTTGCAAATTTATTTCGGATATGCCGATAATCGCGTTAAGGGGCGTGCGCACCTCGTGAGAAACCGCTGCGATAAAACTACTTTTTGAACGCGTTGCAAAGTCGGCTTCTCTTTGTAAATTGATGAGCTTGCGAATCGAAAAGTGTCCAAGAAAATACACTATAATGTAGAAAAAAATCATGCCCATAAAGTTGTTTGCTTCGTCGGCAAACGTCGAAGGGCGGTCGCTGCGCAAAAGTGGAATTTGAAATACAAACACCAAAAGCGACGTAATCACCGTGTTTACTGCAATCACAATCGCAATGGCCTTCATGTTTATGTACAAAACGCAGATTAGGGGCATCGCCGCCAAAAAATAATACGCCAAACGGTCGCCCGTTACCGTCACGAGAAATAAAAGCTCCAAAATCGTAAGCGACATGACAACAATTACGGGAAGATACGGTTTGTTGAAAACCCTCAATTCGGTAAACACGAAAATCAAAACGACCATTATAACGCCCATTGCGAGCCGTTCCGCAGAGTAGCCCTCGTTGAAATTTCCATAAAAAATAAATTTAAGCAACGCATACAAAACCGTAATCAAGCGAATCGGTTTTTTGGCGATTTCGTTGAATTCGTGAAAATTTTCTGTTTTCATGTCAACTTCACCTTAAATTTATTATAAGGCATAGAAAAAATATTACAAGTATGTTACAATTTTTTTGCATTTCAATCGTTGATGTTAATGTCACTGACCTCATCGATTGAATCAAAT
>WRGX01000214.1 GCA_009786975.1 Defluviitaleaceae bacterium
GCGTCAGCCCCTCCTTGCGTCCCTCCAGGACGCGGCGTCGGGGCTTCCTTGTCTTTCAGCAAAAATCCTCGCGTGCCAACTTCACTTTTATGCGGGATGGGACACTAGGTCGCGGCGGTTTTTGCTCCTCGCATTGCGACAAAAATCCTGCGCCCAAACAGTCAAGTTATTTCCGGACAGTTCCTAAATTCCGATTTTCACGAAATTTCGCCCCTTTTTCGATACTCCGCCAACCTCCAGCAACCTGGCGCGTCCCAGCCCGCGCACCGAAATCAACGCGTTTTCGCCAACGTCTTTGTCCGGACGCAAACAATTTTGATGATTTAGGTTCACGCGCCCGGCAGAAATCAGTTCGGCAGCCTTTGCGCGTGACAGCCCAAACGCCGCGCACAGCACCGCATCCAAGCGCAAAGAAGCAACGGTGTCGGTTTTAATTGTCAAATTTTCCTCACGGGCAGGCAGTTCGCAGATGGGGATTTCCGACACGGTCAGTCCGACGCGCCCTGCCTTGGTAAGGTTTTCGGCGATGTATTTGCTGATTTCCGGCAGACATACAAGCGTGGCAAAATGTTTGCCGATTAAAATATCGCCGATTACGTCGCGTTCGATTCCGAGTGCCATAAGTGCGCCCAAAATATCGCGATGACCGAGCTTGTCCTGCGGACGATGGGATATTTTTAACGCCGCAACGATTTCGTCCCGCTCACACTTTTCGTCATTCGCTGAACGCACAAATTCCTGATGAAAATTGGCCGCCCGCGTTTCTCTCTTCGAATTTTCATACTTTCCCCAATCCGGATTCGTAAAAATTGCCCGCACTCGCTCCGCGCCATCAAATCCGCCGTCGAATGTTAAAATTACATCTCGCCTCAGGGAAGATTTTACCTCCTCGGCCTCTGCGGGCGTGAGAAATTTCGACGCCGCATATCCCGTTCGGATGGCCTTTTTCGCCAAATCATCCATGCGCGCGCAAGACAGGGTACGGGTTTTATTCATATCGAGTCACCACCTGCAAATTCGTCCAATGCCCCGGAAACATTCGGCGATATTGTTCCGTAGCGAAACGACTGTCGATTAACAACACGATGCCTTCGTCGGATTCGGTTCGTATTACGCGGCCGGCGGCTTGAAGCACTTTGTTCATGCCGGGATACATATAGGCAAATTCATAGCCTCGGCCGTTTTTTCGATTGAAATAGTCGCGAATTTGGTCTTGGCGCGGGTTTATCATGGGGATGCCGACGCTTATTATTATCGAGCCGATTAGTCGGTCGCCTTTTAAATCGATGCCCTCGGAAAAAATTCCGCCGAGTACGGTAAAGCCGACGAGGGTTTCGGGGTTGTCGGCAGAAAATCGCGCTAAGTAGGCGGCGCGTTCGTCTTCGGTCATGTCGCTGCGCTGGGGGAGGGTTTTTATTTCGGGATGGTTTTTGTGGAAAATATCCAAGACTTTGTCCATGTAATGATATGACGGGAAAAATACGAGGTAATTGCCTTTTTTCGCGGAAACCTCGGTGTGGATTGCGCCTGCGATTGGGGCGCAGCTGGCTTCGCGGTCGATGTATTTTGTGGAAATTCCGCTGTGTACGGTTATTTTCAGCTTTGCCGGGTCGAAAGGGGAGGGGAGTGAAATTGCTGTGTCGTCGGGGGTTCCGCCCAAAATTTCGCGGTAATAATCAAGCGGCATAAGCGTCGCGGAAAACAAAATCGAGGAAATTCCGCGCGATAATCCCGCGGCGATTACGGCGGACGGGTCGAGGCAAAAAAGCGTAATGGAAAAGTCGTTTCCGCGCGTTTCGTACAAAGTCGTAAAATGCTCGTCGTACAGCTCGGAGATTAGAACGTACATATTTGCGTCGAAATAGAGGGTCAAAATATCGCCGTAGAGTTCGCTATTGGTCGCGGACAAAGAGCGTCCGCTATTTGCATTAATTTTCAGCCATTCGCCGGCGGATTGCATGAATGTTTCGACAAGTGCGAGAAAATCTTGCGGCTCGCCGTCGCGGATTTTTTTCATGCCGACGTTGATTTGTCGCAAAATTTTTCGGAGTTCTGCCGATTGCGGATTTTTGTCCTTGAGGTGCGTGCGAATATAGCCGAACGCGCCTTTGCGCAGGCTTGCGGTGTACATGTCGCGCACGCGGTCGGCCAAATTGTGCGCTTCGTCGATTAGGAAAACGTACTCGTGCTTTTTGTTGTCATCAAAAAATCTGCGCAAATACACCGACGGGTCGAAAACATGGTTGTAATCGCCGACAACAAGGTCGCAAAATAACGCCGCGTCAAGCGCGAATTCATGCGGACAAACGCTGTGCTTGTGCGCATATTCGGCGATTTCGGCGGGGGTAATTAAGTCGGATGCGTTGTTTATTAAATCCCACAGTGCGTCGTTTATGCGGTCGAAATGTCCGCGCGCGTTGGGGCAATAATCGGGCGTGCAGCGCGCCAAGCGCGCGGTGGGTGCCGCGAACGTTTCCTGCGGCACCGACGAAACTTCCTCGATGCCGCACGTTCCGTCGAATCCGGACGTGCGCGGGCAAATTTTATCCTTCGCGCGAAGCGTTACCGATTTAAATCGAAGGCCGCCCGCCGCCAAATGCTTTACCGCGTCTTCCGCAACGGTTCGCGTGATGGTTTTAGCGGTAAGATAAAAAATTTTTTCGCATTTACCCTCTCCCATTGCTTTAACCGCCGGAAAAAGTGCGGAAAGTGTTTTGCCGATTCCCGTCGGCGCGGCGGCATACAGATTTTTCCGCGCGGAAACAGCGCGATACGCCATCGCCGCGAATTCACGCTGTCCCTTACGCCACGAAAACGGAAACTCCGCCGCGCGGCACGACGCGTCGCGAATTTCCTTCCAATCCCGCTCGAACCGCAACCACGCGCCGTATTTATGTAAAAGGTCGGCAAAAAAATCTTCAAGCTCCGCCGCTGTAAATTCAAATTCATATTTGCGGGTTTCCTCGGTGTCGAGCTGAAAATACGTCAACTGTACCGTCATTTTTTCCGGCGGCGCGTCTTGCATTTTCATATACATATAGGCATAACATTTGCCCTGCCCAAGGTGCTGTTCGCGCTGATTATAAATCAAATCCAGCGGCAGAGCAGTCGTTTTAATTTCGTCGATTACAACCCCGCCGGGCGCAGAAATTATGCCGTCCGCGCGGCCTTGAATTATTACGGGGATTTGGGCGATTTCCGTTTCCAGTTTAAGCGTAACTTCCTTTTTATAATGCTCGCCCGCCGTTTTTTGTATCTTGCGATGCGCCGCCGCCCCGCGATGCATCGATGACGAATCATTAAAACGATTGTCGATATCGCCGCAACGCAGGATTAAATCGACTATTTTGTGTACGGAAATTTTTATGGGTGATGTCATTAATCAACTTCCTATACTTGCCCGTAGTAAGCGTTCGCGCCGTGTTTTCTGAGGTAGTGCTTTTGCAAAAGTTCCGTCTGCATTTGCGTGATATCGGGACGCAACATGAGATTGTGCCATGCCATAAAGGCGAGTTCCTCCAAAACAACGGCGTTATGTGCGGCGTCGAGTGCGTTTTTGCCCCATGAAAAGGGCCCGTGACTTGCGACCAAAACGGCGGGGATTTCATCGGGCGTTTCGCATGTTTCTACAATTAATCTGCCGGTTTCGCGTTCGTAATCGCCGGAAATTTCTTGCGTGGTCATAGGTCGAGTGACCGGAATTGTGCCGTAAAAATAGTCCGCGTGCGTTGTTCCAAGTGCGGGGATTGGCATTTTTGCTTGGGAAAAAATCGTTGCGAAGCGGCTGTGTGTGTGAACAATTCCGCCGATTTTGGGGAAATTCCTGTAAAGCTCCAAATGCGTTTCGGTGTCGGCGGAGGGTTTTAGCGTACCCTTTGTTGTTTTGCCCGTGTGGAGGTCAACGACAACCATGTCGTCCGGCGTGAGTTTTTCGTATTCGATGCCGCTCGGCTTAATCACAACAAGATTTTTCGCGCGGTCGATTCCGCTTGCGTTGCCCCACGTAAACGTCACGAGTCCGTGCTTGGGCAAAAGCATATTTGCCTCGTATACTTGATTTTTCAGCTCATTCATAAGCACCACAATTCATCTTTTTAATGGCGGCACCTTCGATACAGAGCCCGTTATCGTATTGTTGCAAAAATGTGTTAAAGCCGCTTACATCGTCGGGGTCGGGGGCTTCGCAAAGGGGATTTGCGTCGGCGAAAACATTTTTCGCAAGAAAATCTTCCAAGCTCATGTCGGAATTTTTCAAATAAGACGCCAAAATCGCTATGCCCCACGCGCCGCCTTCGCCCGCGGTTTGCATTGCATACACGGGAACATTAAGCGCGGTGGCCATCATTTTCTGCCCGACGCCCTTTGTTTTGAAAAATCCGCCGTGTCCCATAAGTCGTTCGAGGCGAACATTTTCTTTCTTCAAAACGTCCATGCCAAGCCTAAGCGTGGCAAGCGCGCTAAATAAAAGCGTGCGCATAAGATTAGGCACAGTAAAGCGCGCATCGGGCATTCGCGCCAAGAGCGGCCGCCCTTCGTAAAGCCCCACAATCGGCTCGCCCGAAAAATAGCTGTACGCCAAAAGCCCGCCGCCGTCGGATTCGCCGCAAAGCGCGGCGTTGTACAATTTGTCATAAAGCTCGCCTTGGGAGGGGCGAACGCCGAAGCGCGCAAGGGCGTCGCCAAACAAATTTACCCACGCGTCAAGGTCGGATGTGCAATTATTGCAATGCACCATTACAACGGTTTTACCCGCGGGCGTCGTTACAATATCAAGCTGATAATGTGTCTTGCTCAAATTTTTTTCAAGCACGACCATCGCGAAAACGGACGTTCCCGCCGACACATTTCCTGTGCGTTCGGCTATACTGTTTGTCGCGACCATTCCGGTTCCCGCATCGCCCTCGGGCGGACACATCGGAATTCCGCACGAAAAACTGCCCGTCACATCAAGAAGTCGCGCGCCTTTTTCCGTTAATTTACCCGCAAAATCCCCCGCGTTAAGCACACGCGGAAAAACATCTTCGATTTTAAAATTGTTAAACAAGGTGTGAAATTTTCTGCTGAATTCCGCATTGTAATCGCCGTTTTCGATTGGAAACATGCCGGATGCGTCGCCGATTCCAAGCACTTTTTCGCCCGTAAGCATCCAATGCACATATCCCGCAAGGGTCGTCATGAACGAAATGTCTTTAACATGTGGCTCGTCATCAAGCACTGCCTGATACAAGTGCGCAATGCTCCAGCGATGCGGAATGTTGGTTTGAAAGAGGCGTATTAATTTATCGGCGGCTTTTTCTGTCGTTGTGTTGCGCCAAGTGCGAAACGGAACGAGCAATTCGCCCTGTGCATCAAATGCCATATACCCGTGCATCATCGCCGAAACGCCCATTGCCCCGGTGGTCGTCAGCTCTGTGCCGAATTTTTCCCTGAAATCTCCGCGCAAATTTTTAAAACAATCGCGCAATCCGTCCCAAATGTCGTCAAGAGCATACGTCCAAAAGCCGTCTTCAAAACGATTTTCCCACGCGTATTCGCCCGCCGCGACGGGCGCGTAATTTTCGTCGATTAAAACGGCCTTTATCCGCGTAGAACCAAGCTCAATGCCCAAAAAAGTTTTTTCTTGATTCATCATTTTCGCACCTCCTTCGGAATTTTAACATTTGTGGGCAATTTTTTCCACGTTGACAGAATTGTAACATAGCATAGTTTAGCAATTTACAAACGATTGGACACAGCGGAAGTTAGGGGAGGTTTGCGGTAATTTCAAAAGCGGTAATGGCATAACGTCAGCCGATAGATTCAGCTTTGCGTACATCCGGCGAATACCCTTACTATGGCGCAACGGGAATTATTGACTATGTGCATGATTATATTTTTGACGGCGAATATGTCTTGCTTGCGGAAGATGGCGCGAACATTATTTCGGCAATCGTTTGATTGCTTTTGCCCGCTTTACTTAGGCGCACTATGCTTTTGCGTATTTGATACTGCTCTTCCGGTTTAATTGGTGGCTCAATATCCACAGTATCATGCTCGGTGTTCTTGAAAAGTGGAAGTCAACATTTCAAATGAATCAATTATAGGTCTTACATTTTGGAGTTGGATTGAAAATATCGTGGCTTCTTGGTTGCATATGTTTTAGACGGGGGTTAGTATGATAGCGATCAGCCCTATCATAAGAAGTGTCGCCGCCGTGTCGCCGATTGTTGCGCGTGTGATAAGATATTGTTTCCACAAGGATTGTGGATTTCGTGCAGGTGCTGCGCGAAACATGGGAATAAAAATTGCAGGTCTCGCCGCTGTGTTTTGTGGTACAATGGGCTTACGAATTACAATTTTAGAACGGACAGATTTTTATGGATTACACACTCATGCACAAGAATATTCCGGTTGCGGATATGGTTATCGACGAAACCGGATTTATCGCAAAAGTGCCGAAGGTTCACGACGAACGGCATCTACCTGTTCGTATTTTCGGCGCGGGCATTGACCGTAAAGCTCTAAACGATTGGTGGCTTGGTCGCTCCATTCCCGCAAGCCGCGATGGTTTGCAGTCCGCGCTTGAAGTGATGGGACTTAGTTCGCCCACGCTTCTTATTGAAAAATGCTTCGGATTGAGCCTGTCCGACCAATATTGGATTGCGCCGAAAAATTCGGAACTGAAATGGGAAAACATAAACTTTTTCACGAACGATTTTTCAAAAGATGTTGGTGAAGCATTGTTCGGCAAAGAACCAACGGAAATAAATTTCGCGTCACCGGATAACACTTCGGACGGTTGGCTAAAAAAGAAATGGATTATTTCCGATGGCAAGCGCGTTCTAATGAAGGGCGGAAGCGGCGTTTTCCAACAAGAGCCATTCAACGAGGTTATCTCAACCATTGTAATGAAGCGATTGAACGTGGCGCATATCGAATACACGCTCACGTTTGACGGCGAAAAGCCGTTTTCCCTGTGTGAAAATTTCGTTACGCCCGACACGGAATTAGTTCCCGCGTGGCGTGTGAAAGAATCTCTGAAAAAAAGCAATTCGGATTCACATTTCACGCATTTTCTTCGTTGTTGCGACGAGAGCGGAATCGCAAACGTGCAATCCGCGCTAAACAAAATGCTGACGATTGACTATATAATCGCGAACGAAGATAGGCATTACAATAATTTCGGATTCCTTCGCAATGCGGAAACACTGGAATGGCAGGGATTCGCGCCGATTTACGACAGCGGCACATCGTTGTGGCATAATTCCGCAAGGGTTGGATCGAGAATCGAAAGTAAACCATTTTACACTTCTCATGACGAGCAATTAAAACTTGTGCAAAGTTTGAAGTGGTTCGACCGCGCCGCCCTTGACGGAGTAGACGCAGAAATTATTTCGATTCTCGCGCAGTCGCCCGATATTGACGAAGCAAGGCAAAACGCCATTGCCGCCGCTGTCCTCGACCGCGTAGGCAGAATTGAACAGCTTTCGCAACAAAAACCGTCGCTTGACGGAACATTGCAGTCCAACCGTGCGAAAGTTAAACCGCGTCGCACGGAACAGCCTGCCGTCCTAACGAAGAAAAATCAGCATGAAGTGTGAAAAACCGCTAAATATCATGCCCCGCTTGTTTTTTGGCGGGGTTTTGTGTTTGTTTATCGGATGATGTAGATGGTTTTTCGGGTTTCCTTGTAGGGCTTTTCCTTCTCGCCGTGTTTTGGCTGTTTATGTACATTATCATGCATTGTTTCAGCGAGAAAAAGGGGGTTGACCAATGATTTTCCACATCCTCACACTTTTCCCCGAAATGATACGGGAAGCCGCCGCACACAGCATTTTAGGGCGGGCGCAAGCGGCGGGCATAGTTGAAATAAACGCCGTAAATATCCGCGACTTTTCCGGAAATAAGCACGGGCAGGTCGATGACGCGCCCTACGGCGGCGGCGCAGGGATGGTTATGACGGCTCCGCCGATTTTTGATGCGTATGAATATGTGGCGAAGATGTGTAGCGGAGTCGGAGATTTTCAGAGCGAGCCTGTGCGAAGCACCGAGCGCGCGGAAAAATTCTCCCGCTCCCCGGAGGCTCCTTCCGCGAAGGCTGCCCCGCCCGTAATCTATCTCTCCCCGCAAGGCCGCGTTCTCACGCAGGAAAAAGTACGCGAACTTGCCGTAAAGCCTGAAATTATCTTGCTTTGCGGCCACTACGAGGGCGTGGACCAGCGCGTAATCGAGGAAATCGTTACCGAGGAAATTTCCATCGGCGACTATATTTTAACCGGCGGAGAACCCGCCGCGATTGTGCTTATTGATGCAATCTCGCGGCTTATTCCGGGCGTTTTGGGCAAGGAAGAATCTCATATGAACGAGAGTTTTTCCGCCGCAAACGAAAACGGCACGCTGCTTCTCGAGCATCCCCATTACACGCGCCCCGCTGTTTTTCGCGGTCGCGAAGTGCCGGAGGTGCTGCTTTCCGGGCATCACGGCGAGATTGCAAAATGGCGGCACGAAAAATCGGTGGAGCGGACGGAACGGCGACGGAAAGTGTGCGGGATGGGACGCGTGCCATTTGCGTAGTGGCTACACGCCCTAGCCCATAAAAAAAAGAGTCGGCGAGTGACACTCGCCGACTCTTTTTTACAAATGTACGTGATGCAATACGCTTGTTTTCCAATGAGGACAGAGATTGGGAAAATCTTGTACCGCAAAAATATGACGAAGTGAAAGTTAAATTTAAGTCTGCTTTTTTGGATTTTCTGCAAGCAGAGGAAGAATTGGCGGCAGACCCGGGGGATTTCAAAAAACGGGTCAATGCGATTAAAACATACCAAGCTGTGGCCGGGCTCGGCGAAGCCATAAAAAATTACCGGAGACGAAATAGACGAGCTTTTGCAAATAGGGCGTAGTGGCAACACGCCCTAATCTGAAAAAGAAAAGCACAGCTACCAGCACAGCGTTGTTGATAATTTGCGTGGCAGCCGGCTTTTCTCTAAACATTTACATAGCTTTTATTATCGCGCTCGCCATGTTTTCTGTTTTCGGAAGCATGGTGAGCGTCCTTGTTTGCAGGCGAATGGGACAGTAGTCACAATCTCGACAGAAGACACCGGCAGGGGGCATCTCGTCTTTTTTTACTTCCCGCCGCGTGAAATTGCGGTTAGGCCGGTTCGGGCGATTTCCAGGATGCCGTAGGGTTTCATAAGTTCGATAAACGCGTTGATTTTCATTAGGTCGCCGGTTAGTTCTACGGTTATTGTTTTTGTCGAGACGTCGATTATGTTTGCGTGAAAAACGGTTGATACGTTGAAGATGTCGGGGCGGGCGGCGGCGGTTGCTTCTACTTTTACCAGGCAGAGTTCGCGGTAGATGGCGTGTTCGGGTTCGAGTTCGGTTACGTCTTGTACGTCGATGAGTTTGGCGAGTTGTTTTTGGATTTGCTCTACCACTCGTTCGTCGCCTTGTAGGGAGACGGTTATGCGGGAGTAGCGGACGTCTTCGGAGGTGCCTACGGAAAGGCTGTCGATGTTATATCCGCGGCGGCTGAAAAGTCCTACTACGCGGCCCAGTACGCCCGGTCTGTTTTCTACCATGATTGACAATACGTGTCGCATCTTACGCGCCTCCTTCCAATATATATTCGTCGATGCCCGCGCCGGGCGGAACCATCGGGAAAACACGTTCGTCTTCGCTTATTTCGCAGTTTATTACGCAGGGCTTGCCAAGGGCGAGTGCTTTTTTTATTGCGTCGTCGACTTCGGCGGGTTTTGTCACGTTAAACGGGGTCGCGCCGTAGGCTTCGGCGAGTTTTATAAAGTCGGTGGTTTTGCCGTGGAGCGAAGTTTGTGAATATCGGCGGTCGTAAAACATTGTTTGCCACTGGCGCACCATGCCCAGGGCGTGGTTGTTGATAATTACCTCGATTAGAGGCAATTCGTACTCGACGGCGGTTGCCAGTTCGATGTGATTCATGCGGAAACAGCCGTCGCCGGCTATATTTATTACAGGCGTTCCGGGGTTCGCGACCGCCGCGCCGATTGCCGCGCCAAGCCCGAAGCCCATTGTTCCCAACCCGCCCGAGGTTAAAAATTGGCGGGGGCGGTCGATTTTTAAATAATGGCATGACCACATTTGGTGCTGGCCGACTTCGGTTACGAAAATCGCCTTGTCGGCGGCGAGCGCGCTTAGGCGTTGGATTACGTATTGCGGCTGTAGGAGACCGCTTTCTTTGTACCCCGGCGGGAATTTTTGTTTAAGTTCCGCGACACGGCTTGTCCATTCCGCGCGGTCGATTTTTTGCAAAAGCGGGATTAGTAATGAAAGGATTTTTTTCACATCGCCGACAAGCGAGAACGTTGTCCCGATATTTTTATTTATTTCGGCGGGGTCGATGTCGATATGCAGGACTTTCGCGCTTGGCGCGAAGCGTTTTGCGTTGCTTATTACGCGGTCGGAAAACCTCGCGCCGATTGCAATTAAAAAATCGCACTCCGTTGCAAGCGTGTTTGAGGCGGCGGTTCCGTGCATTCCAATCATTCCGACACTGTGCGGGTCGGACGCGGGGAAACCGCCAATGCCCATCGCGCTTACGCAAACGGGTGCTTCTAAAATTTTGGCGAATTCAACAAGCTCCGCCGTCGAGTCGCCCGCGATTATTCCGCCGCCCGCATAAATCAGCGGCTTTTTCGCGGCATGAATCAGCTCCGCCGCTTCATTAAGTTGCTGTGGGGTGACGCGGGTGCTTTCGCGCAGTGCAGGGGCAGGCGTTTTTGCGGAAAATTGGCATTCCGCCGTTGCTACGTCTTTGGGAATATCCACTAAAACAGGCCCGGGGCGCCCGCTCCGCGCAATGTGAAACGCCCTGCGAATCGTGTCCGCAAGGTCGGCTACATCTTTTACGATGAAATTATGTTTTGTAATCGGCATTGTGATACCCGTTGTGTCAACTTCTTGAAAGCTGTCCTTGCCCAGCATCGGGACGGGAACATTGCCCGTTATCGCGACAATCGGCGAGGAATCCATGTACGCCGTGGCGATTCCCGTAACGAGATTTGTCGCGCCGGGACCGCTTGTGGCGAGGCATACGCCAACCTTGCCCGTTGAACGCGCATATCCGTCGGCGGCGTGGGACGCGCCTTGCTCGTGGCTTGTTAAGTAGTGGTTAATTTTGTCACTGTACTTATAAAGCGCGTCATAAATCGGCAAAACCGAACCGCCGGGATAGCCGAAAATCGTGTCTGTGCCTTGCTCGATTAAGCATTCGAGTAAAATTTCCGCTCCGCTGAGTTGCAAGGGTCATCACTTCCTTTTTGAGGTTTGAAATTACAGTTTAACAAAATTCGGGAGTATTTTCAATGGCGAAAAAAAATGCCCCTGCAAAAGCAGGGGCAACAGAAAAAGGAGAGGATGTTACAGCTATCATTGCGTCCCGGAAAATATATCATCTTTTGGCACGATATGTCAACTGTTTCGAGGCGAATCAAGAATTTCATACGAGGAAAAGCATCAGTGCGGGCGCGGGGGTTCGGGCGGAGTAGGGGAGGGGATTTGCGGCACTTCCAGCGAAACCCGACCGAGCTTTCCGCCGCGAAATTCATCTAAGACAGTGATTGCGGTGCGTTCGAGGTCGATGATGTTTCCCTTCATTTTAAAGCCGCGCGCGTCTCCGATTTTTTCTAAAAGCGCGAGCATGTCGCCGCTTTCGCCGGGCGCGACTTTGTAGCGGTTTTCTACGATTTTTGGGTCGAGGGCGATGAAAATTTCCAAAAGATGAGTCACGAGGGTGATTTTGTCGAAAACATTGTCGCTTATCGCGCCGGTGCAGGCGAGCTTCAGGCCCACAAGCGGGTCATCGAATTTCGGCCAAAGTACGCCGGGGGTGTCCATTAAGTCAAATTCGCCGCCGACTTTTAGCCACTGCCTGCCCCGTGTGACGCCGGGGCGGTCGGCGGTCGGCGCGCTTGCACGCCCTGCGAGACGATTTATAAAGGTGGATTTGCCTACATTCGGTATGCCCACGACCATTGCGCGAATCGGAGCGTTTATCCGACCGCGCTTTTTTTGTTGTTCGACTTTTTCGCGCATGAGATTTTTTAGCGCGGCGGTGAGCTTATTTACGGCGTTTTTCTTGTTGTTCGCCGAATTTAGGGGCATTGCAAAAAGACCTTGTTCGCGGAAATGGTTTTCCCACAAGGTCGTGATTTTTTCGTCTGCGAGGTCTGCTTTGTTTAGAAGAAGCACGCGCTTTTTGCCCTTCGCAAGGGCGTCGATGTCGGGATTTCGGCTTGCAAGCGGCACACGTGCGTCAAGGAGTTCGATTACAACGTCGATTATGCCCATGTTTGCGGCAAGCATTCGCTTCGCCTTGGTCATATGACCGGGATACCACTGAATTTGCATGTCCATCAGCGCACAAGCCCCACCCTGCCAAGCGGCCAAACCCGCACCCCCGCGCGCCCAACCATTTCGCGGCGCGGAATAGTCCCGACAACGGAAAACCGACTGTCCTGACTGCCGTTTCTGTTGTCGCCAAGGAGGAAAAACTGTTGCTCATCGATGGTTATCGGAAAATCCAAAAGGCCTGTTCCGCCTGTCGATTCTTCGGAAAATTCATCTTCGAGCCTTTGGTCATTTACATAAAAAAAGCCGCCCCGCAAATCGACAGAATCTCCGGGGACGGCAATTATTCGTTTTACAAAATGCTCCGACGGGTTTTCGGGGTTCGGAAACGCCGTAATATCACCCGCGCGGGGGGCTGACACAATGTACGTAAAGCGATTCAAAATAACCCAATCGCCGTGTTCAAGGGTCGGAGCCATGGAAAACCCGTCGATATGCGCGGTTCGAAAAATAAATGCGCGCATAACAAAGAACAGCAAAACTGCCAATCCTATTAAAATCAGCCATTCCACTGCTCCTCGAAGTATCGGATTTTCTATCCGTTCAAGAAACTGCATTATTTTTTCGCTTTAGAAAAAATCGCTTCCTTAACTTTCGCGGCTTTACCTATTCGGTCGCGCAGATAAAAAAGTTTCGCGCGGCGAACAATTCCGCGACGCACAACTTCGACTCTTTCGACGCGCGGCGAATGAAGCGGCCATGTTTTTTCAACGCCGATACCGCCGGAAAGACGGCGCACGGTAAATGTTTCGCGCATTCCGCCATTTTGGCGTTTAAGCACAACGCCTTCAAACACCTGAATTCTTTCCTTCGCGCCCTCAACGATTTTCGCGTGAACACGAACGGTATCGCCGACATTAAACTCCGACACCTCGGGTTTAAGCTGCGCTTTTTCAATTTCTTTAATTGCTGCGTGCATTTGCAATTCTCCTTTCGAACTGATGCCCTAACCGAAGTATCATATAGCTAATAATTCCCGGTGTCAAATTTTGTGGTAAAATTATTTTTGCAAAATCGTTGATGTTAGTGTCACTGACCGCAACGATTGAAAGTGAGGAAAAGTGTGAAAAATCGAAGAAGGGAACGCGGGCGACCAATTTTTAATGGCGATTTGTGCGCTCGGCGAATGGCGAAAATATGGTTAAATTAAGCAATGATTGGGACGAATTGTTGGCGGGCGAATTTTTAAAGGAATACTATTTGACACTGCGCGAATTTTTAAAAGAAGAATACCGCTCGCGGACGATTTATCCCGATATGCACGACATTTTTAACGCACTGAAACTTACGCCATACGAAAGCGTAAAGGCGGTAATTGTAGGACAAGACCCGTATATCAACCCCGGCGAAGCCCACGGGCTCGCGTTTTCCGTTGGGCGCGATGTGAAAATTCCGCCGTCGCTGGCGAATATCTTCAAAGAACTCGCGCAAGATGTAGGCACGCCGCCGCCCGAAAACGGGCATCTCGGGCGGTGGGCGCGTGAAGGTGTCTTGCTTTTGAACACAGTTTTAACCGTGCGCGCCGGGCAAAGTCGCTCGCACGCGAGGCGCGGCTGGGAGCAATTTACCGACGCTGTCCTCGACTTGCTGGACCGCCGCGAAAAGCCTGTCGTTTTCCTGCTTTGGGGACGCGACGCGCAAGCGAAGGGGCGCATTATTTCCGCCAAACATCATCTTATTTTGCAAGCCGCACACCCAAGCCCTCTCGCGGGGGGCAAATTTTTCGGGTGCAGACATTTTTCCAAGACGAACGAATTTCTGCGGACGAACGGGGTAGGGGAGATTGTATGGTGATACTTTTAAAATTACTTTTAAAATTACTTTTAGTGGCTACATGCCCTAACGTACAAAAAAAGAGTCGGCGAGTGTCACTCGCCGACTCTTTTTTTTCGTGCTCCGGGAAACTGCTTTCGGCTTCGAGGGAATGCGTCGCCACCGACAACGCCACACATGCGCACAAGTCTGCCTTATTTCCCGTCCGAATTTACCCCGAAATCTAGCCCCAGCAAAACAAAAAGCCCAGAACACAAGCGGTTTTGGGCTTCTTGAAATTGTATCCAAGCTGACGTACAATACAGCTCCGAACATTGATTCGTTGTCAAGCGGCGGTCGAAAAAATTCACCCTTTATTTGCGCTTTATTTATACCAATATCCCGAGGTCAGCGGGGACAGTGACTTTGGCATGACTTTCAAGCCGAGCTTGCAATAATCTCCACAACTTCCTCAAATTCCGCGTGTAAGATTTTCGTATCAATTTCGGTGATAAGAGCATTTGTTTCGGAAGACCATACCTTTTCCTTTAAACTTTTCAACGCGGCGGCGGCCGTTTTTTTGTCGTAATTTTCACAAGCGTCAGCGATAATTTTAAGTTGCTCCGCCAAAAATTCGGGGTCAGAATCGGAAGCATCGCCGGCTTCCTCGGGCGGCGCGAATTCGGCCATAATTAGCTTAACGCCTTCGATAAATGATGGTGTTTTGGCGTAAATGACCTGAAAATCGTTTGCATTCGCGGCGGTTTCCAAGTCTTTCGCTTGGTCGGACAGCTCGATTTTTTCGACGTTCGCAAGTGCGCTTTTCATGCCGTGGGCCTGAATCGCATACGCACGAATCGTGTCCGCATCAAGGCTCGTTCGCGCCATTGCATCTTGCATAATTTCCAACGCTCTTTTCGCGTCCCGCAAAAACGACGCGACAACCTTTTCACTTACCGAAGGCGCGCCGGCTTCCGCCTTCATCGTCTCTATTTGCGCGGCCTGTGTGTGTGCGGCAAGAATCACATCGGGCGGCTGTTTGTCGCGAATATATTTTAAAAGGCTGGCGTGTAGCTGCAAAATATTTATGGGCTTTGCGATAAATCCGCTGAACCCGTTTTTCATAAACAGCTCCTGCGCTCCTTTTATCGTATTCGCCGTAAGGGCGATAATCGGCGCGGTATAGCCGTTTTCACGCAATATTTTTGTGGTTTCAAGGCCGTCCATATCAGGCATCATATGGTCCATAAAAATTATATCGTACACATTGCCCGCGTTAACCTTGTCGATAGCGGCTTGCCCGCTTGAAACGGTCTCAACTTGAAGCTGATACGGCGTCAAATAGCCCTCGATTACATATAAATTCGACTCGATGTCGTCCACAGCCAAAACATTTCCGTACGGCATCGGCTCCGTCGCCTGGGAAACGCTTGCACCATCCGTCGTCAATTTCATTGCCCGCAGCTTGGCAACGGTCTCCTTGCCCAAAACTTCTTTGCCGGACACTTTTTGCGGAATTTTTATAATGAAGGTACTGCCCTCTCCCGGCACACTTTGGATATCAACGGTGCCGTTCATCATGTCCAAAATTCGCTTCACGATGCTCATTCCGAGGCCCGTGCCTTCGATGGCGCGGTTCGCCTGAATATTAAATCGCGTGTACTCCGCTTCGAAAAGTGTTTCGATTTGTTCGTGGGTCATGCCCTGCCCTGTGTCGGTTACGGTAAAGACTATTTGAATTTCGTCGGACTTGCCCGACACGCCGACCTTACCGACCGCCAGCGTCACCTCGCCTTCCTCGGTGTATTTGAAGGCGTTTGACAGGAAATTGTTCAAAATTTGGCGAATTCGCGGCTCGTCGCCGATTAGTTTTACGGGCAAATTTTCATTTACGTCGAGGTTAAATATGATGTTCTTGCTTCCGATATGCGCGATATTAAGCATCACTGTGTCAACAATCGAACGGGTTGTTTCGTATTCGACATTAACAATTTCCATTTTGCCTGCTTCGACCTTTGAAAGGTCCAAAATGTCGTTAATAAGTGTAAGTAAAAGTTTTGACGAGCTGTGTATGCGCAGGAAGGCTTCTTGCGTCTCGCGGGAATGATTAGCCTTTATCAGCTCGATTTCCGCTATGCCCAAAACCGCGTTCATCGGCGTGCGAATTTCATGGCTCATTTGTGCCAAAAATCTTGTTTTTGCCAAATTCTCTTCCTCGGCAATCTCGCGAAGCTCTTCTTCCTGTTTGTTTATCTTCGCCGTCTCGGACACTTGGTACATAGCCCGTTTTACCTCGCGAAGAAGTATAATTGTGCCGCCGACGCTCGCACCTGCAAGAATAATCGACATTATAATAATGCTGTTACTGTAAAGTTGCGACGCGGCGTTTTCCTCCTCTACACGAGTCGAAACACGCGCCATTATCGACGCGTCCAAACTTTCCAAAATGTCCGAAAGGGAATTCAAATTCTGCGATATATTTCCACCGTACAACATGCACATCGCGTGACCCACGTTCCCGCTGTCTACCGCAAAAATGGCATCCTGTTCTATTTGTCGCAGTTCGTTGGAGAGAGCAATCGCGTTGCGCACCTGCTGTATTTCGTTAAAACTTACTCCTCTTCGAGCGAAAACTTCCAAAATTGACTCTGTGCTGGCGAGGTGATTTTTGTAACTCATTCTGTAAAGACTATATGATTCGTCAACGTCACCGCTTTGTGTGTAGGCATGTGCGGCGTGAAGTCTTGCATATCGGGTTAAAAGCATCGAGGAAATTCTATAATCATATGTAGCAACTATCAATTCGTGCTTTTCTTCTTGGGCGTCACGCATCCTTTCCAGCGCTTGAGGAGATTGCCACGCAAAAAACATATTCAGAGCCGCCAGAACGACGAATAATACAATCAAACTTTTCAATAGGTCCGTCACGCGCATTTGTAGCCACCTCCCGGATGCATGGAGTTTAACCGATTATGACTGGATTTGCAATACGTGGTTTTTTGGCAGGCGTTACGACTTTACCTTACGACTTCACCTTCTGTAATGCCTCCAAAAAATACTCCGGAAGCGGCGAGTTAAACGCCACTTCTTCGCCCGACGACGGGTGGATAAATTTTACTTTTACAGCGTGCAAAATTTGTCCGAAGCGGCTTAGGGATTGCCGCGCCGCGCCGTATGTTGGGTCGCCCAAAACAGGGTGACCTATGTGCGCTAAGTGGACGCGAATTTGGTGGGTGCGCCCGGTTTCGAGGCGCGCGGAGACGAGGGTGTGACTTTTGAAGCGTTCCAAAACTTCAATATATGTGACGGCGGTGCGGGCGCGCGGGGGCGATACCGCCATTTTTTTGCGGTCGCGGGGGTGTCGGCCTATTGGCGAATCTATGCGCAGGCGGTCTTGTTGCAAAACGCCTAGGCACAATGCATTATATTCGCGATATAGCTCGTTGCGTTCGAATTGCTCCGAAATCGCGATATGCGCCGCATCATTTTTCGCAACAATCATTAGCCCCGACGTGTCCTTGTCCAGCCGATGTACGATTCCGGGGCGTGATTCGCCGCCGATTCCCGACAAATTGCAGTGAAAAACCAGCCCATTTACCAGCGTTCCAGACGAATGCCCCGCCGCGGGATGCACAACCAATCCACTGGGTTTGTCAACAACAAGCAAGTCATCATCTTCGTACACAATGTTAAGCGGAATTTCCTCCGGCTCCGCTTTCTGCGGCGCGGGTGCAGGAATTTCCAGCGAAAAAACCTCGCCCGCTTTCACGCGAAGATTTTTGCCGATACCGTTAATCGTCAAAATTTTCTGCGCCGCGCTTCGAGACAAAATATCTTTCGTAAAATTTGCCAAAAAAATATCCGCGCGGGTGCCGTCGGCCTCCGGCGGAACTGTGATTATAATCGTGTTCGAGTTCATGGAAACGGAAAATCCTTGATAACAAAAAATCCGACAAAAACCAGCGCGAAAACACCGACCGTAACATACGAGTCGGCAAGGTTCCAAATTGGAAAATTGATAAAAAGAAACTGAATCATATCGCGCACAACCCCCAGTTGCACACGGTCAACAAGATTGCCCGCGCCGCCCGCGAAAATCAAAATAATCGGCACGCGAAACGCCCAAAATTTCCTCTCAAGCGGCAACCGATGATAATACCAAGCAAGCCCGCCCAAAATCACAACTTTCATCACAGCCAGCGGCCAACGCGCATTAAAATCCGCCAAGAAACCAAAAAAAGCTCCGGGGTTTTCAAAATACGTAAGCCCCAAAACCCCCGGAATCAAAACGCGACCGACCTCGCCCTGCAAATTAGCAACAGCCCAAACCTTCAGCCACAAATCCGCCGCCAAAAGTACCGCAACCGCTACGACAAAAATAATCCAAATATAAATTTTTTTCATGCACAACTCCACTGTTACGAAATCTTTAGGGGAGGGGGTTCTAGCCCGCGCGGCGGTTTGTGCCGTGCGGGAGTCCTGCCAAAAATCCCCCTCCCCCGAGAATTTATTATCTTTCAGCGAAACTAATGCCCATAGCACGTGCAACTTTAACAAGTTCGCCATTCGGGTCAACGGTTTTCGCGCCGCCTTTAGCGGTTTCGCCTGTTTCGCCGCTGCCGAGAACTTCCTCGAGTGTTACGGAGTCCATTTTTCCGGCTTTTAAGCAAACCATTTTGCCGAACTCGCCGTCGCGAATCATTTCGGCGGCCTTGAAGCCATAGCGCGCGGAAAGAATTCTGTCGGCGGGAGAAGTGTCGCCGCCGCGTTGGATGTGTCCGAGTACGCAGTGGCGGACCTCATGCTTGTCCTTGATGCGGGCTTCGACTTGGTCCGCGATATATTTTGCAACGCCGCCGAAACGCTCTGCGTCGGGGCTGCCTTTTACAAATTTGCTTACAAGCGGCTTGCCGTCTTCGCCGCACGCGCCTTCGGTTACGGCAACGATTGTGAAGGGTTTGCCCTGTGCGTCGCGCTCCGCGATTTTTTTAACTATGCCGTCAACGCTGTAGGGAATTTCGGGGATGATTATTACATCCGCGCTTCCCGCAATGCCTGCGTGCAGGCAAATCCAGCCTGCGGAACGCCCCATTACCTCCACGACAATTACGCGGTGATGGCTTTCGGCGGTTGTGTGCAAGCGACCGAGGTTTTCGGCGACGATGTTTACGGCGGTGTCGAAACCGAATGTTGCTTCGGTTGCGGGCAGGTCGTTGTCAATGGTTTTCGGGACGCCGATAACATTGAAGCCTCTGCGGTAGAAATCGCGCGCACTTGTAAGTGTGCCGTCTCCGCCGAGAACAACAAGTGTGTCAACGCCTTCGTTCTTCATGTTCTGAATCGCGATGTCGGAAACATCTTTTTGAACTTCCACGCCGTTTTCAACTACGGTGTAATTAAAAAGGTTGTCCTTATTCGAGTTGTAAAGAATCGAGCCGCCGCGACGCAAAATTCCCGTCGTCGAGGCGCGGTCGAGTTTTACGAAGTCGTTTAAGTACATGCCGCGATAGCCAAATTTATAGCCAATCATTTCGCAGTCGAACATGCTGTGACACGCGCGAACAAGCGTGTAAATTACTGCGTTAAGACCGGGCGCGTCGCCGCCGCCGGTAAGCACTGCAATTTTTTTCTTTGCCATTTTTATACCTTCCTTTTTTCGTGAAAATTTTTATGCGAGAGAGCATTATCGCATAAGATAAAGTTTTTTGCAAAGTTAACGTGCAAATCGCCGCCGAGTCGCCGTCGGTGCAGAAAAATCAAGGGGTCATCAGCTTTTTCAAAAAAAGACAATCTCCCCACCTCCGGCAAGCATTTTTCGAAATAAATTTCGTAATAATGCAGGTTGCACATCCGTGCGTTTGATTGGTGCGTTTGATTGGTATGTTTGATTTTTCACGTAATGTTGTGTATGTCTGCAAAACATGATATCGTCCGTGGTGGTCGATAAAGTAAGGAAACATAAGGGAGACAGGCCATGACTTCTACCAGCAATGTCATGTTGGAAAGACGGGGTTTAATCCGAACTTTTAACAGACTCAAAGACAATCGCATTATATATGTATGCGCTCCGGCAGGTTATGGCAAAACAGTGGCTGTTACACAGTGGATGGAAAAAGATATCCGCGCCAAAGCTATTTTCGCCATGGATGAATATGACAATAACTTAGCCGGCTTTTGCGAGCGATTTTGCATTGCACTTCGCGCTTGCCAACCTCAAAATCAAACACTTCGCGATATTATATCTCATCCTTCTTTCCAAAGTGCGCCTGAAGAATTTACCCTTCGGGCTGTTTCTGCTTTAACCGCCGGAAAACGGGCCGTACTTGCAATAGACGATTTGCATGTCATTTACAACGATGAGGTATTGAAACTCCTTCTTATTTTAATCAAGCGTCTGCCAAAAAATTTCTATATTATTTTAATCAGTCGTCACGATTTGCCTGTAGGATTTTCGGATTTATGGCTAAAGGGTCATGTCGCAAGCGTAAATACGGAGCAATTCCTCTTCACTAACGCGGAGATTATGGCGTTATGTGATAAATGCGGCAATCAAATTACACAAAAGTCAGCTGAAGATATCGGCAAAAAAACTCATGGCTGGGCAATTGCCATAAATGCCTTTTTGCTTTTCGGCAATGAATCATTTGATAAAGTGTATGACTATCTCGATACTTTTGTACGGGAAAACATATGGGAAAAATGGGATGACACAACTCGCGGCTTCATGCTGTCTACAGCAGGCTTGCGCGAGCTTACTCCTGCGGTCTGTGAGGCAATGACAGGCGTAATTCCCGCCAATAAATTCCTCAAGGAATTAGTGAAAAAAGGTGCGTTTATTGCACAAGCTCAAGATAAAACGTTTCACTATCATCACTTATTTCGTCAATTTCTTCAACGTAAAATGAATGAAGAAGGCGAAGATTTTGTAAATTCTCTCTTGGAAAGGGAAGGGAATTGGCATTTGTCCCAAAAAGATTTTTACAATGCAATTGATTGTTTCATACGATGTAAAAACCACGAAGGCATTGACAAGTGTTATGATTTATTGGAGTCGGACTCTCATCACGATAGTTATGAAATCGAAAAAATATTACCCGTATTTAAAAATCCCGAGATAAAAAATGCCTCTGAAAAGTACCCGCGCTTACTGTTTTTAATGCTTTGGTGTGCCTGTGTCGAAGGGCGCGCAGAAGATGCAGTTTCTTTTATGGACGAATTTTATATAAAATACCCCGGTTCTGTCAATGATATTTTATATTTGAAAACACCGGTAAAATTGAGCGTGTCTATGCATATGCCCCAACTATACCGAGGAATCATTGATTTTTCCGAGTTGGCAGTTGGAGATGTGGTCGAAAATTTTATGACACTTCTTCCCAAAGAGGGATGGTTGTATGGTGAAGGCTCGCCGATGCTTGGCGAAATTGTAATATCGGGACTGTTATATGAGCAAGGTCATTTAGACAGTGCTTATCAACACGCACTAAGCGCATTGGCGGAAATGAAAAGCTATTATACGCCGGAATCGAAGTTTTGTGCTTTTTCGGCATTGATTCTGGTGTCAGACGCTGTTGACGAAAGTGACTCAAATGAGCACTCTAAAGCATTAGAAGCCCTTTCAATAATGATTGAACAAAACAATGCATATTACTTGACCAATAATTTTAATGCTCTTTCCATGCGCCGCAAATTTGTGTCGGGCAACGTTAAAGCCGCCAAGGAATGGATTAAGTGTCAAACTTTTGATGATGCAACTTTATGGGGGTTGTATGCAGCTTTTACAACATGCAGAGCATATATAGTTTTGTCTGAATACGACTCTGCAATCATTTTGTTGAAGAAAATTTTAAAGCCGGCAATCGCATTTAACAGACCGCTTGACATCATAGAGGCACAAATTCTTCTGGCGATTGCGTTTTGGAAAAAGAAACGGGCATACCAAAAGGATGCGCTTGAACATTTAGAAGCCGCCATTTGTGTCGCTTATCCCTATGGTTATGTACAAATGTTTGTGAGCGATGGGGCGGTGCTTGCGGGTATGTTGTGGAAATTGAAAAAACAACTTGAATACAGAAAAATAGGGGATGAAAAGATTATCAGTTTCATAAAAATGATTCATTTGAAAGTCCGTCCTTTGGCAAACAGCTTAAACATAACAGATGAATCACACGAAAAGCCCATTGTGCTAACGGATAAGCAGAGAGATGTAATGGTTTTACTTTGCCAAGGCAAGCGATACAAAGAGGCTGCCGAAATTTTAGGCGTAAAACAATCTACCATTGTTTCACATATCGAATTAATATATAACAAACTCGACGTCACAAATCTTTCGGACTGTGTGGCGAAGGTTAACGCGATGGGTTTGTTGGCGCAATAAAAGCGCGCCAAGCGCGCGGTGGGCACCGGGGACATGTGTTGGCGGCGGCGCATTCCCTCGAAGCCGGGAGCAGTTTTCCGGCGTATAAAAAAGCGCGCCAAGCGCGCGGTGGGCACCGGGGACATGTGTTGGCGGCGGCACGTTCCCTCGAAGCCGGGAGCAGTTTTCCGGCGTATAAAAAAGCGCGCCAAGCGCGCGGTGGGCACCGGGGACACGTGTTGGCGGCGGCGCATTCCTAGCGTATAAAAAAAATGAGTCGGCGAGTGACACTCGCCGACTCAAAAAAAACACCGAGACTTATACATAATCCCTTGCATTTTATTGGCGCAATAATTGAAAAATATACCCCCATGATTCCCTTTTTTTAAATCGTCGAACGAGTAGTATTAGTAAACTGCGTATGTTTTTATACTTTATGATGAATCCTTATTAATAAGGAGGAGAACTTCATGGAAAAACTTAAAGGAACCAAGACCGAAAAAAACCTGCGGGAAGCCTTTGCAGGCGAATCTATGGCGTACAGCAAATATACCTATTTTGCCTCTAAAGCAAAAAAAGACGGCTACGAGCAAATTATGGGTATTTTTGAAGAAACTGCCGGCAACGAGAGAGCGCACGCCAAAATGTGGTTTAAATTGCTTTGCGGCGGTGATATTCCTTCAACCGAGGAGAATCTGAAAAATGCGGCGGAAGGCGAGCATGAGGAATGGGCCGAAATGTACAAGCGTATGGCAAAAGAAGCCAAAGAGGAAGGTTTTGACAAAATTGCTTTTTGGTTTGAACAAGTGGGAAATATTGAGAAAGACCACGAGGAAAGATACCTCAAACTTCTTGAAAATGTGAATAACAACCAAGTCTTTCACAAAAATGAAAAATCCGTGTGGGTATGCCGAAACTGTGGCTACATTAAGGATGCAAGTTCTGCTCCGGACATGTGTCCGGTATGTGTCCATCCGCAGGCATTTTTCGAGTTGCGCGCTGTGAATTATTAAGTGTTTCCATCATTGACATTACGCGAACGGGAGGACGTAACAGTCATGTATGGCGGCACAAAAAAATAATATAAAAAATAAAAAAGGGGGGACACATATCTTCTTTAAAAGTACAATTAAAACGGCATTTTTGTACTGTTTTGTTGAGGCATATGCTTCAAAAAAATTTCAATTTGGGAGGAAGTGTTTTTTATGGCAATACTGCGAAATATGAAAATCGGAGGCAAGTTGGCTTTAGGATTCGGGTTATTACTGGCACTTACGGCGATTATCACCATCGTCGGTTCATCTGCTGTTCTCAGCGTAGACAGAGGCTACAGCGATGCATTTGATTACCCGAACGCAAGGTATGTAACACTGCGTTTGATTGACTTTGACCTTATGGACACCAGGCGTGCGGTGGCAATGGCTGTGCTAAGCACGGGGGATCAAGAGCGTATAGACCTATATGTGGCGCAGACGAACTCTTCAAGGAGCAATATTAACGAGCATCTGGCCGAATTTAGACAAAGCCTTGATGATGACCCCCTTTTGGACAGCGAAGTAATTGCTTTGCGCCATGTGCAAATCAACCAACTGGAAAACCTTGTTAACAGATACTTTGATGTTGACAGACCGCAGATTATTACCAACTCCAGAGCGGGTATGCAGGCAGAGGCAACGCAGGGTATACATGATTCCATATCCGGTGTATTTTTAGAAATTTACAATACGCTTTATGAAATGTTAGGCGAGATGCAGGCACAAATGGATTCTATTAACGAAGACATTACTGCCGAAAGTATGCAAACGCTGGCTATGTTGATTGTTTTGGCTGTGGCAAGCGTGGTGCTGGGCGTAGTGGTGGCTTTGGTTATAACCAAACTTATAACCAAACCCGTATCGGAAGTAATGGGTGCACTTGAAGATGTGTCACAGGGTAATCTTGCCGTAAATATCCGTGTCAATTCCAATGATGAGACAGGCGCATTGGCGAAAAGCGCGCAGGCCATGATTTCGACTTTGCAACGCCTTATCAGTGACATGGACCATATGGCAAGCGACCACGATAAAGGCGAGATTGACACATTTATAAACGCCGCAGACTTTAAGGGCGAATTCGGAACCGTAGCAGACAAAATAAATGATATGATAAGTTCCGCGCTTGCCACCCAGGACAAGGTTGTTGGCACTTTTATGGAAATTGCCGACGGTAACTTTGTTGCCGATATGGAAAAACTCCCGGGTAAAAAAGCAAAACTTAATGACGCTGTTAATGATATGAAAAATCGCGTTGGGGCTGTAAGCGGCGAGATTAATACCCTTATCGATTCGGCCGTCAAAGGTGAACTGAACTTCAAAATCGACGAAACCCGTTACAAGGGCGATTGGCAAAAGATTATGGTTGGGTTGAATGCCATAATGGAAGCCGTATCCGAGCCGCTTGGCGCAATCGAAATATGTATGAATGAAATGAAGGCCGGCAACTTTGATTTGGAAGCCGTAGATGCAATAATCACATCAAAGGGCTTTCATGCCAATTTGGAAAATTATAACGGGTCATTTTATACCATTGTATCAGCCGTGAACGATGTTCTTACCACTACAGATTCATACATTAAGGAACTGGGAGACGTTTTGGAAAAAATGGCGGAGGGCGACTTGCGTGTCAAAATTAATCGCGAGTATGTTGGTTCATATAGTGCCATTAAGTTTTCTGTAAACAATATCGCCTCCTCTTTAAATAATACCATGTCGGAAATTTCTTCGGCATCCGACCAAGTATTGAGCGGTGCCAAGCAAATATCCGCCAGTGCCATGGATTTGGCAACAGGCGCATCGCAACAGGCCAGTTCGGTTGAAGAACTTAATGCATCCATAGACATGATAAATCAACAAACCAAGGATAATGCCGACAACGCCGACGAAGCCAACCGACTGTCGAAAAGTTCATCTGATAATGCCCGCGAAGGCAATGAAGCCATGAAAAAACTGCTTGAGGCCATGATACAAATCGAGGATTCCAGCAAAAATGTTTCCAGTGTCAACAAGGTCATTCAAGACATTGCGTTCCAAACTAATCTTCTTGCACTTAATGCCGCTGTTGAAGCGGCGCGCGCCGGTGAGCACGGCAAGGGTTTTGCCGTAGTAGCGGAAGAAGTGCGCAGTTTGGCAGCGCGCAGTCAGGAGTCCTCTACGGAAACCACCGGACTTATCAACGACTCGCTTGAATATGTACAAACAGGGTCGGGCATTGCTCAATCCACCGCGGACTCTTTGGATTTGATAGTAGCAGGCGCAGACGAAGTGTTGCAGGTTATTAACAAAATTTCAAGCGCGTCTAAGGAGCAGGCCGAAGCCGTAAACCAAGTGAGCATAGGGTTAGGTCAGATTTCTACAGTGGTACAGAACAATTCTGCCGTGTCGGAGGAAACGGCATCCGCTTCCGAGGAATTAAATTCTCAGGCGGAGCTTTTGCAACAACTGGTTTCTTATTTCAAATTGTAAAACGGGCAATTGTTAATTTTGAAAAATCGATGATGTTAGTGTTACTAACATCATCGATTTTTTTGTGGGCCGAGGAATTGCTTCCGGCTTCGAGGGAATGCGTTGCCGCCGACATGTGTCCCCGGTGCCTACCGCGCGCTTGGCGCGCTTTTTTATTGCCATGAAACCGTGCAAAAAAAACGAGTCGGCGAGTGACACTCGCCGACTCGTTTTTTTCAGCCAACAGGAAACTGCTTTCGGCTTCGAGGGAATGTGTCGCCGCCGACATGTGTCCCCGGTTCCCACTGCGCGCTTGGCGCGCAAATTTTAACTTTTCGAGCGGTAAATAGTATGATATAGTGAAACTGGTGATTTTTGTGAGGAAAAAGAAAAATGTTTTTGATGTTTTAGTTGGCTCGGCGTTGATGGTTATTGTTGGAATTATGCCGCTTATTGCAAGGTTGTCGTGGCGGCCGCTTCCTCCGGAGCTTTCAAATTTGCTTCACGGCGAGGGGTACGTGGACTTTTTGTCGTATTGGAAGGGTATTTTTGTGCTTATTCCCGCGTTTGCAATCGCGCTTTTCTTTATCGGCGACATTGTTACGCGTGGGAAAATGCCGAATTTGCGCGAATTTTTTAGGAAACCGTATGTGGTTTTTTCATGCGTGTTTCTTATTTTTATGCTTATTTCTGCCGTGTTTGCCACGTTTTCGGGGCTTGCACACACGGCGTGGCTGGGCACGTATCACCGCGACGAGGGCGCGTTTATGTGGATTGCGTATTTTATCGTCTTTTTCGCGGCGATACATTTTGCGCGTGAAATTGACAATGCGAAGCATGTTTTATACGCGCTTGCGTTTTCGTCAATAATTATGGGCGTGATTGGGATAAGCCAGTTTGCGGGCGCGGATTTTTTCGGAACGGGCGTGGCGGCGTGGCTTACAACGGTGGGGACGCCGTTTTTCGACCAACGCCACGAGATTGATATCGCGTTCGAAATCGCGTACGGCACGCTTTTTAACCCGAACACTTTTGGCAAATACACGGCGATGGCGAGTCCGATTTTGCTTGTTTCCGCCGTAACGCTGTTTATTTCCGCGGCGCGCCAAGCGCGAATTGGACACCGAAGCGGCGTGTCGAGTGCGACGAATTCTCTCAAATCCGGATTCGGGGCCGGATTCAATGTCCGCCTTATCGGCGTCGCCGCGATTGTTTTTGTTGCGGGATTACTTATGCTTTTCGGCGTTTTTGCAAGCAGCTCGCTTGGCGGATTAATTGGAATTATCACCGCGCTGGGCGTGCTTGTTGTGACTTTGCTTGCATTCGGAGTAGCTTTTTTGCGACGTTCAGAAGAAAAAATTTCGACGGCACAAAAATTTACGATTAAAATTGCGGCGGCATCGTCGGTCGGTTTGATTTTAATTTTCGGTTTTACAATCCTGTTTTTCCCGCCTCTTAACGAGCGCGTGACGTTTTTAGTTGAGCGAATCGGGCGCGAAATGGCCGCCGACACGACGGAAATGCAGAACTATGTGTTTGACGAAAACATGATGACAGTGTACGGCGAAGACGGAAAAATTTTGAGCATGACGGTGCATGGGCGCGAGGGCGATTGGCTGACCGTGCGCGACGGAGCGGGCAACGTTGTTCCGCCCGCAAGCCGAACCGAACCGCTCCCGCAGCACCCCGACGAAATTGACGCGGGACTGCCGCCCGAGCCGGCGGTTTACACCTTCGAAATTCCGGGCTATCGCACAGTGACAATTCGCCACTCGCCGCAAAACTTCTCGTATCATCACGCACGCGGCGGCATGGCATTTTTCATGGCGTATCAAAACGGACGCCTCCACGGCATACACGGCGTTTTGCACATGGACAGAATTTTTGACGTTCGCCCCGGCCAAACCCTCGATTTGCACCGCGAAACCCCTGCATGGGGCTTCGAAGGCCGCGAAACATGGGGTTCAAGTCGCGGATATATTTGGTCGCGTTCCTTGCCGATGATGCCCGCGCGCACAATAATCGGCAGCGGTCCCGACTCCTTCATCAATGTTTTCCCGAACGGCGACATGGTTGCGGGCTGGCGATACTTCAACAATCCCTATCAAATCGTCGATAAAGCGCACAACTTTTTCATACAAACATGGATAACAACCGGTGGAGTTTCCGCCCTCGCCCTGCTCGCACTCTTCGGATACTATTTATTCACAACACTTCGCTCGTTAATAAAATCCAAAGACGAACCCATTTTTTCGTTCGGCCTGCGCCTCGGCCTGCTTGCAGGCGTCGCCGCGTACTGCATGGCGGGAATGGCAACCGATACGACAATCGGCTCTACGGGCGTGTTTTTTGTTCTGCTGGGCGTGGGTTACGGGCTTAACGGCTTCGCGGCTAAGACCTTGGGGGCTGTGCCCCTCTCGCGCGACGAGCGCGCCGGCCGGATGACCGGGTCGGCCCCATCCCCCCGCAAGGGAACACAGTCCTCTTGAATCGGGATGCATGGGCGAGCAGCCCGCCTTCAGGCGGACGACCGATCCCTAACATTGCGAGTGCGGCAGGAGTGCGTGAAATTTTTTCGCGTTACGGTTTGCGTGCGAAGAAGAAGTTGGGGCAGAATTTTTTAATTGACGCACATGTGCTTGGTAAAATAATCGCCGCGGCAAAAATTGAGCCGGGCGATTTTGTTTTGGAAATCGGGCCGGGCATCGGCGGCATGACGCAGGCACTTTTGGCGGCGGGCGCGAATGTCGGTGCGGTCGAACTCGACAAACAGCTCGTGCCGATTTTGGAGGAGCTTTTCGCAGGGGAAAATTTTCGCGTGATACAAGGCGACATATTAAAAATCAACCTAAACGACAGTTTTTTTTCAAAAAAAATCGCCCCCGAGAGCTTAAAAAAACCCAAAGCCGTCGCGAATCTTCCTTATTATATAACCACGCCGGTGATTTTCGCGCTTTTGGAAAGCGGTGCGTTTGAGTCGATAACGGTGATGGTGCAGAAGGAAGTCGCGCGGCGGTTAAGCGCGGGACCGGGTACGA
This sequence comes from Defluviitaleaceae bacterium, assembly GCA_009786975.1. Classification (GTDB taxonomy): domain Bacteria; phylum Bacillota; class Clostridia; order Lachnospirales; family WQUN01; genus WQVC01. The sequence goes on from WRGX01000214.1 coordinate 28,998, forward strand.
AGGATTACGGTTCGCTGTCGCTTGCGGTGCAGTATCACGCGGACGCGACCCTTGTTGCCAATGTGCCGTCGAATTGCTTTATGCCGCGCCCGGCGGTGGATTCTGCGGTTGTGCGGCTGGATATTTTGCCTGCGCCGCGCGTCGGCGTCGACCGTGAAAAATTGTTCAAGACGATTCACGCGGCGTTCGGCAAGCGGCGCAAGACATTACTTAATGCGCTGGATTCGGAATTTGCCTGCGAAAAGACCGAGCTTGCGGAGATTTTGCGCGCTTGCGACATCGACCCGCAAACACGCGGCGAAGTCCTGAACATTTTCGAATTTGCACGATTATCGGAGGCGTTGCCATGAATGCGTTTACATTAAAAATCATCGCGCTTGTCGCTATGTTTATCGACCATATCGGCATCGTTATGCCCGAATTTTTTGGGCTTTCGCCGGGGATGAATATTTTTCGCGTAATCGGGCGGGTTTCCTTTCCGATTTTTGTGTACCTGATTGCCGAAGGTTTTCGTCACACAAAAAGCCCGGAAAAATTCCTTTTGCGGCTCGGCGCGTTCGCCGTAATTTCCCAAATCCCCTTCGACCTTGCCTTCAACGCGCAAATAAATTTTTTGGCGGATACCAACATCTTTTACACGCTGTTCCTCGGCGGCGCGGCTATTTTCGCTTACGATTACATCGCGCGCGGCGAGCGAAGCGAACCTTACCCGCGCCACCGAGGACATGTGTCGCGGGCAACGCGTTCCCTTAAAACCGGAGACAGCGAATTTCCAAAAGGCTGGCGCGGGCTTGTCGCGTTTCTTCCCGCGTGCGCATTTTTAATCCTCGCGGAGGTTTTTTCCGCCGATTACGGCGGGTACGGCGTGGCATTTATCTTTTTTATGTACTTGATAAAGCCGCTGAAATGGCGGCTTGCGGCGATGGCTTCCCTGTGCCTTTGGCAATATGAGGGTACAATTCGCGCTATTTTTGAAGGGCACGACGTCCCCGCAATTTTTATCTGGATGATTCCCGTGACCCTTATTCCCGTTGTGTTTTTCGCGCTTTACAACGGCAAGCGCGGACCCGGCTTGAAGTGGCTTTTTTACGCGGCGTACCCCGCGCATTTGCTTATTTTGTTTGCGGTTGTTTCGTGGGTTTTGTAAAAAGGGGGATGGCTACACAAGAACGCTGTTGTAATACAGCTCGTCGGGGCATATGTCTTGGCCGTGCAGCCATGCGACGCTTAATCCTGCCGGTTTCACCGTGTTAAACAGCACGGGATTTTTGAGTTCTTCAAAAGGTTTGAAATCGAGATAAGGCTTTACATCAAACAGACGCTTTTCGTCGTTGCTGAAAGTTACGAGCAAAGTGCAGTCCTTTTGCGGCGTTACATTCACGGCCTTGGGTCGAATCATAAAAATCACCTAAGCCCTTCTATTTTAATAATTTCGCCATTTTCGTTCCACGCTTTCCACGCGGCGTTTAACTCGTCGCCGTGAAGCAATGTCCACGCTTCAACGAGCTTTCTTTGTTTGCGTGGCAAATCGCCCTCAATGAGGTTTGCCTCGAAATCATAAATCGCTTCAAATTCGGCGTATTGTGCGTGAAAATGCGGCATGTGATGCTTTACGCCAAACTCCTTGTAGATGTAAATTAAAATCCCGTAAAAGTGAGATAACATAGGCATTTTAAATTTCCCCTTTTGTTTGGAAAAAATTATTGCATCTGCCGCACGATATGTGCTAAAATGCATTTGCTACAGGAACAATGGCGGTAGCAGTCGTGAGGTGTCGCCAAACACCCCACGACGAGTGTGATGTGCTATTTTCCATCGACACCCTCCAACCCGCACATTTGCGTGCTTTTATTTTTCATCTCACCTTCAAACCCACATTTTCTAACATTTTTTCTAACACTTATCCGGCTTTTAATTCTCGCCTAACGCGGAGGTTAAGCCGCGTATCATCTTGCCTTTGTTTCGTGGGTCAACGTGACTGTACAGGTCTGCTGTTGTCTTGTAGTTTGAGTGGCCCAGCCAGTCCTGTATCTCCTTCATGGAGTATCCTAGAGCCAAAAGCAACGTCCGATAACTCGAATCGGTCTTTAGCGTGTTACTAATGATATTTTCACATTTTCCCTCAAGCGAAACCCTTACAATCTTTTGGCGCACGGTTAAAGTTCCGTTGACCAAATCCAATGAACTCCACTGCAAGCCAATCGCTTCCGACCTTCTAAGCCCAAAATATGCTGCGATAAATACGGGAACTTCAATTGACGTTCCTCTGAATAACGCCAACAATCGTTTAATCTCGTCGGCGTTGTAAAATTCGGCTACATATCTTTTACTTTTAGGCTTGTCTACCCAATCGCAAGGATTTACCTTAATCAGCTTGGATTTGTACGCATGATTTAAAGCCGTTCGTATCATCGCGTATTGCCGGATTACGGAATTCGGGTTAAGCCCTTCGGAAAGTTTTAAATCGCAATAGTCCTGTATTGTTTCCGACTTAATGTTGCCGAGAGTTAGTCCCGTTTCTCTAAAAAACGGATAGACGTGTTTTTTTAGATTGAAAACATTAGTTTCATGGGTTTTCGGCTGAACATTTTTACGATGAAGCTCGACCCATTTAACCATGTAATCGCAAAACAGCACTTTTGACGGCTCGCTATATCCCTTTTCTCCGCACTCCGCTAAAAACACGTTTAGTTGATGTTCCGCCTTGCGCTTGTTGCCTTTTACGGACAATTTCGTGGAAATCCATTTTTGCTTTCGATTTCCTTCGGCATTTTTGGTGTTAATCACCATGTAATACGTGTCACCTTTTATTTGCAAACTGCCTGTCATAGCATCTCGCTCCTCTCTTGACAGGGCAATTTGCCCGTTGCGGTGACATTATAACATTCCTCGTTGATGTAATCTATTAGAAATTGCTTAGGTATCTTAATCAATTTGCCCATGCGAAAATGCTTAACTTTTCCGCTGTTTATAAGAACATATGCCATTTTGTTGCTTACCCCTAATGCGTTTTTCATATCGGCTATGGTTAGAACATCGGGAAAATCAGCGAACATGGTAATCACCCTCTCGATTAAAAGCTCATTTTTGCACAAGGGCAGACTTCGCCCTTATGCAATATCAACCTTTAATAAGGAAGAAAAATTTTCAGCCAATTTGCCCTGCGTCCCGACTGCGGGAATATCTCAAACCATCGCGGGTAGCGATGTCATGCATAGCCAATCGGTCGCCGGTTGTAAGCCGTCGCGCCGATTCGCCGCTCTCCGAGGTTCTCTCCGGAGCCGCCCCCATTGCCGGGGACGCTTTTAACGCACGGGCTGTGGCTGGGCGGAAGTATTCGATTATCCGACTGAGTTTCGTCGCCGTGTTTTACCAAGACACGTTCGGGGTGTGTGTTTTTTCGCTCGCGCTACTGTGGCTTCGCGGTTGTGGCGACACATTCCCGCAGCTAATCCCTATGGTTGGGGAACAGCCGGATATTGTATTTGAGATACTGTGTATGACCGAGTAAAAGTCGGTATTTGTCTTGTTGCGGGAGAAACTGCCTGTTACGGAGGCTTCCACACACGGGCAATAATCACACTTAGCCCACCTTTCCATCCAACGCTTCATCTATTTGTTTTTTATTTCGATACGAACCATGAATCATAACAATTTTCACAAGACGTTCAGCTAATGGCTTGTCCACAAATAAAACTGCTTCTAAAATTGCCTCTTGGTCTGCGTTCGACAAGTGACCTTTATAAATATTTTTTTCTTGCACCAATCGAACGCCGCCGCCACGACCGGGATATGTTTCAATATTGTAGTCGAGCGTGAGGGCATCTAAGTCGTAGAAAATTGTTCTGCGACACGCACCAACGGAAGCGGACTTATGCCCGTGTTGGTTCTGATAGAAGCATCCATCATGTATATTATTTTTGCCAACATATGTAAAATTCGCTTCAAGAAAATTGAAATTGCGCTGACAATCTTGGCGATGTCGGTTTCCATTTTTTTGGCCTTTGCTCTGATTCCTTTCATGCCGATTGCTTCTTTGGCGGGCAACGCTTTCTGCACAATAATCATGGTACTCGCAACATACCGAAAGACGAAGGCATTTTCGATTAGCGTTTTTTATGCGATTTTTGCCAATATAATCGCCCTGCTCTCGGCATCTGTTTCGAGTGCGGCTTCGGATTTCGTATTTGGAGGGCTTTACGAATATTTCGAGAGGACGCTCGTTTTGGATGCGTGGGTGTTTTATATCCCTCATGCAGCAATGATGTTCGGCATCGCCTTCGCCCTCTCTCGCTTCGTTGGAAAAATGTATCACACAAAAGTCGCACAGCTTGACGATTCTACAAAAAAATTCATAGGAAAGTTTCTTGCCGTCAGCTCCGGAATAACGCTATGCGTGGCGCAGAATCAAGCAGTGCCATGTTTTCCATCGCCGAAACCGCAAAGGAAAATGGGCTTAATCCTTTCCGATACTTCACTTTCCTTTTGGAA
>WRGX01000215.1 GCA_009786975.1 Defluviitaleaceae bacterium
CTTTTGGATTGAAAGCGTCTGCAAGTCCTTCAACTTCAATCTACCAAATTCTCGGACAAGATACCCCTCGATAATATCCTGATATGATTGAAAAGTAGTAGGAGATTTTCCGCGACAATAAGCATCAACCCATTCGCGTAAAAATTCTGATACAGTGACATTAGAATCCGTCACATGCTCTTGATTCTCAATCTCCAAAATCATCTTTTGTAAAATCCGTTCGGCTTCCTTTCGCGTTGTGCCAACTGGAAATGTTTTGTAATTCCTAAGACGTTTTCCTTCTGGGTCAATCCCTGTGTTGACAACTGCCTGCCATACATGACCACCCTTACGGTTATTTTTCCTAAGATATCCACCCATAAAAAAGCTCCTCTCATAAAAGTTAGCAGGGTGAAATGTAGCCCTGCTAACAAAATTAAGTTGTGGTAATCACTACTTTTCAGTATCAACACGGCGTGTTTTGTCGGCATTGACCCATTCGATAAATCGCGCTTTTGAAACGAAAAAATGATTGCCCGCCTGAATGTGAATGATGCCGCCGTGCTTAATAAGATGTAACGCCTTTGCATACCCCACTCCCAAAGCAAGAGAAATGTCTCGCGGAGTCAGAACGTCGGGGAGGGAGGAAAGACTTGCTCGAACCAAGAAAATCACCTCACAAAAATTTTTCAAAAATTCTCCAATTGTGCGTCAGTGTCGCCCCAAAAATTCGCCCAACAGACAGCCAGAACCGCCCCAAAGAGACGCGTTTTTTTGTCGGGTGGAGGACAATTCCAAAATGGGTGGCTCTGCCCAGAAAACGCGGGAGAATCCCTCTTTTAGGCATGTTGCCACATAGCAAGGAAAGCCTTGGAGGGTGCGACACTCTATATAAAAAGCTCTCGTTTTCATCGCGGGAAAACGTGGTTGGGCAGAGAAACGCCTTGCCGAACAAGGGGTTTCCCTGCCCCGCGAACCACAAGAAGCACGCTGTTTTTCCCGTTGGCTCTCGTGGTCGTTAAAATTCTATCAATTCTATCTATAATTTAAGCTAAATTCTCAATAGGCTTCTCTTTTACTTGAATCGGTTTTCTTACTCTTCCTGTACTTTCTCCAGGGCTGAACTCATCTTCTTTCGCCTCGAAAATGCGTATAGCATAAACGGTAACAGCAGTACCACTTTCTTTTATTTTTCGCGTGCGCGTATATCTATCATTTTCGCAGTCAAGCCATTGCCGTTCTTTGAACTTCTTAAAAACAACTTTTGGCTCTTGAAAGCCGCCTTTTCGTAACAACTCTTCGCATTTTTCTTTTGCGATGCATACATTCATGATACACTTATTGCCGTTAAACATGGGTTTATTATTTTGAGGTATTCGGATGCCCCATACTTCCCTTGTAGCTGATGATTCAGACAGCTTTACACTTCCAGTAATAGGATGATGAACAATGGTAGGACTGGCAAGAGAAAATTTATCAATGTTCACGTTAAATTGCTCCATTAGATAGTCGTAGGCTTTTTTGGCTATATCTCGATTGTCCTGTGTTTCGGCTTCATTTTGCACGAGCGCGTCAAGTATAGTTTCAAATGGTAAACATAAATCCATACACTCGTTTGCCAGTTCGGTTGCTGTTAATATGAAAGCATACTTTCCTGATGCGCGGGCTGTGAAACTATCGTTCACAAGTGACCGCGAAATAAATAATTTTCGATTGGCTTCATATCGCTTCAAAACTTCATTAATTCCAAGTTTTAACATATGCCGTGCAAGGTAATAAATTGGTACAGCATAACATTCTTCTGTCACAAAATGGTTTACTGTTTCGGCGTGTGTTGCACTTTTCGTCCACGATATACTGTCAAATGATAAAACGCGAATTTCTTTTCCTGTGTTCTGATTACTGTTTGCTGTTAGTCTTTTCTCGCCATTTGTTAAAATTGTAGTTCTGTAGGTTACCGTTGCCTTTTGGTGTCCTTCTTTTGTTAGTCTCTTTTTCTCCCGCCCGCTTGTCATTCGATAAATAAATTGGCTTAAATCCTTCCTGTCGTTGGCATCGGCTTCATCAAAGCACGCAGGGAATCCAAAGTTGTATAATAGGGTTGCAAGTAGTGCGTTCTCTGTACCGTCAAACGTGTTCATAAGAGTATGCGGCTCCAAAAATGATGGCAGACTTCCCATGCTCACAGCTAAACGCGTCGCGGTACTTTTACCCGTTGTCGATTCTCCACTTAAATGTATAACCAAGGATTCTGTTTGCAATCTATCGCCCAAGAATCCGACCACAATAGCAGATAGCCCAAATGCCACTGCCAATGATAACGGATTGTCGATAATATACTTTTGTGCGAACGCCTTGAACATTTCCAAAGTACCTTTCGGCTTAACAACCAAGTCCCCGATGTATTCCGATTTCACCCCAATGGCGCGATGACCCTTGAAAATATGCTTTCCCTTTCTAGTGTCATCCTTGAATACATCCATTCCAACGCCCCTGTGAATTAGCTTAGGCGGCTCGTCTCGTTCGGCTTCCTGTAATGTGATAAAATCAACAACGTATTTTGCGTTGGATTCTGTAGCGTTCAAACCTTGCGATGCGTATTTTACCAGCTCACTTTTTTTCAAATCTCCACGCGGTAATTTAATTTTTTGCGTAATTCCCATGTATTCGTATTCCAATTCAAGGATAATGCTCCCATCTTCTAAAACGCGCCACACGTTTGAAAGATAGGTCGGACTACCAAGATACTGCATAGAAGTATTATTTCGGTGGTCTGAAATTTCAGCCCATAAATTTCCATCTGCATCGTCATGCACTGTGTATGAAGTAGGCATATTACAGCTCCATTTCAAATTAAAATAGGGGGACTGCCGCGTTGGACAGTCCCCATTGTTGCAAGCATTGTTAAAGGCTGTACCTAACTCGAAAAGTCAATAACAGCGAACGTGATTTTTGCCCCTTCAACATCCTGCGTTTCAATTCGGATATTACCGTATGAGCGACTTGTGCGTCCACTAGGAAAGTCTAAACTGAAGGTATCAATAAGCCATTTAGCCAAACCCGCATTATAAATAGTAGTCGAATCTGAACGTGGAGCAAAGTCAAATGTTTTTGAAGCACCAGATAATTTTTCAGCGATTATGAGCTTATCACCTTTTTTTGCAACTTGGAGTGTAGAGGGGGACTCCAATTTTTCATGAAGAGCTTTGCTGAGCTTCACGCGCCTTCCGTTCGATTGCGAATAAACGACATTTAGCCTAAGCGCACCACTGCCACCACGTTGAACAATTTTTGCGAAGTCGTCGGGCGAAACATGCTCAAGCGTAGAGAGGTCAAATCCTTGTGACTGCTCCTGTCCTGAACCCAAGAGCGAATCTGCCTTTACCGCAACAGGTAAAGTACCCTGCACCTTATCTGCCATAAAAAACCAACTTTCTAGCGCATTTGCGCGTTAAATTTGGAACGTGCCAAAACAAGGCTTCACGTTCCCTAAGTAATTGTTCTTTGATAAAGTTGTACAATACTTTTTACATAGCTAACCCATAACATCAAGCAATTCTTTGACATTTCACTGGATTTGTTGCAAAATTTGATATAATGACGGTAATATTTGCAAGTAAAGCCTTGGGGGAAGCGGTTTGAGTGATTATAGTAAGCGCGAAAAGGAAAGGCAGATTAAGGAAATATTACGCTTGCGCCTTATAGAATCGTGTACCTATGTAGAAATTACAAGACAAATTGGTGTTTCTCGTCCGACCGTCCGAAAGTATGTTGATTGGTTCACGCGCATTGCTTCCCGCGAAGATATGGCGTTAATGGACACCTACAAATCTATGAAGCGTAGAGTTCCGTTCCCTGTTCGTTGGAATAAATACGTCAAGATAATGGTTGACAGTTACGCCCGGCATCCTAAGAGAGTAGCCACTTCTGACATGCGTAAAAAAATTTTACTAGCGGCTACCTCTGGTCTGCCACCCGATAGTATACGGAGTGCAATGGAGACGTATCGAAATTTGCGTATTATAATAGGAAGCGTTCCATCCTATGAATTGGTCGCTAAGGTTTTGAGAGAATATAAAAGCAAGCTAAAGCCGCCCACTACTTGATAAATGAGCGGCTTAGGCAATGGCGTTTCTATTCTTTTTTCTTTGGCTTGTTCGTTGGCGCGGGCTTGCCGTCCTTGGCTTCGGATTCCGTTTTGTCGGCGGTCGGCGCGGGTAGTGCGAACGGTACAAGCTCCCACGGCTTATTTCTCAACGATGGTGAGAGTGGATGCAGACCCTCACGCCCCGAAGCGTCTGCGATTACAAAAATTTTTTCCGCGAATGGACGGAGCGAGTCAAACAATTTAGCTTGAAACGGAAGAACCTTTTTGTAGGTCTGCCCGATAGAGCCCAACGCCCAGATAAAGGTATCGCTTTCGCTTGCGTGTGTTACAATCTGCTCGTAATTTTCGGGACATGTGAGTTCTGCCAAGTCACCCGACAAGTTCAGTTTTGGTGTCATAAATGAAAACAGATTGACGATACAGCATGAGCCGTAACCTAGCGAAGATAGGGCATTGATGCAGAAAAGCGTCGTATAATCCATGTGATAAATGCTTGGCATTATGCCCGCGTTGCTCATACATATTGTGGCCTTAGGCAGTTCCTCGTTCCACACCTTTTCAAGCAATAGGCGATGCGTGTCTTTATGAAAAATAGCGCGGGTGCGCATGGTAAATTGATTTTCGTTCATGAGTTAAAACTCCTTTCGTTTCTCTGAAATAGAAAAATGGACTAATTCCATAATCGGAATTAGCCCACAGACAATATTATTAAACTTCTCTTTCCAAACACTCTTCAATGTTAGCAATCTTTACTTCGCAACTGGCAAGCATTTTTTCAATGTTTGTCATACAAAGATACCATTGCTCCATTAGGTCAAGTTCTCGTGTCCAGCGATTGCATTTTGTTTCGTTTTCCACAATACAACACCTCTTTGTCAAGATAAGATATTGTATTGTTTGCGATGGTTTGCGATATCGAATACGCTGAATGTGGCGGTAATGCTGATGTTGCTTGCCCCGGTAATCATTTGAGCTTTGCTAATTTGGAACATAATCAAACGGGCGAAAGTTTTGATAAGTGATGGTTATTTGGCTACCAGATGTAAACAGCGTTAGATAATATCCACCCGATTCCCATGCGACAGCCATTCCTCCGATTCTTATTCCTGTAGGGTTGCCGTATATTGCCACAAACCTATCCGCAATGTTTTGCCTGTGTTCGCTTGTGAGATTTTGGAATCTGCCACCTGTCATTTCAATCAAGGCAACAGCGGGCATGGTTGCCATGTCGTTTTCAGCTACTATTATTGAAGTGACCTCTTCATTGAATCTGATATGTGCGCCAAAGTCAACTCCTTCAAACGTAAAATCCATAGCGTTTGAGAGGCCTTGCACATGGATATATCCGTCCCCAAATGGCATTGTGGATATCCAAATTTCAGGAATTTCGCTTACAGTCATGCCAAGCCTTACATCCAAGTCAGGGAGTATTCGCAAGTGACCTGTTGCAAGTGAAGCGGGGTTGCCCGACCTATTGCCAAAAAATAACAATAGCCCACCGACAACAATGACTACCGCAACAACTGCAATGATGATATTTCTCTTTGTCAACAGGACTTTTACGCCGCCGCTTGACACTTGAGCATTCACATTATCGGCTGTTTGCATTATCATGCTTTTTACTTCACCTCTTTTCACTTTCTCACTTGCGGTATCGACTGTTTGTTTCACTGTCGATTTTGCTTTATCAAAAACATCTTTCATTTTGAATCACACCTCTCGATTTATTTGATTTTTCAAAGCCTACAACTTCAAGGCTTCCACTTTCTTTTTGTAGTCCAAGAAACACCTCATCCCTAAGAACATCAATATTATTATGGAAATCCATTGGCTTGTTGAAAATCCAAAGAAGATACCCCTTGCCAAATCGCCTCGGAAAAATTCGATTATGAAACGAAACAAGGCATATGACCATAAGTAACTTCTTAACAGTTCAATTTTACTGCTTTTTTTCTCTACAATAAGAAGGGCAGCAAAGAGAATAAAATTGAAAATGGATTCAAACAGGGGTATGGGTAGCCTGTCAAAATGTATTGCTCCCAGCAGAACAAACGGCTCGACTAATTGCCTGCCCGAACAACAACCACCTAACAAGCAGCCGATTCTTGCTATGCTGTGAAACAAGGGAATTGCAGGAGTAGACATTTGAAACAGCTCGTTTGCAGATAGTTTCCTGTATTTGGCAAGCATTTTTATTGCAAAAAGTACCCCGAATAATCCGCCGTAAAATACGATGCCCCCTCTTGTAAAAAAGTGGATTACGTTTTGAGTGGAAAAGTTGTTAATAAGATGCGGTAATCGGGTTAGCAGGAATAAAAACCTACTGCCAATCGCCCCAAAGACTAACGCCGCAACAAGAGCAGTCAACAAATCTCTAAATTCCACATGAAACTTAATACTTCGACCATACATATAAAACAGCGTTACTGCGCCACCGATAAATGCCACAAGTGTAAATGAAGGGATTGAAAAATTGATGTTGTCGATTGAAAACTGTATGTGTGGATGCATCGTTAAAGCCCGATACATCCAACGCAGTCCATGCAGTCGTCAACGCATGAACCACAATCTTCAACACAAGCTCTGCATCCTAACTCACAGTTCCCGCAGGTTACACAATAGACACATTCGTCACAAACGCATCCAACGCAATAAGATGTGCATACGATGGGTGCCAAAATTACACAAGTGAAGCACCCCGCGAAACCTCCGATATCACTCCCATAAGCCAATACTTCTTCGCTGGTTATTGCAGATGAGAAAAGTATACATGCTGAAACTGCAACAATCGCGATTAAGACTGATAATTGCTTCATCACTTTCTTGTTTTTCATTGTAATTTACCCCTTTACCAGATATTATTTTATTCAGATTTGAAACTCTCTCTAACCATGCGCTCTATCCATTGCGAGGTATAGCCGCATGTCATAGCAATATGCTCTCTGTCGCGTCTGTTGGAACACGTTGACGCAATGGACACAACGTATTCGGGTCTGTAGAAATGTTTAGGAAATCCAAGACTGCAACCTCGGAAGTGAATGTACATCCGTACAGCAACCTCAATTCCAAACACTTTTACAATCTCCCCGTAATCACCGCCGACAATTCCGCGGAAATCATCGGGATTGTTCATTTTTTCACCCGCCAATTCAATTAAATCTTGAATCAAGATTCGCTCTTTTTCGTCAGAAATCACAAGCAATGCGCTCACTCCTTTCAACATTATGGATATTTTAGTAGCATAATTTTCCATTCGCAAATGTGAGAGCGAATCGAAAGCGGAAGTAATAATCATGGTGAAAATCAAATGCGTTTTGCAAGTGAAAACACCATGTAAAAAGCACAATCCACGCGGAACATAGAAGCCTCTGTTTCATCGCCATTACCCTTGCCCTACTGGGCTATACCTATGTCCCTACGCTAAAAAGTCTTTGATAATGGTAGTTCGCTCTGCTCCGTCCTTGTCCGCGTCCTGTACGCATAGCAGTAGCGCGTACTCGTGTAACTCCTCCAGTACCAAGGTAAGAATACGCTCGGTTGTGTCGGATTGGGTATCGTCTGCATTGAAGAATCCGCACATGGTAATAAACTTGCTATCGTCCGCGAAGCGTTGAAAATAGTTTTCGGGAAAAATACCATCGATTTCTTCAAGACAGAATAAATGCCCTTCTTGGAATAAAGATTCTCCGTCATCTAATATGAAGCCTTTGAAATGCGCGGTGAGATACTTTTCCAGTTTTTTGCTAATTTCGACTGCGTTCATTCCTTTAACGCTCAAGCCCTTGCCCATAAGTTCACCTTCTCTGTATAAAAATAAGCCCGACAAAAAATCCTTGTCAGGCTGTACAGCTACTAAAAAAATAATATACGATTGATTTTTTGATAAATACGGTTTAGTATGCGCGGCAAAGCCGCTACAGCCCTATTTTGGCTCGTGCCTCGCCAAAACAGGGAATCCATGACAATATGTAGACAAAAAAGGTGACGAGCGTTAACGCCGTCACCAAAAAAATCGCGCTCAATCAGAATTTTTGAAGCAAGCACCCCAAAGCGACGTCGCTTGCGTCGCTCGTTGGTCGCTTCCTTGAAATTATTGGACGAGTAAAATGATTTTTCAGCGTCCATTCGTCGCCGCAATAGGTGAAACCAATTGAAAACAAACGCGAATACATACGAATGAGTGACAAGAATTTCCATAATTCAGGACATGAAAAAAGGTTAAATTACTGAACAAACCCAGTAAACTCAACCTTTTTCATTTTCCCCGATATTACAGGGGCAGAAGGATTTGAACCCTCGACATTCGGTTTTGGAGACCGACGCTCTACCAGCTGAACTATACCCCTAAAGCGGGACAGGGGGGTGCCCCGCAAATTTTATTATAGAATGGAAGTGATTGACTGTCAATTGAATTTTGAATATTATTGGAGGGAATACATATTGAGGGAGTGGAAGCGCGTGGAAAAATCTAACGAGCGGATTGCTATGCGGGTTGCGCGGAACAGTATCCTGATAAACGTTGGGTTGGCGGCGTTTAAACTTTTTGCAGGGCTTGTTGGCGGCTCGGCGGCGATGGTTGCCGACGCGGTGCATTCTATTACGGATTTGGTCGGCACGGCTATCGCGATTGTCGGGATAAAATTGGCGGGGCGCAAGGCGGATAAGGACCATCCCTATGGACACGAGCGGTTCGAATGCGTGGCAACGCTTGCGCTGGCGGTGCTGATTTGCGTTGTGGGGCTTGGCATCGGATGGAGCGGTGTGCAAACTGTTTTTGCGGATTTGGCGGGAGAGCTTGAAACGCCGGAGGCGCGCTTGCTTGTTCTGCCGCTTATTGCGGCGGCGGCTTCGATTGCTGTGAAAGAGGGCATTTTTTGGTACGTGCGGGCGGCGGCGAAAAAAATTGACTCCGGCGCGCTTATGGCGGACGCTTGGCATTCCCGTGCCGACGGGCTTTCATCCATCGGCAGCTGTATCGGAATCTTGGGCGCGATGCTTGGGCATCCCGTTATGGACGCGGTTGCCGCCGTTGTTATTTGCTTGTTTATCGTGAAAACCGCGGTGCAAATTGCCGTGGAATCGCTGGGAAAAATGACCGACCGCGCTTGTGATGACGAGACCGTTGAGGCTATGCGTGCGCTTATTTTGGCGCAAGAGGCGGTTGCGTCCGTTGATGTTTTGCGCACGCGGATTTTTGGTAATCGGATTTATGTTGACGTTGAAATCGGCGTTGACGCCGAGGCGACTTTTCGTCGGGCGCACGATGTTTCGCATCGTGTGCATGATGCGATTGAAGCGGAATTTCCAAAGGTGAAGCACTGTAAAGTTCATGCGAATCCGGTGGAGCCGACCACGGCGGCGGGGGACGCCGAGGGGGTATAGTGTCCCATCCCGCAAAAAAGCGAAGTTGCCGCGCGGTCTTTTCGCCGAAAGCCTGCGTCAGCACTCTCCTTGCGTGCCTAAAGGCACGCGGCGTCGGTGCTTCCTTGTCTTTCGACGAAAATCCTCGCGCGGCAACTTCGCTTTTTTGCGGGATGGGACAATAGTCGAATGCAAAATTTTGAAAGCGAGTGAAAAATGTGATAATCGACAGATTGATTGGGCGTATTCGCGAAACCGCGCCGATTGTTGTGGGGCTTGACCCGCGGCTTGAGCAGATTCCTTCATATATAAAGGAAGGGCGGACCGCGCCGGATGCTTTTTTTGAGTTTAACAAGGGGATTATCGACGCGGTTTGCGATATTGTTCCCGCCGTTAAGCCGCAAATTGCGATGTACGAACAGTATGGAGAAAAAGGGCGTGCGTGTTATCTGCGGACGATTAAATATGCGCAACAAAAGGGTCTTGTCGCACTCGGTGACGTCAAGCGCGGCGACATCGCAAGCACGGCAGAGGCGTATTCTGCAGGACATTTGGGACGATTGCGTGCCAGTGGAAAGCCTCCCGTGCGCGCTGATTTTATCACGGTCAACCCGTATCTCGGCCTCGACTCGGTTAGCCCGTATTTTGCGGACATGCAAGCACATGACAAGGGGATTTTTGTTTTGGTGAAAACGTCGAACCCCGGCAGTCGCGACATACAGGACTTAATTTTGCAGAACGGCAAGCCGCTTTACGAGCATGTTGGCGGGCTTGTGGAAAAATGGGGCGCGGATTTTGTCGGCGCGGAGGGGTACAGCGCGGTTGGCGCGGTTGTCGGCGCGACGCATCCCGAAGAAGCCGCGCGGTTACGGAAAATTATGCCGCACACGTTTTTTCTTGTGCCGGGCTACGGTGCGCAGGGCGGCAGCGGGAAGGATTTGGCGGGACTTTGGGACGGCGATAAATTCGGCATGATTGTGAACAGTTCGCGCGGGATTACCGGCGCGTATCTTTCCGGCGAGTTTAAACGCGACGAAAAGGATTTTGCCTCCGCCGCAAGGGATGCCGCTGTTGAAATGAAGCGGGATTTGGAGGCGTTTATGTAGCGCGCCAAGCGCGCAGCGGAAACCGGAGGAGCATGTGATACTTTTGCCGCGCATGTTCTCGAATCCGGGCACGATTTTCGGATAAAATGGGGTGGCTTAATGAGCGAAAAAATTTTTGCGTCGGCGCGGGTTGTGCAAAATTTGCAAATTGCGCCGGAGATTTTTTCGATGGTGCTTCACGCGCCGGAGATTGCGGCGACGGCGAGGCCGGGGCAGTTTGTTATGGTTTATTTGGAGCGCGGGGACTTGCTTTTGCCGCGACCCATCAGTATTTGCGATGCGGATGCGGGCGCGGGGACTGTTGAGATTGTTTATCAGGTCGTCGGGAAGGGAACGGCGGCTTTGGCGCAGATAACGGCGGGGCATGTGAATATTCTCGGCGCGCAGGGTAATGGATTCGACACCGAGGGCATGTCGCCGGGGACGGTTGCCATTGTGGGCGGGGGTATCGGCACTCCGCCTCTGTTGTTCCTTGCTAAAAAATTGGCGGAAGCGGGTATTTCTGCCGATGTTTTTCTCGGTTTTCGCGACGCGCCGATTTTGGTTGAACGTTTCCGTGAGGTTGTCGAGCCGTTGGGCGGGAAGGTGCGCGTTGCGTCGGAAAGCGGAAGCCATGGGATACGCGGATATGTAACGGAGCTTTTTACGATTAACGCACAAACCGAAAATTACACCAAAGTTTTCGCCTGCGGCCCCGCCCCCATGCTTCGCGCCTTAGCAGAAATTTCCCGCGCCGAAAGCATCCCCTGCCAAGTGTCCGTCGAGGAGCGTATGGCGTGCGGGCTTGGGACTTGCGTGGGGTGCGTGGTGCAAGTCGGCGGAAACTACGTGCGCGTCTGTACGGAAGGGCCTGTTTTTGACGCGTTGGATTTGTACGGATGATGACGACTTTTCGCGTGGTGCTTTTCGTTATCGGCGTTTTGGCGGCGGCAAATTTTTTTGTGTCGCTGCTTTTTTCGTGGCATTTTGGCAGTGTTTTGCTTGGGCTTTTTGCGGCGGATTTGATTGCTTGCGCGATTTTTTTTGAGAAGTTGCCAAAGTGGGTGCGGGGCGCGATTTTGGGGGTTTATTGTGTGCCGATTGTTTTTGCGGCGTTTTTGGCGGGGTATGGCAATACGAGGCGGCCGCCCTCTATTGACTGCCCGTGTTGCGAATATGTTGTGATTGTGCTTGGCGCGGGGCTTCGCGACGGCGAACCCGGCGGGCATCTTGCGCGGCGGCTGGATACTGCCGCGGAATTTTTGCACATTCATCACGTACCCGTTGTCGTAACCGGCGGACTTGGCGCAGGGCAGGCAATTACCGAAGCCGCGGCAATGGCGGCGTATCTTGAACGCGCGGGAATCGCGGCGGAGCGCATTTTGCTCGAAGACGCCTCGACGTCCACATACGAAAATTTGAAATTTGCGGCGCGAATTCTGCGAGAACGGGAAAGGTCATACAGCGATTTACTTATGATGCCCACAAACGATGTGCATGTAATCGTCACAAACGATTTCCACATTTTCCGCGCAACGCGGCAGGCGCGGGCGTTGGGGCTTCCCGCATACGGTCTGCCCGCGCCGACGCCGTGGCACAGCCTCGCGCCGAATTATTTAAGAGAAATGGCGGCGGTTGTGAATTATTGGGTATCGACGATTTGAAGGCGGTCAGATGTTACGAAAACTGTTCGTATCCTCTCCTTTATTTGCCATTTAATTGGGTTAAATCTTGACATTTTGTAATATTTTGCGATATTTACATAGTTTCGATCATAGTTTCGATGATGGTCTTAGGAATCAACAAACTCAAAAAAATAATGCCCCATTGATTCAATAGGGCATTGGCTTTTCGCGCCATTTCAGCGTGAATGTTTCATGGTAAGCTGCTCCCGGCTTCGAGGGAATACGTCGCCGCCGACACGTGTCCCCGGTGTCCAATGCGCGCAGTGCGCGCTTTTTTATTTTTGCAAAAAAGAGTCGGCGAGTGACACTCGCCGACTCTTTTTTTATGGGCTGGGAAACTGCTCCCGGCTTCGAGGGAACGCGTCGCCGCCCACACATGCCCCCGGTGCCCACCGCGCGCTTGGCGCGCTTTTTCAGCCAACAGTAAACTGCTCCCGGCTTCGAGGGAACGCGTCGCCGCCCGCACATGCCCCCGGTGCCCACCGCGCGCTTGGCGCGCTCACCTCGCTCCGAAAATTGAAAATTGCAGGCGGAGCGAGGTGGTTTCTTCAATTAAAACGGTGAACGAGCGTATGTAACCGTGCGTATTTTGAAAATCGCGCAAAAAGTCGATTGTTCCGTCAAAATTGCCGTCGTATTCGGCGGCGACGCGTATTTCGTAGAGATTTTCATTTGGCGAGATTTGTGATAGATTAGAAATCTCGTCGGTGGAAAATTCCAAAATTTCAAGCCCGAACTCCGCGCCGCGAGAGGCTGTTTCCGCGAGGGCGGACAAAATTTCTTCGTAATTCAAAAAGACGACGTCCGCGGAACTGCGAAATATTTCGCTCGAGGCGGCGTATCTTTGCTCCAAATTTCGCAGGCTTGAGAGTCCTGTTTGAAGCGAAAGCGCAGTCGGCGCAAGCCAAAAAAATCCCGCGAAAACGAGAAGCGCAAAGTTGAAAAGTCCAAAAATCCAAAATATTTTTTCTCTCATACAAAAATTATATCATACGGGAGCATGTTTTGAAACTAAAAGAAGCAGATATGTATGGGCCAATAAAAACCTTGCTTACTTCGCAGGGTTTTATTGTGCGTGGGGAGGTTAAGGGCTGTGATATTGCGGCGGTTCGCGGCGAGGAACTTTGGATTGTTGAGATGAAATTAAGCGCGAATTTAACGCTGATTTTTCAGGCGATGGCGCGAAAGGAAGCGGCCGAGAACGTTTTCATCGCCGTTCCGCGTCCGAAATCCGGTCGGGACAAAAATTTTCGCGCGCTTAAAAAACTTGCGAAAAAACTCGAACTCGGCCTTATAACCGTCGCCCTTGACAGCCCCGCCAAACATGCGGAAATTTTGATTTTCCCCGAAGGCGCGGGCCGAGAAAACAAAAAATCCGCCGCAATAAAAAAAGAGATTTTTGGGCGTACAACGGACAGTTTAGGCGGAACATCGGGCAAAAAAATACACACGGCGTATCGCGAGCGCAGTGTTAAAATCGCGTGTTTGCTTGAATCGCGCGGCGCGCAAAGTGCGAAATCTCTGCGAGCAATGGGATGCGCGGACGACGCGTATACAATTTTGCGCGGAAACCCCTACGGCTGGTTTAAGAAAATTGCAAAGGGAACATACGATATTACCGAAATCGGCCAAAACTACTTAAATGATAACGAAAACGTCTCGTTAATTACATATTACCGCATGAAAGCGGCTGAAACATTGTAAAATTTCAGGCAAAATCTATAAAATGTTTTGCATTGCCCTTTTTTGCGTGTTATACTTGGACACAAAGAGGTGGATTTTATGCTGTGCAACACCGCAATTTTCTATGATATCGAGAATTTAACCGCAATTTTCGGCGGAAAATCTAATACTGTTTTGCATTTGGACGAAATTTATCGCCGCGTACTTGAAATGGAAGGTGTGCATGGCGTTTCCGTCCAGCGCGCCTACGCGGACTGGGCGATTCCCCAGCACCGAAACTTGAGAAATTCGGTACTTCAGGTCGGCATCGAGCCCGTTCATATTTTTAACACAAATATCAATGACAAAATGAAAAATTCCGCCGATGTCAGCCTAATCATTGACGCGGTGGATTTAATTTCGCGCCGTCCCGAAATCGAGAACTATGTAATCGCGTCCGGAGACGGTATTTTCGCGTTCTTGGCAAAAAAACTCCACGAACACGGAAAACGCGTTATCGGATGCAGTTTTGACAAAATTACAAATAATATTTTCAGAAATTCCTGCGATTATTTTATCGCGCTTGAAAAATCGGATACCACGATTATTGCTACGTCGTCCGTTCGCAAGACCAAAGCGGCGACCGCCGTTGTTCCGCCCCTCGCTCCGCCGCCTGTTCCGCCGGAACCCCCGGAACCCGAGCCGCCGCAAAAGCAAATCCCCGCAACGTTTCCGAAAACAAAATACACCGAAGCCCTCATCGCCGCAAACGTAGAAATTTGGCGCGACAAGGGCGATTTATCGGGCTGTTTCCACACCATGCGCCAAATGATTGAGGCGATTTTTGTGCCGGAAACAAAGGTCATGTCCGGCCTTGAGGTTAGCGTTTTTGCAAACTATCTGAATCACTATTTGCCCGACTTTAAAGTCACGAGGCACGGATTCAAGCGTGTAAGCGAGTTTATCCGATTCGGTCTTACGTCAAGCCCGTTTTGCATACATTCAATTTCAGATAATGTTCTGCTGATTTCGCCGCGCGAGTCTGCAAAAGGCACGATTATGGAGGACGTGAAGGGGCTTGTAATAACCGCGCAGGGCAATAAATACAACTCCGTGTTCAATGTGCCGCCAGGCGAACCGTTTGTTTACTCGCTTCTGCCCGACGCACCGTCGCCCGCATCGCCCGCGCCTCCCGCATCGTCCGCGCCTCCCGCTCCGGCGAAGAAAAAAGCCGCTGTTAAAAAGCCCTCGACTCCGCCACAACCCGCGCCGAAAAAAATCGCACCTGTCCCCGAACCGGCAAAAGTTGAAAAATCTCCGCCGCCCGCACCCGAAATGTCGCCGATTTCCGGCTCAATCCGCAAATGGATTAAGGACCGCTTCGAAGAGCTTTCCGCCGCCGATTCACTGCCCGCAGCCGAGGTTCGCAAGCTGACAACGGTGGAACACAGCGAAAAAACCTTCGGTGTCCGCACGCCTGTTTTCAGGGAAATTGAAACGCGCAGCAATTTAACCGAACAACGAACCGCAAACGGTAAAATAAAATATTGGAAAGAGTCCTTTCGTTTTAATGGCAAAATGTACCTTGTTTACAAAGAGTGGGTCGCCAGCCTGCACGAAAAACGCTTTGCGGCGTGGCTCGAATCCTTCAAGGCATGACGCCGGACGTTCAGGAAAAACAAAAGAAAACGCTCGATATTAATCGTACGCGTTTTTTTTTAGCGGGTATTATCGCAACGCCGACGGTTTTGGCACTGTTTTTCCTGTTCTCGCCGTACTTTCATATCAATACCGTTGTAATTGACGGAAATTATCGAATCACGCAAGATGAAATCCGCGAGCGACTGGGAATCGGCGACAACACACATATTTTACTTTTCAACGCACGCGCCGCGCAAACCGCTCTTTTGCAAAATACGTATATCGGCGAAGCGCATATCGAGCGCGTTCTTCCCGGCCGCGTGGACATTACAATTTCCGAACGCCGCCTGACCGCCTACGTTGAACATATGCCGGGCAGTTTTTTATTTTTGGACGATTACGGCCGCGTCCTCGAAGTTCGTACATATTTTTTCGAACCCCTTCCCGTCCTCGAAGGTCTGCATTTTACGCGTTTCCAGCTTGGCGAAGTCCTCGAAGTCCCCGACCCCGCCGCCTTTAATGTAATAGTACAATACGCACAAATCCTGAACCAACACGACCTGACCGCACGCGTGTCGCACATAAACGTCGCCGACGCCGCAAACATCCGCATAATAATCGACAACATCGAGTTCAACGTCGGCGGAGTCGCGCACGCCGACGAAAAAGTTCGCACAATAATCGAAATTTTGGATAATCACCCAAGCCTCGGGCTCGTTCCCGGATTTTTTGACTTGCGTGAGCTTAGGAGGGATTTTATTTTTGAGATTTTGTATTAGGGCGTGTTGCCACTACGCCCTAAGGCGTGGGAGCACACTCCTCGCATCCTCGCTACATATCGTACGATTGCGATTTTTTTTATACGCCGGGAAACTGCTCCCGGCTTCGAGGGAATGCGTCGTCGCCTACATATGTCCCCGGTGTCCAATGCGCGCTTGGCGCGCTTTTTTGTACGCCGGGAAACTGCTCCCGGCTTCGAGGGAATGTGCCGCCGCCTACATATGTCCCCGGTGTCCAATGCGCGCTTGGCGCGCTTTTTTTGTACGCCGGGAAACTGCTCCCGGCTTCGAGGGAATGTGCCGCCGCCTACATGTGTCCCCGGTGCCCAATGCGCGCTTGGCGCGCTTTTTTTGTTGCCGAGGAAACTGCGCAAAAAAACGAGTCGGCGAGTGTCACTCGCCGACTCGTTTTTTTTATACGCCGGGAAACTGCTCCCGGCTTCGAGGGAATGCGTCGTCGCCTACATATGTCCCCGCGCAAAAAAACCTTCCCATTTTTTCATTTTTTTTCTTAACGATAAATTCTTGCCTCGCAATGAATATTAGGTTATACTGTTATGAGGTGTTTGTAAAAATATATCCCCATCCGGGAGAGTGAACGCTTAAAATGAAGAAAAAAGAAGCAATAATCGGCATATTTATAGTCGCGATGGTCGTTATGATTATGCGCCCGTTACCGCCAATTGCTGTGGACTTTCTTTTGATGGTAATTGTTGGTCTTGCCATAATCATCCTGCTGAACGCGCTGTATGCCAAAGAAGCGTTGGAAATGTCTATGTTTCCGACTATTTTGCTTGTCATTACGCTTTTCAGAATGACTATGAGCGTAACGACAACGCGCCTTATTCTCGGCGGAGACGGAACCGAAGCCTCCGCGGGCGAGGTTATTCGAACGTTTGGGCAATTTGTTGCGGGGGGCAACTTGATATTGGGTCTGATTTTATTCCTCGTAATTTTGCTTGCGAGCTTCCTTGTTATTATCAAGGGTTCCGAGCGCGTTGCCGAAGTAACCGCGCGCTTTACGCTCGACGCGATGCCGGGTAAACAAATGGCAATCGACGCCGACCTCAACACCGGACTTATTAATGAAGAAGAAGCAAAAGCACGCCGCAAAAAAATTCAAGATGAATCGAATTTTTACGGCGCGATGGACGGTGCGGTAAAATTCGTAAAAGGTGACGCGATTTTCTCGATAATTCTCGTTTTCGTTAACCTTATCGGCGGCGTTGCAATGGGCGCGCTTTACAATGATTTGTCCATCGTTGAGGCGTTGGAAGTTTACGCGCTTTTGACAATCGGTGACGGGCTTGTTTCCCAAATCCCCGCGCTTCTTATCGCGCTTTCGACGGGTCTTATCGTAACGAAGGCGACCGTTGAGGACGAAGTGTCCGGCTCGCTTGCAAAACAGCTTTTGACGCACCCGCTTGTTATGCTTATAACCGGCGGCGCACTTGCTTTTCTTGGCGTTGCGACGCCTCTGCCGTGGTTTTTTGTCCCGTGCGGGCTGATACTTATGTTTGTCGGCTTTAGAAAAAGCAAAAAAGAAGAGCTGGAGTCAATTGAAACGGAAATCACGACCGACGACGTCGAGGCTGAAGAAATGCGCCGTCCCGACGATATGTTGCCGCTTACCGACGTTGATATGATTCGCCTGTGCTTCGGCTACGGGCTGATTCCGCTTGTCGCGGCGGACCAAGGCGGTGACCTTCTCGAGCGCGTTGTAATGATTCGCCGAAATATCGCCCTCGAACTCGGCGCGATTATTCCGCAAATCCGCTTGCAGGACAATATAAAACTCTCCCCGAACCAGTACACGATTTTTATAAAAGGCGTAGAAGTCGCCGGGGGCGAAATAATGTTCGACCATTATATGGCGATGAATTCCGGCTATGTAGAGGAAGAAATCGACGGAATCGAAACCGTCGAACCCTTTGCCGGTCTGCCCGCGATGTGGATTTCCGAAAGCCAGCGCGAGCGCGCCGAGGCCCTCGGTTACACCGTTGTCGACCCCCCCGCAATTATCGCAACGCACCTAACCGAAGTAGTACGCCAGCACCTCCACGAGCTTCTTTCCCGCCAAGACGTACAAAAACTCGTCAATCACGTCAAAGAAACACATACTGTCTTGGTTGACGAATTAATTCCGAAGTTCATGAGCGTGGGCGAGGTTCAAAAAGTTTTGGCGAAGTTGCTGAAGGAAAGCGTGTCTGTTCGCGACCTTGTAACGATTTTGGAAACCCTGGCGGACTACGCCCCAATTACGCGCGACACCGACATGTTGACGGAATATGTACGCGCCGCCCTTCGCCGAGCAATTTCCAAAAAATTCTTCGGTCAAGGCGTAAACACGGTAATCACCCTCGACCCGTCGCTCGAGCAGACCTTGACCGGAAATATCCAAAAAACCGAAATCGGTTCATTTGTAAATATCGACCCCGCGTTAAGCCAAAAAGTTTTCGACAGTCTCAAAAAAGAAGTAAGCAAGCTGACATCCCTTGGCGTTATGCCGATTATATTAACGTCGCCGTTCGTGCGCATGTATTTCAAGCAACTTGTTGACGAAATCGCGCCCGATTTGGTTGTGCTCAGTTACGGCGAAATCGATCAAACCGCTGAGGTTCAATCGGTGGGAATGGTGAGTGTGACGACATGAAAGTAAAACGTTACGAAGGAAAATCCGAAGCCGCGCTAATGCCGATAATTTTGGAAGAAATGGGCGAAGGCGCGACGATAATCAGCGTGAAACAGAAGCCCGCAACAGGTTTTTTCGCGTTTTTCCGCAAGCCGACCGTAATAATTACCGCCGCCAGCGAGGACGAAGCGGAATTAATGAACTTCATCAATACACCCGAGGAAAAATATGTTCCTCCGCCCCTAGTCGAGCGCAAGCCAATTGCGGCCGAAGTCATAGAAAGCAAAGCGGAATCGGGTGCGATTGAGGAATCAATGACGCTTCTGTTACAAGAGGCGCGAAAAGCCGCAAACCAAATCGAAAAAGACGAGGCAACAAAACGCACGAAAAGCAAGGCAGAAAACAAAACCGACGCATCAGTTCCCGCGTCCGACGGAAAAAAATACAGTCACAGTATGGTGCAAATGTTTTACGACACAATGCTTGCCCAGCATGTCCTGCCCGATGTCGCCACCCACATCTTGCGCGAACTCGAAGACGTCGAGGAATCAAGCAAAGCGGACGTGCGAATTTTAATAAAATCGGTATACGGAAGCATTGTCGATATTTTGAAAAACCCAACCCTCATCGATACAAATAAAGCCGAAAAAGGCGAAGCGCAAGTCGTAGTTTTTATGGGTCCGACCGGCGTAGGAAAAACAACGACGATTGCGAAACTTTCCTCGATTTTGACCCTGAAACACGGGCTTCGAATAGGCTTAATCACAGCGGACACCTATAGAATCGCCGCCGTGGAACAGCTTAAAACCTACGCCGACATCTTAGGCTTGGACATTCGCGTAGTCTATAATCCCGACGAAATGAAAGACCATTTGCGCACACTTCGCGCAAAAAACGATATTATTTTAGTAGACACTGCCGGCCGCAGCCATAAAAACACCGAAAGCATCCAAGAGCTTAAAGCCCTTTTGGACACGGTGCCGGACAGCAAACGCTACCTCGTCGTAAGCGTAACCACGCGATATGAAGACCTGTGCAAAATCGTAAACGTATTCGACGGCCAATCCGACTTCGATTTGATTTTTACAAAGCTCGACGAGGCGGAAACATTGGGCGCGCTAATGAATATATGTTGTCTTGCGGGTAAAAAAGCCGCCTATGTAACTTTTGGGCAAAACGTACCCGACGACCTTGAGTCAATCAAGCCCGATAAAATCGCAAAATCACTGCTCGGGCTTGCGGAGGGTGAAGTACACCCCTATGCGGAAGGCGGCAACTCATGATGGTGATGGACCAAGCGCAACGCCTTCGCGAGCTTATGGCGCAAAATGCATATGCGCCCGAGCCGATTGCAGAAAAAACAACTATGAACGCGCGGATTATTGCCGTCGCGAGTGGCAAGGGTGGGGTAGGAAAGTCGAACTTTTCGATAAATTTGGCAATTCAAATGCGCAAGCTGGGCAAGCGCGTTGTAATAATCGACGCGGATTTCGGGCTTGCGAACGTTGAAATACTGCTTGGCGTCGCGCCAAAGCATACCGTTGTTGACGTTTTAAACGGCACTGTCGATATGGAATCCGCGCTTACAATCGGGCCGATGGGATGCATGTTTTTGTCCGGCGGCTCGGGAATGGCTGCACTTGCGGAGCTTGATGACCGCCAAATTTTGCGCTTAACCGACGGATTTGCACAGCTCGACTCACTGGCAGATTTCATTTTGATAGATACGCGTGCGGGGATTTCAAACACTGTTGTAAATTTTATACGCGCAGCGTCCGATACAATTGTAGTAACAACCCCTGACCCAACCGCAATCGCCGATGCATACACGCTTATAAAATCCGTAAAAACAACGATGCCCGATGTCGGTATGTTAAAACTCGTCGTAAACTGCGCAGTAAACGATGCGGAAGCACAAGAAGTCTTTGAAAAACTCAACGGTGTATCCGGCCGTTTTCTCGAAATAAAATTGAAATATCTAGGCTCGATACCGTTTGACTCATACCTCGTGCGTGCTGTTCGCAAGCAAAAACCTGTTTCGATTCAGTATCCCTTTGCGGAAAGCGCGAACAGATACGGCGAAATTTGCGCAAATCTTTTGGACATGGAAGCCGGAAAGAAAAACAGCATCCAAAACTTTGTAATGAAATTAATAGGAAAATTCAGCTCTTAAAAATGTGGGGGAATTTATATGTTTGTGAATAATTTAAAATCGGGGTCACGGGTGCAAATCCAACGCCCCCAAGACGGAGCAAACGACGGATTCGTTTGCAAAGTAGAGGTACTTGTGCCGGACTCGCGTGAAATTTTGGTACACGCGCCGGTCGAAAATAACAGACCGGTTGACCTAAAGGATGCGGGACCGCTTACGCTCCGCCTCTTGACCGACAACGCCATTTATGTTTTTAAGGCAACCTTCCTTGCGCACGGCGATATCGACGGATTTGACATAATAAAACTTCGCGTCGATGACGACGGCGAAAAAATACAACAGCGTTCAACCTTCCGTTTCAATTGCGCAATACCCATTACGTTTACGGTTATATATTCAAGCGGACAAAAGGCCGAGCGCGACGCCGGGGTAATTTCCGATTTAAGCGCGGGCGGCGCGAAAATTTTTACCGATAAAAGCCTGCAAACCGGCTATTTATTAAACGTTTCGATTCAACTTGGCGATGAACTGGTTGTTGCGTTTGGTGACGTGCGGTCGCGAACGGAGCTTCCCGAAGGTTCCGAATTTGCATACCAATACGGAATCCGCTTCGCAATGATGCCCGAATCCGACCAAGAGCAAATCATACGATATATGTACAAGATACAACGTGATGAACTGAAAAAAGTGCGCCCGCGGTAACGTGCGAATAATTCTCAAAGCGGATTATTCGCACCATCCGACAGTTACCGCCGCCGAAGGCGGCACGAATTGGAGAGATTATTATGGCTAAGAGAGCGGAAGATTTATTCACCGACATGCATTTGGACATTTTGAAAGAAATAGGGAGCATGGGTACGGCATACGCCGCGACCGCGCTTTCGAAAATGGTGGATAAAAAAGTAACAATGCCTGTGCCTCGCGTTTCGTGGCTTGATTTTCATAATGTTGCGGACTTCGTCGGGGGTCCGGAGAGCATTGTTGTTGGAATTTTAGTTTCGCTTTCGGGAAACATTCAGGGCATGATGATGCAAATAATGTCCCTTGAGGCCGCGCATAATTTAGTTGAACTTGTAATCGGTACACCGCCGCCTACGAAAGAGGAGGACAAATTTTCATTCGGCGAAATGGAGCGTTCTGTTGTCGAGGAAGTCGGCAATATAATGATAAGCTCCTATCTTACGTCAATTTCCGGGCTGACCAATTCGCAGATAAAACCATCGATTCCCTATATGTGCGTGGACATGGCAAATGCTATACTGTCTGTGCCGGCGAGTGAGTTTGGACGAATGGCGGACAAAATGCTTTTTATCGAATCCCAGCTTTCTGTCGAAAATGTTGAAACTACGGGTTGCTTTGTAATGGTGCCGAATTTGCATTCGTTTTACAGGATTGTGCGTGCCCTAGGAGTGGAATGATATGCCGAGGAATATGATTGTGGTGGGCATGGCTGATTTGAATGTAACAAAGGCCCCCGGTGTTTTAACGACGCTCGGGCTTGGTTCGTGTATAGGAATTGCCTTGTACGACGCCCGCGCAAAAGTTGCGGGGCTTGCACACATAATGTTGCCAGACTCCACTGCGATTCAAAACAATACGAATAGGGCAAAATTTGCAGATACGGCGGTTATCGCCTTGGTTGCTGAGATGGAAAAACTCGGTGCGAAGAAAATAAACATGAAGGCTAAAATCGCGGGAGGCGCGCAAATGTTCGCGTTTAACGCGACAAATGAAAACCTGCGCGTCGGTGACCGAAACGTTGACGCAACGAAAATAGCACTCGCGAAAATGGGGATTCCACTTATGGCGTCCGAGACAGGAGCGAGCTTCGGTCGCACTGTCGAATTGTACTCAGAGGATGGAAAGTTTCTTATTAAAGCAATAGGTCAGGGGATCAGGACATTATAAAAAAATAAAAGAGGCGGTGTTTTTCATGCCATACCAAATTAACAGGGTGCATTTGCTAATCTGTGTTTTAGCCGGAACGGTAATTACCGGCGGGTTTGTTTGGTTAATATTTTTCGATTTGCCGCATGCGACTTTCCGTATGATATTTTGGATAAACGTAACGTTGGTTGCGTTTTACTTTATCGGTCAATTTGCCCGAAGTTATCTTTTGGCAAATGTTTTTGTGCCGATTGAGGACGGATTTAATCTCGAAGAAGACGAGGAATACAAGGCTTTTGTTGCCCAGTTGGAGGCGCAGGGTGCGGATTCGATAGACCTTATGGTGGAAGAGCCGCTGGAGCTTGTTGACCCGCTTGACGATGACTTTATCGACGACTTTCAGGTTCCCGAAGAGGCGTTATGACGTCGGTAAGCCTCGAAAAGATGTGGGAAGCATATATTGAAAGCAAGAATCCTGCACTCAAGGAAAAACTGATTTTGTACTACGCGCCGATTGTTAAGTATGTTGCGGGTCGGATGATGATTCACGTTGGTCAGCATGTCGAGCTTGATGACTTGATGGGCTACGGAATTTTTGGACTTTTGGACGCGATTGACAAATTTGACAATGCGAAGGGTGTTAAGTTTGAAACTTATGCGTCCTTTCGAATTCGCGGCGCGATAATCGACCATATTCGTAAAATGGACTGGGTTCCGCGTACGCTTAGGCAAAAAAACAAGCAAATGGAACAGGTTTACATTTCGCTGGAGGATGAACTGGGTCGTCCTCCGTCTGACGAGGAGCTTAGCGAAAAATTAGATATGTCCTTGGAGGAAACAAAGGATTTAATAAAAAAATCGTCGGTGCTTTCCCTTGTGAGTTTGGACGATTACATGGAGCAAAATTACGAATCGTCTTTCGCGCCGCTTGTCGCAAGCCGCTCGGACTCCCCGGAAGAACAAGCAGAACGGCAGGAACGGAAACAAATGCTTGCCGAAGCAATTTCAGACTTGACAGAAAAAGAAAAACTTGTCATCACGCTATATTATTTTGAGGACTTGACGTTGAAGGAAATTAGTAGCATTATGAAAGTGTCTGAATCAAGGGTTTCGCAGATTCACACCAAGGCAATCTCTCGTTTGCAAGGCAAACTGGGGCGGTACAAAAATTTGTTATTCGCATAAGTAGGAGAGGGGATTTTTTATGACGGCGGGAAAAAATTTCAACATTAAGGTCAAGGAAGACGGAATCTATCTAACCCTGCACAATGTCGAGGGAGAGGAGCGCGTTGCGCGTCAAGATGTTATCGACGCGATTGAATCCTACGGCATAAAAGATGTCGATTATATTACAATCGGCGACGCGCTTAAATCAGACGATGAGACAATTGAGGTAAAAATTTCAAGCAGTACGGCAATAATGCAAGTGGCCGAATCCGCAGCAATTGAAGTTTCCGAAGACCGTATGCAGGCTCACATTATTTTTCAGGAGCCTATTAACAACGGGAAACTTTTGACGCCGGAGGAGGTCATAATTTTATTGCAAGAAAAGCGGGTTGCGCCGGACGCAAAGCTGATTCAGGCCGCGCTTGCAAATAAACGATACGGCAGGAAAATTTTAATCGCTGAAGGCCGCGAACCCCTTAATGGCAGCGACGGCTTTTTGAAATTCCATTTTGACAAAAGCAATATCAAGCCCAAGCCGAAAATTATGGAAGACGGAACGGTTAATTTTAAACAGCTCGATATGTTTAAGCTGTGTAATCGCGGCGATGTTCTCGTTACGAGCGTTCCTGCACAGGAAGGAAAAGATGGCGTTGACGTTTACGGCAACGTTATGCCCGCGCCGAAAACGCGTCCCGCCGGAGCTATTCCGCGCGGAAAAGGCACGGTGCTTTCGCCCGACGGACAGCATCTTCTCGCCGACGTAAGCGGACAGCTTGTTCTTAAAGAAAACAAGGTAAGTGTGTCACCGCACTTGGAAATTCCCGGAAATGTTGACAACGCTACCGGAAATATTGATTTTAACGGGCAGGTTACGATTCGCGGAAATGTTATTTCCGGGTTTACCGTAAAGGCTGTTGGAAACATCGAGGTTTTCGGCGTTTGTGAGGCGGCTAAATTGGTTTCGACGGAGGGCAGCGTTGTTCTCGGGGGCGGAATCCAAGGTGCGGACAAGGGCGAAGTTTCCGCCGCAGGTGACATCACCGCGAAATTTATTGAAAGCTGCAAATCCGTAACGGCGGGCGGAAACGTTATCACGGACTCGGTTCGCAAAAGCAATATCAAATGCGATGGCAGTGCGATGCTTGTGGGCAAAAACGGATTGCTTGTTGGCGGAAGCGTTACGGCAGGCGAAAAACTTGTTGCTACGACCGTTGGTTCGCCGATGGGTACGCTTACGGAAATTGAAGTCGGCGGCTCGCCTAAGGAATTGAACAAACAAAAGGACCTTGCTGCCGAATTTAACAAGCTCAAGGACGAATATGAAAAGTGTGATAAGGGCGTTGAAACGCTGAACATTTTGCGCAAGCGTGACCAGCTTCCGCCGGATAAAAAGGCCCTTTTGGCAAAGATGATTAACATGAAAATGGTTTTGCGCGACAAGATGACCAAGATGCAGGAAGAAATCGACGGCGTAAACCGTAACCTTGCCGTAAATGTCGGAACCGTCAGCGTTAAAAACGTGATTCGCCCAGGGGTTCGCATAACAATCGGCAACGCACAAATGACCATTCGCGACGAACTTTCAAATTGCAGGTTGCGCAATAACGGCGAAAAAATTGCAATAGGTCCCAATATTTAGCACCGGGGACATGTGTTGGAAGCGACACATGCTCTCGAAGCCAAATTCGAAGCCGGATTCGAGAGCCGGACTCAAAAGGAGGGATTTTCATGTTAAGACCGGTTGATTTAACATTAACGATACAAAATGCCGCAGACGCACAGCGCGCGGGTTTCCAAGGCACGCAGGCGGGTCGCCCGGAGGTTGCCAGCCAAATGTTTGCCGACAGACTTCACAAGGAAGTCCGACAGCAGGAACAGCAGGTTGGGCAGACCTCTTTGGCGGAAAAAGCCGACGTCAACCCCGATAGACAAGGGGACGGCAAGGGCTATCAGCCTAATCGCAAGCCGCCGAACAAAAAAACCGAACAATCTAAAGTTAGGCCTACAAAAATGAACGTCGGCGAAAGTATGTATGATATCAAAATATAAATGAGTGCGCACCGGACACCGGGGACATGTGTCGGAATCGGCACATTCTCTCGAAGCCGGGAGCAGTTTTTTAGCGAATAAAAGAGGGGGCGCAAGCCCCTTTTTTTGAAGGAAATTTTCTTGCCTTGGGAGGAATTCTCTTGCTTGTAACCGTTATTCTTGTTGCGCTTATAATTTGCTTTATGGTTGTGACGGTTTTTTCGCTCTCTGCCATGCTTATTGTGCGGCGGCGCGAGCAGAAATACGAAGGCGCGCAAAAGCTCGAAAAGGCAATAAGCGAGCTTGACTCCGCGCTTGATACCGCGCTTAAAGAAATAAACAAAATGGGCGGCTTGGTTCAGGCCGATGTTGACGAAAAATACAAATCCATGCTTTTTTTGTACAGCCTTGTTGAGGAAAAACAAAAGGAAATCGGCGAAATTGAGGCGAATGGGGTTGCGCCGCGCGTTGTCGCGGGCGAATCGCAAGCCGCGCAGGGGCAGGCGTACGCGCACGCACAATCGCCGCCGCAACCGGTCATAACGTCAAGCGACGTCGTAACCGCCGCCGAAAAGGAAATGCTTGCCGTCTCTCCCGCCGCGCCTCCGCCCGAACCCAAGCGGCCTCCAAAATTCGCAAATTCCAAGCACAAACAAATTTGGGAAATGCGCGAAAGCGGCAAGGCCGTCTCCGATATCGCACGGGAATTCAGCATGGGGCAGGGCGAGGTTAAACTTATTTTGGAAATTATTGATAGGGGATAGATGGTTTTTTGCAACACGCCCTAACAGCCCTTTGGTATTCGGTCTGCTCGACGCAGCAGCGATACTGTCTCCACCTTGCCCGTGTGGGGGAACATATCGACGGGCTGCACCGTGTCGAGGCTGTAGCCTCCGGCGGCAAGGATTTTCGCGTCTCGGGCGAAAGTTGCGGGGTCGCATGAGATATACACGACTCGTGGAATTTTTGCAGAAATTATCGCGTCCAGCAGGATGCGGTCGCAGCCTTTTCGTGGCGGGTCGAGGAAGATTATGTCGGGAATTTTGGCGGGAGACGTCATGAGTTTTGGCAAAACTTCCTCTGTCGCGCCGCAAATAAATTCCGCGTTTGTTATGCCGTTTTTAGCGGCATTTTTTTTTGCGTCGGATATCGCGGCGGGAACGATGTCGATGCCGAGGATGGGGTGCGCTTGGCGCGTTTTTTCGTGAGGCGGGAGAGCGCGTCCGGCTTCGAGAGCATGTGTCGCCTCTGACACGTGTTCGCGGTTCCCACTGTGCGCTTGGCGCGCTTCTTCGTGAGGCGGGAGAGCGCGTCCGGCTTCGAGGGCATGTGTCGCCTCTGACACGTGTTCGCGGTTCCCACTGTGCGCTTGGCGCGCTTCTTCGTGAGGCGGGAGAGCGCGTCCGGCTTCGAGAGCATGTGTCGCCGCCGACACGTGTTCGCGGTGCCCATTGCGCGCTTGGCGCGCCGCTGCGTAGAGGGTTACTGTGCCGACGCCGCAATGTGCGTCTATTGCGTATTGCGTGCCGTTAAGGTCGGCTTGCGCGATTGCGATTTCGTATAAAATTTTTGTTTGCACCGGGTTTACTTGAAAAAATGACGGCGCGGAAAGCTCAAACTCTATGTCACCGATTTTTTCGCGAATAAATCCCGTTCCGTGTAATATCCTAAAATTTTCCTCTGCACCGTCAAAAATCGTGTTGTTTTTCGCGGTGTTTTTGTTTGTAAGAACCGTTGTGACGCCTGTTGCGGCTAAATTCTCAACAAGCTCCCCGCTGTGTGGGAGTTTTTTTCCGTTCAAAACAATCGTGACCATTACCTCGTGCGTTGCAAAGCTCGTCCGAACAACTATGTGTCTCACAAGACCCTTGTGCGCGATTTCATCATATGCCGAAATTTTATGCCTCCGCATATGTTCCTTTATGACGGCAAGTACCCCGACATGCGATTCATGCTGGATTTCGCAGTCGTCGACCTCGATTAAACGATGGCTTCGCGCCGCGTACATTCCGATGGAAAAATCGCTGATGTTACTGACGCTAACATCAACGATTTTTTTATGGGCGAGGAAGCTGCCCCCGGCTTCGAGGGAATGTGTCGCCGCCGACACATGCCCCCGGTGCCCACTGCGCTCTTGGCGCGCTTTTTTATTTTGCAAAAAAGAGTCGGCGAGTGACACTCGCCGACTCTTTTTTTCATGCGCAGGGAAACTGCCCACGGCTTCGAGGGAATGTGTCGACTCCGACACATGTCCCCGGTGTTCACTGCGCGCTTGGCGCGCTTTTTCATGCGCAGGGAAACTGCCCACGGCTTCGAGGGAATGTGTCGACTCCGACACATGTCCCCGGTGTCCACTGCGCGCTTGGCGCGCCGGGACAACCGGGAAAACTGCTTTATTGCGGTAGCGAGAGGGGTTTTCCATGCCGATTACATCCAAAACAGGCGGAGCAACAAAGCCGCCGATTTTTTCAAGCGCGGTTATTACAAATTGTTTTTTGAAGGCGAGTTGCGCGGAATATTCGCAGTGCCGAAACTGACATCCCCCGCAATTTGCCGCCACGCCACACGTACTTTTTACACGAAACGGCGAAGGTTTCACGATTTGCATAATTTTCCCGTATCCGTAATTTTTTTTCACTTTTACAATTAGCGCGTCAATTTTTTCATCCGGCAACGCGCCGTCAACAAACACAACGAAGCCGCCAATTTCGCCGACTCCGAAGCCTTTTTCGGTCACGCTTTTTATCTCGACCATGTGTCGCGAATTTTTATGCACGTTTGGCATTAGTCCGTCTCCCTTTACGCTCGGAATTACGCCCCGAATGCGTTTTCAATTTGATTTACAAAAATGCGACCGTTTTCTTCAAGCACCTCGATTACATCGAAGCGAAAATCGTTGTCGCAAAGGTTATTTTCGGCAATGTAATGCATTGCGGTTTGGATAATTTTTTGCTGTTTCGCATAGCCCACGGCTTCGGCGGGCGAGCCAAAGCCCGCCCCTCTGCGGAATTTCACCTCCGCGAAAATAATCACACCGCTCGCGCGGCAAATCAAATCGATTTCCCCAAAACGCACGCGATAGTTTCTTTGCAAAATTTCCGCGCCTTTTTCGCTAAGGAATTTTTCCGCCTCTTCTTGCCCGCGAAACCCGACGGCAACCTTGTTCAAAGCAATGCCTCCTTGGTGTTCAAATTCGGGTCGCGCATAACGGCGTCCAAAAATTTTTCCAGGGCTTCGCCTGCCGCCTTGCCGGTTATGCCGATTTCGGCAAGGTCGTCGCCGTTTACAGCAAGGCCGCGCAAGGTAAAACACTCGCCTCGCGCCAAAATATCGCGTGATTCCGCGCGGATTTTTTCAAGACAACCCCCCTGCGAAATCTCTTTCAGGCGCAACAAATCTTCGAATTCCTCCGGCGGAAAAATCCGCAACAATTTCTTAATTTCGTAGCGCGACTCCGCAATTTTTTTCGGCAAAAATTCCACAAAACGCGAAACTATTTTTATAGTCCTGTTATCAAACCGCAAATCCCGCAAAATACACTCGCACTTGCCCCCCGTCCACGAGAAAAACAGCGCGAGTAACAATGAAAGGGGCGGTCGTCCCGCGTCCGAATCGGAGCCCCCAAGGTCTTCAATCCACGAAATCACGCGCTCCAATTCCCCGCCAAACGCCCTCCCTCGCAAAACGTAATACATTAACCCCGTTTCGTGTAACAAACGCACAGCCTGCGGATGCTCGCCGCAAAGCAGTTTACAAAGCTCCTCGCGC
This sequence comes from Defluviitaleaceae bacterium, assembly GCA_009786975.1. Classification (GTDB taxonomy): domain Bacteria; phylum Bacillota; class Clostridia; order Lachnospirales; family WQUN01; genus WQVC01. The sequence goes on from WRGX01000215.1 coordinate 29,935, forward strand.
ACGCGCTCCGCGCTGATATCGGCGAGATTCCCCCGCAATTTCGCAATTGCACCAATCGCGCCTCCATCAACCGAAAACCCCAAAACCGCAGCAAATCGCACGGCACGAAGCATACGAAGAGCGTCTTCCCCAAATCGCGTTTCCGCGTCGCCCACGCATTTTATAAGCCCTCGCGAAATATCGCCGCGCCCGTCAAACGGGTCAACAAATCCGCGCGACGGCGCGTACGCAATCGCGTTTATCGTAAAATCGCGGCGGCTCAAATCCTCCTCAATTTTGCCCGAAAAAGTAACTTCCGACGGCCGCCGATTGTCCAAATATTCGCCGTCCACGCGATACGTCGTAACCTCGCAAACATCCCCGCCGCTAAGCACCGAAACCGTCCCGTGCTTAATCCCCGAGTCAAATGTGCGCGAAAATAAGGCCTTAACCTCGTCGGGCAAGGCCGATGTCGCAATGTCCCAATCGACCGGAATCGCGCCGCGAATCATATCGCGCACGCATCCGCCAACGATAAATGCCTCATGCCCCGCGGCGGCCAAAGTGTTGATTATTTCTTTCACGTATTCGGGGATGCTTGTCACGACACACCTCAAATCGTTCTAATTGCAGTACAATTTACCGCGAAACAGTATCACACAAACTTCACGCTGACCAGCTTCGAAACGCCCTGTTCCTCCATTGTTACGCCGTATAAATTGTCGGCGGCTTCCATTGTTCCCTTGCGATGCGTGATGATAATAAATTGTGTGCCGACGGCGTGTTGCTTTAAAAATTTCGCGAAACGTGTAATGTTGGCGTCGTCGAGAGCGGATTCGATTTCGTCCAGGACGCAAAACGGCGACGGCTTCATGCGGAGGATTGCAAAAAGCAGTGCGATTGCCGTAAGTGCGCGCTCGCCGCCGGATAAAAGCATTAAACTTTGCAAAGATTTGCCCGGCGGCTTTGCGATAATTTCTATGCCGGATTCGAGGACATTTTCCGGGTCGGTTATACGAATGCTTGCGGTTCCGCCGACGAACATTTCCGCGAAAACATCCTGGAAATGGCTTGCGATTAGTTTGAATTTTTCCGCGAACTGTGCCTCCATTTGCTCGGTAAGGCCAACTATTAGCTCGTCGAGGGCGGCTTCGGCGGCGAGGATGTCGTCGCGCTGTGTTGTTAAAAAGCCGTGGCGGGTTTGGATTTGCTTGAAGGTTTCGATTGCGCCGACGTTTACATCACTCATTTTTGCAAGTTCGAATTTTAACTCGCGGCCACGCTTGCGCAGCGTGCTTTCGTCTAAATCGGTGCGCTTGAAGACTTCGGCGGCGGCGAAAGTTAAGCTGTATTCTTCCCAAATTTCATCGTGGAAACGGCGGCTTGCGGCGTCAAGATTTTCTTTGCGCGCCTCGAGCCGCGCGGTTTCGCGCTCAATCAGAGCCGCCGCGTCGGCATGGGTGCGCTCGTCGCTTTCGGTTTCGGTTATTGCGGCGTCGAGGGTGGCTTTTTCGGTTTCGCTTTCCGTAAGGGAGATTTTTGCGGCGTCCAGGCGGGTTTGAATTTGCTCGAGTTGTGTAATTTTTTCCGCGCGAGTTGCGGCGGATTTTTGCGCGGCGGACTCGTTCGCGCCCGCTTCGGCGTCAAGCAATTTTTTTTCTTCATTTAATATGTCAATTTCCCGCGTGAGCCGCGCGATATTTTGCGCGGAGTGAGCGATTGCGTCGGTTTTTTGGGTGATTTCGATGCGCAGGTCTGTTAAAACGTCGCTTTCCTCGGTTACGGATTGGCGATTTTTTTCGATTTCTTTTTGATATTCGTCGAGTGCGACCCGCGCGGTTTCAACGGATTTTTCGCGGAGAGCGAGTTCGATTTTTGCCTCGCGAACGGTGGTGTTTGCCTCGAGTATTTGCGCCATTACGGCTTTTTCGCGCTCGTCGAATTCCTGCGCGGATTTTCGCATTTTCGTTAAATTTTCGTCGGCATCGGCGATTTTATTTTTCAGCGCGATTTCTTCGTGGGAGCCGGCGGAAATTTTTTCGCGCGTTGCTTGCAAAATTTCGCGGGTTGACCTGCGGCGTTCATTCAATGCGTGTAATTCTTGCGACAGTCGCTCCTCGTCTGCCTGTAGCGCGTCGACCTGCGCTTTAAGTGCGTCCAATTGCCGCGCACGCCCGATTATTCCCGCGCTTTGGCGCGCGATACTGCCGCCGGTAATCGCGCCGCCCGGGCTTAAACGCTCGCCCGCTTTTGTCACGATTTTGTAGGAGTAGCGGAATTTTTTGTGCATGGCAAGCGCGTTTTCAAGCGTGTCAACGAGTACGATATCGCCCAAAAGCTGCGAAATTACAGGCGCGTAGACCCCTTCGCATTCCGCGATTTCGGAGGCGATTCCTATGTAACCCGGCTCGTTTTTTATTCGATACGTGTCGATATTTCGCCCTTTTACGGCGGTAAGGGGCAAAAACGTTGCGCGGCCTTGGCTTGTCCGCTTTAAAAATTCGATTGCGTGCTTCGCGTCTCCTTCGTTTTGTGTAACAATATTTTGCGCCGCGCCGCCGAGGGCGATTTCGATTGCGACTTCAAATTCACGCGGCACGCCGATTAGCTCGCCGACCGCGCCGCAAATCCCCGCAAATTCCGCGTCTTTTTTGCGCGAAAGTACGGCCTTTACGCTTCGGTGGTACCCTTCGCGGGCGGCCTCGAGGTCCGACAACGCGCGAAAACGCCCGCGAGATGCGGTCAAATTTTCCGTGAGTTCTCGCAGGTTTTTTTCAAGCGCGTCGGCGTCGGCGCGCATTTTATTGTACTCGGCGGTGTAGGCTTCCTCGTTTTTTCTCGCGGCGGCAAGCTCTTTTTCGCAGGATGCGAGCGACGCTTCGCTTGCCGTGCGTGCGGCGGTTTGCTCGGCAAGTTTTTCTTCGTGCGCGTCAATTTCGGTGTTTAGCCGCTCCATATCCTCCTCAAGGCGAGAGTACGCGTTTTCCGCCTCAATAACCGCCGCGCGCGCATCGGTTGCGGCGTTCATTGCAGTCATTACGGACTGATTCAGCGCGTCGGTTTCCGCCGCGCCTTCGCGGAGTTCGTCCTCGTGCTTGGCGTGAAGGGCGAGTTGCTCGGCGAGTTGCTCGTTAAGGGCGTTTAGCTCGTTTTGTGTAACTTCGGCGGCTTGTTCTTGCTCCGTTTTTTCGCCCTCGCGCAATAAAATATTTTCGACGCGTTTTTCCGCCTCGCCTTTAAGGCGCGAAATATCCACCTCGAGCTGCTCTTCTCTATTTTGCAAAATTTTTATCTCGCCTTGCTGCTTTTCAATTTCCGTCGTTGCCTCGAGCAAAATTTCATTTGCGCGGCGATATTTTGCGTCGGCGTCGGCGGCGCGGGCTTTTAGGCGTTCTGCCGCCGTTCTCGCCTCGGAAAGGAGGCGTTTTCCGTCTCCGGATTGTGCCGAAATGTCCGCGAGGGCGGCCTCGGTTTGTGTCAAATCTTCGTTAATTTTGCGGATGTCCTCGAGGAAAATGTTTATGTGGATGCTTTTGTATTCGTCGCGGAGTTCGAGGAACTTTCGTGCTTCTTCCGCCTGCGATTCCAGCGGCTCGAGCTGTTCCTCAAGCTCCGAAATTATATCATCGACGCGTTCGCGGTTTTGTTTTTCGCGCTCGAGTTTGTTTAACGCTTCGCTGCGGCGCGCCTTGAATTTGCTTATTCCGGCGGCTTCTTCAAAAACATGCCGCCGCTCTTCGGAGCGCAGGGATAAAATTTCGTCGATGCGCCCTTGCCCGATAATCGAGTACCCGTCCCTGCCGACGCCGGTGTCCATAAAAAGGTCGCGGATATCCTTCAAACGGCAGTTTTCGCCGTTAAGCAAATATTCGCTTTCGCCCGAACGATACACGCGACGTGTAACCGCGATTTCGTTAAATTCAAGCGGAAGCGCGCCGTCGGAATTATCCAAACGCATGGCAATTTCCGCGTATCCCAGCGGTTTTCTGTGCGCGGTTCCGGCAAAAATTACGTCCTCCATTTTGCCGCCGCGCAGTTGTTTCGCGCTTTGTTCGCCCAAAACCCAGCGAAGCGCGTCGGCGATATTCGATTTTCCGCTGCCGTTCGGCCCGACAACGGCATTCAGCCCCGGGGCGAAATCCAGCGAAATCCTGTCCGCAAAGGATTTAAAGCCCGCGAGTTCCAGTTTTTTTAAGTACATGAAGCTCTCCATCAGTCTCGCAAATTTGTCGCAAATTCGCTCGTATATCATACTAGCAACTACGTTACCAGTATGATACAATTACAATTGGATTACAAGTTTATTTCAATTTACATTTTTTAGGAGGAGATTCCGATGGTGAAATTTATGGCAGGGATGAAGGGCGAGGGAAAAACGCGCAAGCTAATAGAAATGGCGAACCAAAACGCAAAGGTCACAGACGGTAATCTTGTTTACATCGACGACGACATGCGACACAGCCGCGACGTGAATCGCGACATTCGGTACGTTGAAGCAGGCAGGGGCGAGCTTGCGAATTATCGTGAACTTATCGGCTTCGTTTTAGGCATTTTGTCGCAAAACAGCGACATAAAACATATCTACGTTGACGGAATAAATAACATTTTGCAAGACGGCGCGGTGACGAATGAGGCTTTGTTGAAATTAAAACATCGTTTAGACGCGCTTGTCAAAACCGCAGATGTCGCGTTTACAATCAGCGTGCATTGCGATAAGGAGACGTTGCCGGAGGAGATTAAGTCGGCGTTGGTGTAATTTTGCGCGCATTGGGAACCGGGGGGCATATGTCGTAGGCGACACGTGCCCTCGAAGCCGGAAGCAGTTTCCCGGAGCATCAAAAAAACGAGTCGGCGAGTGACCTCGCCGGCTCGTTTTTTTTTGTTCGGCGAGGAATCCCCCCGCGTTGTGCGCACCATGGTGAACGAAGCGGGCGATATTTGGCAATAATAATATTGTCCGAGTCGTGTTGGTAGTCTGCTCCTTACA
>WRGX01000216.1 GCA_009786975.1 Defluviitaleaceae bacterium
TCGATGTTGTTGACCCCAGTATCCACGGCGCACCTCCCACTTTCCAATGCCAACAATGCACAGGCATCATGTTTCCTGCTGACATGAAAAACACTTAGGGCGTGTTGCCACTACGCGAATGGCACGATTTTTGAGGCAAATTTTCGTCTGTTTTCGTCGCTTCCGCCGCCTCGACCTAGCGGGTCGCAAGAAGGAAGCGGCGGAAACAGGCGGAAATTTGACCAAAAAGCGTGCCATTTGCGTAGTGGCAACACGCCCTAAACCGCTACGGCATCGGCGTAATTTCCAGCGACCGCCCCGCAGGAACATTATCGCGATTCGTAATATTATTTGTGGCGACGATATGGTCGATGGCGCGCGTTTCGTCAACCCCGGGGAAATAGCGGCGCGCGATGCGCCAAAGGCTTTCGCCGGCTTGGACGACGTGGGTTGTCGGAAGCGTTGCCGCGCCGGGAGTTGTTCCGGACGGCGTTGTCGTGTCGGCTTCGCCCGGGCCTGTTATGCCGTTTTCGGGCGGCGGCGGCGCGTACGGGTCAATTCCGTGGTCGCGCAACATATTTAAATAGTAGTCGCGTTGCGTCCGCGCTTCGTTCCGTTCGCCAACGACTTGTGAGAATTGGGCTTCCGATTCCTGTCTAATGGAAGTAACTTCGCCTAAAGCCAAATAAAGGTCGTTTTCCGCTTCGCGAAGATTCCCGCGCGAGGCAACAAGTTGCCACGTCAAAAACGCGACAATTCCAAGCATAAATATCGCCGTTCCCGCCATAATAAAACGAAGCGGACTAATCGGCTCGGCACTGTTCGGGTCGTTTCTCATGCGATTTGTGCGGACATCGGCGCGACCGCCGCGAACAGGGCGATTCGTATTACGCGGAGGCGAAAACAGCTCGCCGGCGTTGTATCTGCGGCGGAAGGACTCCATATCTTCTTCGGATTGCGGCTCTTCGCCCGGAGGCATATTTTGCGGCACGCCGGAGTGCACGGGATGTTCAACGTTTACGCGAACCGCAGGATTCGGCGCGGGATTTCTGCGACGCGCGCGTTCGCGGCCGGGGCGTTCAGGCGGAGCATCGGGCGTTTCACCGTGAAGCATTCTGTTTGTTGCCGATTCGCGCCGACGCGGACGTTCGGGCTCTTCATGCTCGGGGGGAGGCGGCGGCGGAGAGATTTCCAGAGGGTGCGCGGGCGGTTTAAATTTTTCACGACTTTTTGTGGGATTGCGGTCCGGGTTTCTGTTCGCACTTCTTTCAGGACTGCGGTCCGGACTGCGGTCCGGACTTCTATCCGGATTCCCGGCCGAATTTCGCGTGGGGCTTCTGTCGGGGCTGCGGTCGAACCCGGAAACAAACGCGCTTTTTACGGGAGTCGGCGCGTCGGAACTTTCTGCTGCCGACTCGTCTTCGTCTCCTTCGTCGTTATCGAAAAGCCGTTTTACGGCGGCGCGTGAAAGCTCCTCGCTGTAAAAAGCATTTTTATCTTCACCCGAATCGGGCATATTTTCGTTTTTATTCATAATCGGATGCTCCCCTATCATAAATTAAGGTAATTTTAGTTGTTTTGCAAAAAACTGTCAATATCACGCAAAAATTGCGCTTGCCAAAAATTAACGACATAAAAAAAAGAAGCGTGCAAATAATAGACTCATAAGGCGAAAGCCAATAAATATAAAAGGAGAAACAAAAATGACAAACACGAATTCTTCAGTACCTCAAGCACGTGAAGCCCTTAACAAATTCAAATACGAAGTTGCCAACGAAATCGGCGTACCCTTAAAACAAGGCTACAACGGCGACCTCACGTCCGCACAAGCCGGTTATGTTGGCGGATACATGGTTAAAAAAATGATTGAAGCACAAGAACGCCAAATGGCGGGCAACTAGGTAAGAAATAAAAAATTGCATCGTCCGGTTATATCGGACGATGCAATTTTTTTTGTGGACCGGGAAACTGCTTCCGGCTTCGAGAGAATGCGTCGCCGCCGACACGTGTCCCCGGTGGCGCGGGAAACGTTCGCTTCGCTCACTGCGCCCGTAGTGCCCACCGCGCGCTTGGCGCGCTTTTTTGTTTGCACATTAGTCTTTTTCTTTGAGGTCGCGAACAGCTTTTACGATGTTGACGATGCAAGCGAGTTCTTCTTCGTTGAAGTCCGAAATAAGGCTGTCCAATTTTTCACGAACATGCTTTTTTTGCGGCTTTTCGTTTGCGTCTGATTCTACGAAAAACTGGTCGGTCGGGACGTTAAAAATTTTCGACAGTTTAAATAAATTAAACGCCGACGCACCTCTGTCGCCGCGCTCGATAAGCCCGACAGAGCTGGGTGTGTGTCCCAAAAGGCTCGCAAGCTCATCGGTCGTAATGTTGCGAGCGATTCGCTCTCTGCGAATGTTGGTGCCTACTAAGGCACGCATCTCTGCTTTATTGATAATCTCACCCCCACAAATTAGATTTTTTTTCCGTACGTTTTTTGATTGTAGCATGGGTAGCCGAAAACATCAAGCGACAATATTTACTATGTTTTGACAATTTGTTATGATGAAATAAATTTGTTGTGTGGGGGTATGCGGATGGACACTGTTTCGGCTGTTCGGGGGCGTATTTTACGCCTTTGCGGCGAGCGAAACATCACAATAGACAAGCTGGCCTCCAACGCAGGGTTGCCTCCCTCGTCCGTAAAAAATATTATTTACGGACGAAGCAAAGACCCGAAAATAACCACGATTAAAAAAATTTGCGACGGGTTTGACATGACATTGTACGAATTTTTTGCTTTTGAAGAGTTTCAATGAAAGCGCGCTTGGCGCGCTTTTTTTGTACGCCGGGAAACTACTCCCGGCTTCGAGGGAATGTGTCGCCCTTGACACATGTCCCCGGTTTCCAAAGCGCGCTTGGCGCGCTTTTTTTGTACGCCGGGAAACTGCTCCCGGCTTCGAGGGAATGTGTCGCCCTTGACACATGTCCCCGGTTTCCAATGCGCGCTTGGCGCGCTTTTTTTGTGCGCCGGGAAACTGCTCCCGGCTTCGAGGGAATGTGTCGCCCTTGACACATGTCCCCGGTTTCCAAAGCGCGCTTGGCGCGCTTTTTTTGTGTGCGCAAAAAAGAGTCGGCGAGTGACACTCGCCGACTCTTTTTTTTTGCGAGGAAAATGAAAATAAAAAAACGCTTAAAACTCGTTTTTTTATTGCATTTTCGCACGATACTTTGATATACTGTTAAAAAGGCGGTTTTTTGGTGCGTAGGTTTCTTACAGCGGTTGTATTTTTTTTGCTTTTTTGGGGAAGTCTTGATGTTTTTGCCCAGCCCCTTGCGGACTCCCCTTCGGCGATTCTCGTTGAGCAAACGACGGGTCGCGTGCTTTACGCGCGAAACGAGCGGGAACGCCGCTACCCCGCGGGCTTGACGAACATGCTTACCGCGCTTGTGGCAATCGAACATCTCGCGCCGGGCGATGATTTAATCGTCGGCTCGGAAATCCGCGGGATGCCGTCGGGCTTTGGCGCGGGCGTGCATTCCGAGGGTGAAATTATTTCGGTGCAAACGCTGTTAAATTCGCTGTTGGTGCGTTCGTCGGGCGAGGCGGCGCGGGTTTTGGCGATTAATACGGTGCGCCAAGCCGGAGGCCGCAGAAATATCCCTTATAATGAAGCGGAACATGCTTTCGCCGCCATGATGAACGAAAAAGCGCGCGGGCTTGGTGCGCAGGGTTCGAATTTTGCAAACCCCTTCGGTTCGCACGCCGATAATCACTTCACAACGGCGTACGATTTGGCGGTTATCACGCGCGCATTTATGGACAACCCGATTTTGGCAGAAATCGCAGGCACTCGCGAATACGAAACGCAGCACGAAACTTGGACAAACGCAAACCAAATGCTCCCCCGCGCACCCATGGGCTATGCGTATATGACGGGCGCAATGGCGGGGTTTACGACGCCTGCCGGGCATGTTCTCGCAGGCGCGGCATACGACACGCATCTCTCTCTCGGGTTTGTTACAATCGTGCTTGGCGGAACCGACGCGGAACGCTGGCAGGACACGCGCCGCCTTATGGACCACGGGTTTAACAATTTCCGCTTTCGCGAAATCGCCCGCGAGGGCGAAGTGCTTGAAACCGTTTTAATCGAAAATCCGCGCTTGGGCGATTCCGAAATGCTTGAAATAATCGCGACAGCGTCATATACCGCGCTTTTAAGCCGCTTCGAGTACGACGAGCTTGCGCGGGTAATCACGTTTGACCCGATGTTATATGAACGACATGAATATGAAGAACCAATCGTCCTTCGCGCGCCGATTGAATACGGCGAGGCGGTCGGCACGGTTTCATATATATTGAACGGCGAGGTGTTGTTTGAGTCGGCGATTTTGCCGTCACGCGAGGTAATTCCGCGCACTTTTGACAGCGATATGGACTATTATCTCGCCATCTTTTTCGAAAATGTTTTTACGAGACGCGCACTGCCGTACTGGTTCGGGATTTTCGGCGTGGCGTTCGGGATTTTCGGCATTGTTCTGGCGGTTAAGGCACATAGCCGCGTAAGCCGAAAAGCCGTGCGCACCTCAAGCCGAAGCAAATACGGTCGTTATTAAAATAAGGGGGGATTAAGCATGAAAAATCTAAGAAAGGAACGCGGGCGACCCATTTTAAATGGCGATTTATACGCTCGGCGAATGGCGAAAAAATTATGCCAAAAAGTATGACAGGGTTCGGACGCGGAGAATGCACGATGCACAACAGAAAGTTCAGGATAGAAATGAAATCGGTAAACCACAGGTTTAGTGATTTTTCAATAAGAACACCGCGCTTCCTCGCACCCTTCGAGGAGCGAATCCGCGCCCGAATTTCAAAGGACATTGTGCGCGGAAAAACCGATATGTGGATAAACTTCGAAAGTTTCGCGGAGGACGATATGAAAATCCACATAAATTCGGTCTATGCCGACGCGTATATGAAAGTCATATGGGATTTAAGCAAACGGTACGGCATAGGCGACCCCGACACCGTCGCGCTGGAGCTTTTGGCAAAAACGCCCGACGTTATCGTGCATGAAAAATACGACGATGTAATGGATTTGGACTCGGCGGACGAGATATGGGCAGGGCTTTCCGACGCATTAGAAAAAACCCTTGCGCAGTTTAACCACATGCGCGAAACCGAAGGCGAGGCCCTCATCCGCGATATAAGCGAAAATTATATACGCGCCAAAGAGATTGTTAAGGAAATTCGCAAGCAGGCACCCCGCGCGTCGGAACAATACGCAGAACGGCTAAAAGAGCGGGTAAACGAATTGATGGACAAGTTTGGCGACACCGCCGACGACTCGAGGCTTTTAACCGAAATCGCCCTCCTTGCCGACAAAACCGACATAAACGAAGAAATGGCGCGCCTGGAAAGCCATTTGAGCCAACTTTCGGAAATGATACACGAAAACGGCGCGATAGGCCGCAAAATGGACTTCCTCGCGCAAGAGCTTAATCGCGAGGCAAACACAATCGGCTCGAAATCGCACGACGTGCAGCTTACACGCTCCGTCGTCGAGTTGAAAAGTCTAATCGAAAAAATTCGGGAGCAAGTCCAAAACATCGAATGATATTTTAATCGAATGATACTTTAATCGAATGATATTTTAATTGAATGATATTTTAATCGACACTTTAGGAGAGGTGCAAAAGATGGGTTCAAAACTGATTAACGTCGGATTTGGCAACACTGTCCCCGCAGGAAGAATTATCGCGATTGTCGGCAATGATTCCCTGCCGGTTAAGCGAAATATAGGCGAAGCGAAGGAGAAGCACATGCTTGTTGACGCGACCCAAGGGCGAAAAACCCGCGCCGTAGTTTATACCGACAGCGGGCATCTTGTTCTGTCCGCACTGCAACCCGAAACAATCGCGAATCGTTTTGAAACAAGCAACGACGCCGTCAGCGGCGAGATTTAAAAAATGCCGCCCTTAGTGGAAGCAGGAATGCTGGTGATAATTTCGGGGCCGTCGGGGTCGGGCAAGGGGACGGTTGTAAAGCGTTTGAGTCCGGAAAACGGCTACGCGCTAAGTATTTCCGTCACAACGCGCTCGCCGCGCGTTGGCGAAGAACACGGTCGCGATTATTTTTTCGCGACGGAAGACGAGTTTAAAAAAATGCGCGCGGAAAACGAGCTGCTTGAACACGCCGCATACGTCGGAAATTTTTACGGCACGCCGCGAGCTTACGTCGAGGAGCAAATCGAAAACGGCAAAATCGTTGTGCTTGAAATCGACGTTTACGGCGCGTTGCAAGTTAAGGAAAAATTCCCGTCGGCAATTTTAATTTTTCTTATCCCGCCGTCACTCCCCGAGCTTTCCGCACGGCTTAACAATCGCGGAACCGAAGACGCCGTTACAATCGACCGCCGCCTTAAAAAAGCCCTCGAAGAATTGCCCCTTATAAATCGCTACAATTACCTCGTTATCAACGACGACGTACCCGACGCGGTTAATAAAATAAACAGCATCGTAACGGCGGAGCGATTAAAACCTGCGCGTTCGGCAAAAATTATTGAAGAATTCATAGCCAGTAAACCGGTAAACCGGAACGCAAAGGAGTCTTGAAATGATGACCATGCAAACTCGAAAGGAGAAATTTTAACATGCTTACACCGTCCTATTCGCAACTTATGGAGACAATCCAAGAGGGTGAAAAACTCGACAGCCGCGTCACAAGCCGCTACACCGTTGTTCTTGCGGCGGCAAAGCGCGCGCGGCAAATAACCGATGGCGCGAATCCGCTAACCTACGCACCGACGGACCGCGCCGTTTCTATTGCCGTAAAAGAAATGAGCGAAGGCAAACTTCGCATAAAAATTCAGGACAGCCTCTTGGATGAAGACTACATCCGCCTGAAAAAAGACCCCTTCCGCTACCGCACAGCAGTCTCCAAGGACGATTTGCGCGAAGATTTGAAAGAGGACTACATGCCCATTTCGTACGATATGGACGCAGACGACGACCGCGGCGAAATTTTCCCGACGGAGGAATCGGAAGAAACCGCGCCCGTCGCAAAAGACGTGGACGATTTGGATATATACGAAGATACAGGCGATGACGCGGACGATGATACCGATATTGCAGATGTTGCCGAGTAATTTTGCACTTATTTGCGTTGATATTTTGCACGGCGATGTTGACCGTTTATTTTTTTACAAAATTCCGGCGGGGCTTGAAATTTCCGTCGGTCAACGCGTGCGCGTGCCGTTTGGGTTGGGCGATTCGATTAAAATCGGCTATGTAATGGAAGTTACACAAACGCCGACGGATGATATCGCGCCGGAAAAAGTCAAAGAAATACACAGTCGGCTCGACGATTTTCCCGTTCTTACGCTGGAAACAATCGAGCTTGCGTTTTGGATGCAAAAAAAATATTACACAACGCTTGCGGCGTGTGTACGCGCGATTGTTCCCGGCTCGAAAAGCGACGGGAAATTTCCTGTCGCGCGGAAAAAGCCGAAATTTTCGGAAATTACGCCGGTCGACATCACTTTGACCGACGAGCAAGAACACGCCGTTTCGCAAATTCTTCAAGCCGTTTCGGTTTCGGCTTCGGCTTCGGTTCCGCCTGACGGAGAACGCGGGACTGCCGACACAGATTCACGCTGTTTGACCTTTTCCTCGTCTGAAAAAGTATCAGAGCGCGCTCGACGCGCTATTTTACTGCATGGAGTAACGGGCAGCGGAAAAACCGAAGTTTACTTACACGCAATCGAAAAAATTTTGGCCGAGGGGCGGCAGGCAATCGTTCTTGTTCCCGAAATCGCGCTTACGCCGCAAATGGTCGCGCTTTTTTCCGCGCGATTCGGCAGTGCCGTCGCCGTAACGCACAGCCGCCTCACCCAAGCCGAACGCTTTCAAATTTGGAAAATGGCACTATCCTCCGAAATTTCGCTTGTAATCGGGCCGCGTTCCGCCGTTTTCGCGCCGTTTCCGCGCCTCGGACTCATCGTTATCGACGAGGAACACGAACATACCTACCATTCCGAAACCGCCCCAAAATACGACGCCCGCGAAGTCGCCTTAAAACGCGCGGAAATTTGCGACGCCGCCGTTGTTTTGGGTTCGGCCACGCCAAGTCTTGAAAGCTATTTTAAGGCGCGGGAAAAATTGATGATGTTGGTGCCACTAACCGCAAGGATTAATAAAACCTTGCCGGAAATCCATATCGTTGACATGCGAAACGAGATGCGGCGGGGGAATGCGTCGATTTTTTCGCAAAGTTTTTCGGACGCGCTTGCGGAAACTTTGGCGGCGGGTCGGCAGGCGATTTTATTTTTGAATCGGAGGGGGCATTCGTCGTTTGTTAGCTGTCGGTGGTGCGGGCATGTTATGGGGTGCGAAAGTTGCAGGGTTAATCATACATATCATGCGGACAAAGGGCGGCTTTTGTGCCATTATTGCGGCAAGGGGACGGCGATGCCCGCGCGGTGTCCGATTTGCGAGTCCGAGCATATAAAGAAGTATGGGACGGGGACGCAGAAGGTCGAGGCGGAAATCACCGAGCTTTTCCCCGACGTGAAAGTCCTGCGCATGGACATGGACACCACGCGCGGCAAGCATGGTCACGCGAAAATTTTGGACGCGTTTCGCGCGGGCGAGGCGCAGATTTTAATCGGCACACAAATGGTCGCTAAGGGGCTGGATTTTCCGAACGTTACGCTCGTTGGCGTAATCGCGGCGGATATGTCGCTTCATACCGGCGATTTTCGCGCAGGAGAGCATACGTTTCAAATTTTAACGCAGGTGGCGGGACGCGCGGGACGGCGCGCCAAGCGCGAAATGGACGCCACGGGCGCAGTGAGCGAAGCGAACGTTTCCCGCGCCGCCAAGGGCGCAGTGAGTTCCCGCGCTACCGAGGACTCATGTGTGCAGTCCGGGCATTCTATCGAAGCCGGAAGTGAAGCCGGAAGCCATGAAAAAAGATACCAAGGAAAAGTCTTCATCCAAACTTTTAATCCCGAGCATTACGCAATCGCCCTCGCCGAAAAAGGCGATTACGAAAAATTTTTTGCACATGAAATCGCGTTGCGCGAGGCTATGATTTATCCGCCGTTTTCGCATGTTTTTTCGGTAATGCTTACCGGGACGCAGGAGCGCGAGGTTGTCGCGGCGTTGCAAACGCTTGCCGCAATTATGGAATATGTTGCAAAGCGCGACGGGAAGGAACGTTTTGAATTAATGGGGCTTTCACCCGCTTTTGTTTCGATGATAAAGAAACAATTCCGTTGGAAACTTCTTGTAAAATCGCGCGAGGAAGCCACGCTCGTCGCATTTGTGTTATATTGTATAAAAAAATTAAAGCAGAGCAATCCGCTTAAAAATATGACTTTGCACCTCACACTTAACCCTATAATGATGGAATAAAATAATTCACGCGAGAGACAGCGGGCGAATGTGTCCGTTGCGAAAATCGGTAATCGTGTGACGAAAAAATGGAGTAAAATAATTCACGCGGAAGACAGCGGGCGAACGTGCCTGTTGCGAAAATCGGTAATCGTGTGACGAAAAAATGGAGTGACATTGATGGCCCTCAGGACGGTTCGCAGGGAAGGCGACGAGATTTTAAAAAAGAAATGCAAGCCGGTAAAAGACATAAACCCGGCAATTATTCAACTTTTGGACGACATGAAGCAAACGATTCGCGAGCTTGACGCCGTTGGCGTTGCCGCACCGCAAATCGGGATGCTTAAGCGTGTCGTTGTTGTTGAATTCGAGGATGAATTATACGAAATGATAAATCCGGAAATAATTGAGTCGGAGGGCGACCAAAAATGTAACGAAGCGTGCTTGTCGGTTCCGGGGCGTTGTGGCGACGTTGTGCGGCCGTTTAACGCCAAAATTAAGGCGACGAATCGCGAGGGCGCGGAATATATAATCGAAGCCGACGATTTTTTATCCTCGATAATGTGCCACGAACTTGACCACCTCGACGGCGTGCTTTTTATTGACAAAGCGACGAATATTCAAATGATTAACGAGGAGCAAATGCGGGCGCGGAAACGCGCGCGGAAGAAGCGAATACAGGAGCGAAAATTGAAGCGGCAGGGGGTTTACGCAGGAGGACGGCGGCGGTGAAAATTATTTTTATGGGGACGCCGACATTTGCGGCGGAGTCGCTTGACGCGATTTTGAAATCGTCGCACGAAGTTGTCGCGGTTTGCACGCAACCCGACAGACCCGCAGGGCGCGGGCATAAACTTACGGCAAGCCCGGTGAAGGAGCTTGCGGCGGCGCATGGTTTGCCGATTTTTCAGCCGGAAACCCTGCGATTTTCCGACGAGAACGCGAAAAAAGTCCGCGAGGAACTCGAGGAGTTCGGCGCGGATATTTTTGTTGTCGCGGCGTATGGCTTACTGCTTCCGAAGGGCGTCTTGACTATGCCGCCGCTGGGTTGCGTGAATGTTCACGCCTCATTGCTCCCAAAATATCGCGGTGCGTCGCCGATTCACGCGGCGATTTTAAACGGCGACGCGGCGACGGGGATTACCATAATCCACATGGACGCGGGGCTTGATACCGGTGATATGATTTTGCAAAAACGGCTTGAAATCGGGGCGGACGAGCGGTTTGCGGAACTGCATGACCGCATGGCTGTTTTGGGCGCGGAGGCGATTTGCGAGGCGTTGGCGCAGCTTGAAAACGGAACGGCGGCACGGGTTGTGCAGGACAACGCGCTCGCAAGCCACGCGCCGAAACTGCAAAAATCTGACGGACGGATTGATTGGTCGGATTCAAGCGAGAAAATTTTTAATCAGGTGCGCGCGCTTGCGTGTTTTACGCAACGGGACGGGCAGGTCATTAAAATTTGGGATGTTGAAAAATCGACCGATGACAGTTTTCGGGAGCAGTTTCCCGGCGTATCAAAAAAATTTTCTCCCGGAGAAATTATTTCAGCAGAAAAAGGCCTGCTCGTTAAAACCGGCGACGGTGCGATTCGCATAACCGAGCTTCAAGCCGTTGGCAAAAAAAGAATGCCTGCGTCGGATTTTTTGCGCGGGCAGAGGGTTGGTGTGTCGGACAGGTTTAGATGGGTTTGATATACAAAAATCAAACAGAAATAAAGGAAATGCTGGTAAGTGAAAGACAGGCATCAGTACGCACAGTCTAGGGCAAGTGACGCACTGCACCGGGTACACATGTCGGTGGCGACGCGTTCCCGCGAAGCCGGAAGAAGTTTACTCGCCCATAAAAATCGAGTCGGCGAGTGTCACTCGCCGACTCGATTTTGAAAAAAAATTTTTTTAAAAAAGCGCGCCAAGCGCGCATTGGGCACCGGGGGCATATGTCGCGGGCGACGCATTCCCTCGAAGCCGGGAGCAATTTCCTTGCCCATAAAAAAAACGCGCATACGCGCGTTTTTACAGTTTTCAAAAATCAATCCAACCCCGGAATCGGTACGGTATGAACAAACGGCGACGGTGTGTCGTCGGCTCCGGACGCTTCGCCGCCGGGGGTGCCGAGACCTTGCCACGGCGGAAGCGTCGGTATCGGCGCGGGGGTTGGTGTAGGCAGAAGGGGCGTAAAGGGTTCAATGAACGGGCCGGGCGGGGGCGTTGTTTGGGGCGATGGGAATCCGTCGGGGATACCCGGAATTTCGACATTGTGTACGACGTTTCCGTCGGGGGAAGTTGGCGCGCCCGCGCCCGGGCCCTGAACAAACATGCCAAGCTCGGGGTCAAAAATCATCGGATTCTGCCATAAATCGCCCACATTTACCCCGCCGCAATTACACACTATTCCCCGCAAAACATCGCCGGGGAAGTGCATGTGGCGGTCGCGAATCGTTCCCTCGAGATGGTCAACAGACCACGGGCGAACAAGCCCGACGCGCGTTACGACTGTCCCGTAGGGGTATTCGCGGTTGCATCCCGGGCCGGCAAGTCGTCCGTGAACACTGCAATATGTGTGGCGTTGATGCACGTTGCAGGTTTGCGAGGGGACCATGCCGGGGGCGAAAATTTCGTTGCGCACGCGGTCGCCGCGCGGGTCGATGCGGCAAAGCTCGCTCGGCAAATGCCCGGAGTCGAGGCAAACCGCCGCGGAAACTATGCCCGGCGGGCGCGTAAACATAGCCGGCGACAAGTCCATATGAATCTCTTCCATTATTGTGCGCCATAACGGCGTGTGGAACTGGTTTGTTCCGCGAGCCATGGGCTGATTATTATCGTTGCCGAGCCAAATTGCCGCCGTAAAATACGGCGTGTAACCCGTGAAACCGAGGTCGGCGTTGTTTTGCGATGTTCCGGTTTTTCCCGCAAGCCCCATTTGCCCGCGAAGCCCCGACGCCGCCGTCCAGTTTGCGCGCCCGCCTGTCGCGCCTGCCCGCGTCATGGTGTCCTGCATTGTGCTGGTCAAAAGATATGCCGTTGTGTCGCGCAAAACGCGTTGGGGATTATGATAATTTTCAAGCAAAATATTGCCCTCGTGGTCAAGCACCGTTGTGTAAAGCACGGGGCGGTTGAATTCGCCGCCGTTCGCAATTGTCGCATACGCGCCCGCGAGTTCGATTAAATACATACCCCGCGTCATTCCGCCCAAAACAATCGCGGCCCCGTCGTGCGGATGAAGCGTCGAAACGCCCATAAGCTCAAGGTAGCGTATCATTGTCGTGACGCCCGCAGGGCCGGGAACAACCGTCGGGTCTGCCCCCGCGCGCGCGGAAACAACGTTGCCGGACGCATAAATCGCATTTCGCGCCGTTGTCAGCCCGCGGAAAACCCTGCCGCCGTCCCAGTGATTTCGCGGTTGCCAGCCCCGCCCGCCCGGATTCGGCAGGTAGAACGGGATATCATCAATGACCGTCGAGGGTTGCATCATGCCAAGCTCAAAAAGCGGCGCGAACGGCACAAGCGGCTTCATTTGACTGCCGGGGGAGCGCGTCGACTGGGTTGCGCGGTTAAGTGCGCGGTTGCCCAGCGACTCACCGCGAACGCCTCGAATCGCAACAACGTGTCCGGTGTGGTGGTCGATTAAAACGAACGCGCCTTGGGGTTGCGGCACTTTAAACAGGCGGTATTCTACGATTTCGTCGGCGTGTGTGAGATGCTGCTCGTGCAAACGTTCGATAAACGCATCGACTTCCTCCAAGTTTGCAACGGAATGCGGCGGAAAATCCTCTCTGCGCCGCAGTTGCGTAATCGTATTGTAAACCGTCATCGAATATCGCACTTCAATCGAAAAGCCTACGTTCGGCCAAAGCGATTCGTCCAAAAAGGCGCGGTCAACAATTTCCTGAAGGTGCATATCCTGCACGGAATTTATCGTTATCCCGGTTTCGAAAATTCTGCGGTCTGCCTCCGCCCCGGTGATTCCGAGCCGTTCAATCATGTCAACGCGAACCTGCGCCAAAAGTGCGGAGGTGTAGCAGTCGAAACGCGCGATTATATCGCGGATATCGCCTGCGGCGGTTCGATAAATCGTGTCGTAAACAAGACCAAGCATAATCGGCTCGCCGTCCTCGTCGTACATCGGCTCGAAGGTGTAGGGGTCGATGACCTGCCGCGCCGCGATGGCTTCTTCGTATTCCTCCGTCGTGATTAAGCCGTTGCGTTCGTACATATTATACAAAACGAGCTGCGCGCGCCGCCAGTTATCGTGGGGGCGGGTGTCGGGGGGGAAGCGCGAAGGATTTTGCGTAATCGCCGCGATTACGGCGGATTGCGCGATTGAAAGCTCGCTTACATCGAGGCCGAAGTAAAACTGCGCCGCCGCCTGCACGCCGTAGTTCGACCGCCCCAAATTTATCATATTCAAATACGACTGCATGATAAAATATTTCGCTTCCATATGCGGGTCTTCGTAGCCGTACCGTTCAAACGCCTCCGTAAGCTCCCGTTCGAAGTTCACGGCAAGATGCTGTTCCTGTAGCTTTGTAATGATATCGTTGTCGATTTCAAGCATGTTTTTAATTAACTGTTGCGTAATTGTGCTTGCGCCTTCGGTTTGGCGACCGGGCTGGGTCGCGACCCAAACGGCGCGGGCAATTCCGCGGGGGTCAATGCCATTGTGTTCGAAAAATCGTTCGTCTTCGATTGCGATAAAAGCGTAAATCAAATGGCGCGGCATCTCGTCGATACGCACAAATTCGCGGTTCATGCCCCTGTGAAGCGTTTCGCGAACTTCCCCCGTTCTTGCGCAAACTATATGCGAGGAAAGTTCCATGCCGTCTTGTATGCTTCCGCCCGTCATATGGGGGTCAATCGCGCGAGGTGAAACAGGTCCGAGCGAGCTGAAATCAAGGTCCGGCGCGCCTTCAAGTATCCCGATGTAAACGCCGATTCCCGCGCCCGCGCCCGCAAACACAGCAATCATCAGCAGCGACAGCGCAACACGCAAAAAAAGCAAGCCGAATTTGTTCCGAACACGCATGGTATGCGGTTCGCGCTTGCGCTTTTTATTTCCCGGTTGTGAGTAGTCCATGAAATTTTTTCTCCTTGAATTGGCGAGCAATTGGTGAGCGTTAACAGAATTTTAACATACTTTTTGGCAAACTACAATACGGACGGATGGGGGGAATTCCACGCGGAATTCCACGCCAAAAAAAGGTGAATTGAAATTGTAAAAAATCGAGTCGGCGAGTGACACTCGCCGACTCGATTTTTTTTGCGCAGTTTTATGGCAAAAAAAGCGCGCACTGCGCGCACCACGGGCGCAGTGCGCGAAGCGAACGTTTCCTGCGCCACTGTAGACAAGTGCCGGAGGCGACACATTCCCTCGAAGCCGGGAACAGTTGCCCGGCGTATAAAAAAATGATGATGTTAGTGCCACTAACATCATCATTTCGCATGGGGTACACAAATCAAGGTGGGTGCATCGGGTTTCCAACCGCCACCACGAGGCATCTGCGCCCCTTGTTCGCCTTCATTCGCCTTCATTCGCCTTCAATGGTTCATACTTTTTCCGCTCAAAAAATTGGAATTCGCCCCTCCGTCACACGTCCGCTTTTCACTTGTTTCGTAAGGGCGAATTTCAATTTTTGAGAGTGGAAAAAGTATCATTCGCTTTTAGCGGCTGTCCATCCAGTCGTCCGCCATTTCAAGAAGCGTAATCGGCGTAACAGTTCCCGCCGCGAACGCGCGAGCCATAGCAAAAATCACGTCGCGGTCGTCGGTTATGCCGTGCGTTTCTTCGCTTTCTTGAGGGTCAGGAAACTGCTCCCGGCTTCGAGGGAATGCGTCGCCGCCGACACATGTTCCCGGTGTCCAATGCGCGCCTGGCGCGCTTTCTTGAGGCATCCCGTCGGGCGCGCGGGATGCGTTGGCTTCGCTCGCGTCCGACGGGGTGCGTTTTTCGACGCGCAGGGCGTAGTATTCATCCCCGTCGTCGTTTAAGTAAGTTTGTACGATGTAGCTTAAAATCCACGTTTCTCCGGTTTCGGTGCTGATTTTTTCGTTCGAAACCATCTCATTTTTTTGCGCATTCGCAACCATTTATCCCGTCCCCTTTTCTGCTCATCTGTACACAATTAGTCTACATCAAGGGCTCGGAGGTTGCCATCCACAATTAGTAACATTTGCCAAATTTCGAGGATATTTTTTACAATTTTTTCAAATTTTTTTCAGAGCGTCGGCTTGGCTTTTCATCTCGCTTGCGGATTGGAGCGTTGCCGATGTAATGGCGGCGCCGCCTGTTAATCGGGCGAGTTCGCGGATTGTACCGTCGGTGCAAAGGGGGGCAACGCTTGTGATTGTGCGGCCCGTTCGCTCGGCTTTTTCGATTAGGAAGTGCGTGTCCGCCATTGCAGCGATTTGTGGCAAATGTGTGATACATAAAATTTGTCGCGTGCGTGAAACCGCCGCCAGTTTTTCTGCTACTTGTTGCGCCGTTCTGCCCGACACGCCTGTGTCAACCTCGTCGAAAATTACGGTGGGCACGCGGTCCGACATTATCGTTTTTATAGCGAGCATGATGCGCGACATTTCGCCGCCGCTGGCGATTTTTCGCAGGGGTTTGGCGGGTTCGCCCGGGTTCGGCGAAATCATAAACTCGATTTCGTCGTTGCCGTCAGCCGCGAACACGGTTTTTTGCTTGATTTGAATAAAAAGCTCCGCGTGTTGCATTCCGAGGTCGCGTAAAATTTCGGTGATTTCGGCGGAAAGTCGGGCGGCGTGGGCGGTGCGAATCGCGTTCATTGTTGCGCAAACCGCTGTTATTTCCGCGGAAATTTCCTTGCGACGCGCGCGGATTTTTCGCGCTTCGACTTCGGCGTTCTCAACGCTGTCCAGCTTTTGCGCCAAATCGTCTCGCTTCATTAGAATAGTCTCGACCGTTGCGCCGTATTTTTTTTTCAGCCTGTAAATCGTGTCGAGGCGCGTTTCCATTGCGTCGAGGGCGTGCGGGTCGGCGTCGAGTTCGCCTTCATAATCGCGAAAATCTCGCCCGATTTCGCGGATTACTGCGTTTACGTCAACCAAAGCGGTATGTAAATGTTCCTTCGACGGGTCAATCCGCGCGATTTCCGCGGCAAGCGCGACTGCTTTCGCGGTGGCGTCGGCGGCGGGCATACTCGGGCGTCCCTCAAAAAACCCCGCATAAAGCAGGGCCACAATGTCCGACGTGTTCCGACTCAAACGCTCGAGCCCCGCAAGCCTGTCCCGCTTTGCCGTAAGCGCGTCCTCTTCTCCCGGCTTCAGCGCGGCGGCTTCGATTTCGTTTAGCTGGAACCGCCAAATTTCAAGCTGTTCCGCGCTTGTTCCCGCTTCGATTTTTTTAAGCTCGCGCGTGGCCTCTTTATAGCGCGACAAATGTCCCGCGAGGGCGGTTTTCATCTCCGCCAGTTCATCTCCGCAGAAATAATCCAGCATTTCAAGCTGTTTCGCCGGGTCGAGAAGGCTTTGATGCTCGTGTTGGCCGTGCAATTCAACAAGCAACTCCGCCGCGCTTTTTAACACGCCGACGGTAACGGTGCGGCCATTTATACGGCAAGTTGACTTGCCTGTGTCAGCCTGCATCGCGCGCGAAAGCATGAGTTGCCCGCCGTCGAGTTCTATCCCCAACGCAATAAGCCCCTGTTTTAAAGCAGCGGAAGCAGAATCCGGCTTCGAGAGCACGCGAGGCACCCGACACATGTTATCGGTGTCAAAAATACCTTCGACGCTGGCGGAGGGTGCGCCTGTGCGGATTAGGTCGCGGGAGGTTCGTCCGCCGAGCAAAAAATTTATGGAGTCAACAACAATGGATTTTCCCGCGCCGGTTTCGCCCGAAAGCACGTTAAGCCCGGGCGCGAACGCTACTTCGACCTCGTCGATAAGCGCGACGTTTTTTATACGTAAATTCACTATCATGCGAGTCGCCTCGACAATTCCGCCGCCTCCGCCTCGGTTCGCACGACGCAAAAAACGGTATCGTCGCCCGCGACGGTTCCCAAAATTTCCTCATATTTCATAGCGTCAAGCGCGACCGCAACCGCCATCGCCATGCCGCCAAGCGTTTTCAAAACAAGCATGTTTCCCGCAAAATCCACATCGATAAGCCCCTCGCGGAACACTCGCGTAAGCGGATTTACTTCCGTTCCGTCGGGAGCCACATATTTTTTGCCCGCGGGCTTAATAAGCCCAATCTCGCGAATATCGCGGCTTACGGTAGCTTGGGTTGCCGCAAATCCCGCCGCAATAAGCTCCGCCGTAAGCTCCTCTTGCGTGAAAATATTTTTTGTGCGAACAAGGTCAAGAATTGCGTGTTGACGCGATTGTTTCATGTTTTTTGCCCCTTCCGATAATTTCGAGTATAGCACAAAATAAATCGCGGGTTCAAATGTTCTCGCTTGTTCGCTGATGAAAAATCTTGCTTGCGTACAAATATTGTTGCTTTTGTTCATGCTGTTGAATTGCAATTATGCCGACATACTCTATTTCCGGACAGTTCCTTAGGATAACGTGATGAACCGAACCGCAGGCTTGATTTTTTGGCGTTTATGGGTATCCTGAACTCCCGAAATATTCATAATTGCCGAAACCCATTAGTGTCCCCATCCCCCGTGCGAATATAATGAAACAAAAACTGTTGCGCGATGCCGGAAAAATTTTTTATTTCCGGAGGGAAGCCCTTGGGGAACCAGCGCGACATTGCGCGGCGAATCCAAACGTCGGCGGGATAGCGTTCGACGCGACCGAATCCGTAAAGCAAAACACATTCCGCAACCTTCGGCCCGACGCCGCGAATTTTTTGCAAAACTTCGCACAGCTCGTCGGATGAAAAATTTTCACACGCGTGCAAGTCGATTTCGCCGCTTGCCACGCGCCTCGCCGCGTCCAGTACATATCCCGCGCGATAGCCCAAGCGCAGGGGCGCAAGGTCGACTTCGCTCAACCCGGCAAGTTTTTCGGGCGTGGGAAAATCGAAATAGTGCATGGCTTCGAGAGAACGCTCCGCCACGTGTCCGCAGTTTCCACCGTGCGCTTGGCGCACCCCGAAATTTTCGCACAATGCCTCCACCATTTTTTTTATGCGCGGAATATTTGCGTTTTGGCTCAAAATAAACGAAACCAACGTTTCCCACGAATTTTGGCGCAAAAGCCGCAAACCCGGCGAAAATTCCACCGCATTTTTCAGATGCTCGCTGCACTCCGAAAAAAGCGCGCGTAAATTTCCGTAATCCCGCTCGATGTCAAAGTAATTTTTCCATATTTTTTCAAACTCATCCTCCGAAACATCATGCAAAATCACTTCGCCGTTTGCGCGCGAAATTTCCAGCCGCCGCCCCTGCGCAATGCCGACAAAGAGTTCTCGGTTTTGAGCGCACGCGTCGCCACTTGCCCCCGGTTTCCACAGTGCGCTTGGCGCACACCAGCGAAACGCCTGCCCACAGTCAAGCGTTTGCGCAAGGTCAAAATCGATGCCCTTTAATATGTAATTCACACTTTTCACCATTCGCTGAACGCACAAATCGCCATTAAAAATCGGACGCCCGCGTTCCTCTTGTTCATTTTTCACACTTCTCACCCCTTGCATTTTATCACAAACAGCAAGAAAAAAAGCGCGCCAAGCGCGCAGTGGACACCGGGGAAATATGTCTGCGGCGACGCGTTCCCTCGAAGCCGGAAGCAGTTTCCCGGCGTATGAAAAAGCGCGCCAAGCGCGCAGTGGACACCGGGGAAATATGTCTGCGGCGACGCGTTCCCTCGAAGCCGGAAGCAGTTTCCCGGCGTATGAAAAAATCGAGTCGGCGAGTGTCACTCGCCGACTCGATTTTTTTGGCGCAGCTTTATGGCAAAAAAGCGCGCCAAGCGCGCAGTGGACATCGGGGACACGTGTCGGCGGCGGCGCGTTCCCTCGAAGCCGGGAGCAGTTTCCCGGCGTAGTGCAAAAACAGGGCGTGTTCCCTACATGGGAACACGCCCTGTCTTACATTAACGCCCTCAATCACCCCTACGGCGCAACCAAATCAAACGTAACTTCAATAGAGTGAATCCGCACCCCCGCATAATTCGCAAGCAACCGCGGGTTTGCGTTCGCATCTTCATCTTGGAAAACGCGCGCTCCCGCAGGAATGCCCGCAACCCAGCCATTGTACAAATTCACACGGGTTGTATTTCCGTCGTCGCTTGTCGTGAATGGAACGCCGATTTGCTCGGCTTCGTTGCCGTTTACCAAAATGGATGTGATGTTTACATAATATCCCGGAAACAGCGACTCGCCGTTGAAAATCCCAAGCGCGGAGAAGGTAATTCCATTCGCGCCGCCACCGGGTACGCCTCCGAAGTTCAGTCCAACGGTGTAAGTCCCTTCGCCCGTAATTTCAACGTCGGCAGCGACAACGCCGCTTGTTATGCTTTCCGGCCGATAATCGTCGCCAACGCTGTATTGCACCGACCAATCCGTGCTTGTGAACATAATCCACGCAACCGCCATGTCGTCGGGAATTATCGTAACGGGGCGATTACGCGCCATTTCCATCGTATTTTCCATGCTTTCGCGCGCTGCCGCAATTATATCGGCGGTAGTCAGGCCTTCGCGGGCTTCGACGCTTCGGCTTTGGAAAAGCTCCAAAATATCCGGCTCGGTAAGGGTTCGCGTGAAACGCCTGTCGAACATTCCGCCGGCTCCCCTGTCCCATAAAATCGGCGAAAAACCGTGATAATCGCTTAAATCCAAGAAATTCGTAAAAAATTTCAGCCTGTCGGGCCCCTCGTTATCCAAGACGCCCCATTCGCCCAAAACTATGCCGTAACCCTGCTCGGTGAAAAAAGTCAAACGGCCCAGCAAATCATTCATTTCCTCGACTTCCGTTACTGTCCCCCAGTGGTCCACGCCGGAAACGTCGCCCGTAAAACTCCACGGGGTGTAGTAATGAACGCTTAGTAAAATTCGGCCGCGCGGGTCTGTGGGCAGCTCAAAGCGCGGGTCCAGGGTCATCATAACGTCGGTGTTATAGCCCTTCATCAGCAAAAAACGGTCGGGATTGTACCCGCCCTGCGAACGAATCAGGTCAACAAAAACTTGGGACAAATATGTGAGAAGCTGATAATTTTCCGTTACGGAGAAAATTCCGCCGGGACTGAAAGCGGTTGCGTCGTTAAAACGACTGCCCCATTCCTCGTTGGACGGCTCCAAAATAAGGCGCATGTCGTAATCGGCAAAATGCTCGCCGATTTGCGTCCACATCGCAACGAACATTTCATGCGCAAAATCTCGCCGTTCCTCCTCGGGATGCCCGAACATGCTCCACCATCCGTGGTCCCAATGCGCGTTAATAATAACGAACATGTCCTCGTTCAAAGCGTAATTTACGATTTGTTCAACGCGCTCGAGGTAGTCGATGCCTATTGTAAGGTCGCCGTTTTCGAAGTCCATCGCGTTTGTCCACGCAACGGGAATTCGCAGGGTGTTAAAGCCCGCGTCGCGCATTCCCGTAATCATTTCCTGCGTCGTAACGGGGTTGCCCCACATTGTTTCGTAAACGGAAGTGTGTTGATTCGGCACACGATTCGCGGAATTCACCGCTTCCATCGTATTGCCCAAATTTATTCCGTTGCCCAAAAGCCGCGCCATCTCAAGAGATGTTACATACGCGAGACTTTCGCAAGGCGGCGGCTGAACCCGCTCGCTATCCTGCGTGCCGCCCGAATCGGCTGTCGGCGTCGCGTCATTCGAAGCATTATTCGAAGCATTATTCGAAGCACCGGTCGCAACGCCATCCGCAACATCGGTCGCAACATCATTCGAAGCGTCATCCCCTGCGCCCTCCGGACTTTCCTCCGGCGCATCTTCAAAAACGGGCGAGGCCGGGTACTCATACCCGGCCTCATCCGTCCCGCCGCAAGCGGCAAAAAACAACATCCCCACAGCGGCAAAAATTAAAATTTCAAAATATTTTCTCATTTTTTCGTCATTCGCTGAACGTACAAATTTCTAATGGAATTCGTCGCCCGCGTTCCTTTTTTCGATTTTTAACCCTTTTTCGTCATTCGCTGAACGCACAAATTCCTGATGAAATTCGTCGCCCGCGTTCCTTTCGCCGATTTTTCACCCTTAGTCCTTTTTCTTCATCACGAAGAACACAATGCCACCAACAACCGCAAGTGCCACAACAATCAGGACAATTACGAGTACCGCGTTACCGCCGTCATCCGCTGCAGGAGCGGGAGCGGGTGTGGGCGCAGGGGTAGCGTCGGGGGTTTCATCGGGAGTTTCATCAACGACGTCTTCGGTGATGTCCTCGGTAATGGGAACAGGGTCAATTTGAACGGGTTCTTCTTCTGGTTCGTCAACATCTGCGGGTTCTTCAACGTCGTCGGGTTCTTCCCCGTTTTCATCCGCTTCCTCGCCGTTTTCATCTTCTTCCGGCTCGTCCTCGGGTTCATCTTCGGGTTCGTCCTCGGGTTCATCTTCGGGTTCGTCCTCGGGTTCATCTTCCGGCTCATCTTCGGGTTCGTCCGGCTCGGGCTCGGGCGCGGCGGCTCCGCCAAAGGGATTGGCTGCGCCGGCTTCCGTTATCGCCATACGTACTTCAATTCTGCCGAAAGACCCGATACCGCCGTCGGTCAAAGAACCATAAACCGGTCCCGCAAGCGGCATATCTTCTTCGGCCCAATAATTCGTAAGCGAAACGCGAATGCCGCCGTCGTAAGCGATACCTACGGCATCGGCATTAAAACTGACGGGGCTGCCGTCAATGGTAATGCTTTCAATAAACGCATCGTAATTTTCAACATAAGCCATGTTCGCCACGCGTATATCGGTTTGAATAACAAAGGCATAACCCCATCCCGCATGAACATGCGCCCAAGTCGAGCCGCCCGCGTCCAAAACAACGGTAAACGGTTCGCCCGTGGTGAAGGCTGTGCTTTGATTTTCATGCGTTTGCCACTCGGGAAAATAATACTCGGGATGCATCATTGTTCCGCCGAAAAAAGCGTTTCCGCCTTCTTCAACAACTGCAAAAGCAGGCACGGCAAGCATCGAGCCAAAAATGGTCAACGCGATCAAAACAGCAAAAATGTTCTTTTTCATGTGATTCATCACCTTTCAGATTTTTAGCGACCTAAAAACTGGTCAAGCATAGCTTGATGTGAGCCGCGATGCGCTTCGACTGCCTCGATGGGTGTGGCGTATTGGTTGAACAGATAAATCGAGACGTCGTTCATAATCGCGGTATATGCTGTTCCGCCAACACGAAGCATCCATCCGAAGTCAAATCTTCCGTTCTCGCCGATATCATGAAGCATACGCCAAACGTCTTCCTCGTGACGGAAAGTGCTCATCGGCCAGTTAACGCTGTCTTGGAAATGACGCCATTGACCGTCGGGACCGGGCCAAGCGTGCAACTCTTCCATTACCATAAACACAGCTTCAGGGTCTTCAACACCAACGGGAATCGCAAGCCCTCCCGGCCAGCCCTGGAACCATGTACCGCCGGAAGTATTCGCGGGGCCGTGCGGCCACGGAATAATGTGATAATCAAATGCGATATCGCCCGAAGACCATGTCATAGCCGGCCAAAAAACGCTGTTTCCTTCTTGGAACGACCAGAAATTCCGTCCCCAGTCGCCGATTTCCGCGCCGATAACAGGGTTGTAGAACCAAAGGCGTTCGCGGAAAATAAGGTCAACAAGCTCTAAAGCCTCGATTGTATTCGGGTGAGCCATGCCGAAATTATAATTATCGTCAACGAGTATGCCGTCGTTTGCGGCGATGAGGCTCCAAATTAATTCGCCGTGATTTCCTGCCATACCGAAATGCCCGGGAACATCACTTGCGCGACGCATGATATAAAGGAAATTTTCCCAATTCCACTCGCCCGAGTTGTAAAGCGCGACAGGGTCGGGCAAGCCGAGGCTGCGAATAAGGTCCATGTTTACGCCAACACCAACGCCGGTTGCGTTATACATATGCGTATTAAATGTCCAGTAATTATCGTTGAAGAAAACACCCGGTGTCGAGTGTATTTGCGCCCCAAGGGTGTCCGATGTAGGCGGCGCAATCGAGCCGAGAGGCATAATCAAATTACCCGTAACCGACGAGAAAACCATATGCCCCGGCATGTGCATAATGTCAATGTTTGGCGTACCCGCCGCCGCGCTTGCAGTAAGCATAGGCACAACTTCGCCGTATCCGAAAACTACTTCCTCAAATTCGACGTTCCAATCCTCGCGGATGCGTTGGGCATTTTCCCAAATAAGCATCGCCGCTTCAAAGTCTTCCGTTTCTGCGGGGTCAGGCTCTTCAAAGAGGTATGTTGACAAATAGCCCGCCCAGTAGTTGCCCACGCGAATTACGCGCCCGCCCAAATCACGCGGCGGATGAATTCCGCGATGCGCCCCGATAGCCTCCAAGTCGGCGGAGCCATCGTCGCCTCCAACAGATGCGTCGCCATTTTCCACAGTCGGCGGTGCATCGATTCCGGCATCGTCCCCGTTCTCACAAGCGCAAGCCGTAAGCCCAAGCGCGAGAACAAGAAGCATCACCGAAACAATTAAAATTCGTTTCATTTTATTTCCTCCTTTATTTTTTTATTTATCCTACTATTCCGCTGCGCTCCAAGCCTTCTACAAAGTAGCGTTGCAGGAACAGGTAGATTACCATAATCGGCAAAATCGCCAAAACAACTCCAGCAAAAACAACGAGCTGTTCAAGCGCGGGGTCATTTATATTTTCCAATTGCGCGAACGTCGAACCAACGCCGCCAATCATAGCCGCCATCAAGTTGTTTCCGGGGTTAAGCATAGAGCTGTAGAACGTATCGTTGTAATGCCAAACAAACGAGAACAATAAAACCGTAACAATAGCGGGCGTCGCGTTCGGCATCATAACCTTTATAAATGTGCCGAAGAAACCCGCGCCGTCAATCAACGCCGCCTCTTCAATTTCCTTTGGAAGCCCCCGGAAAAACTGCCGGAAAATATAGATATACAGCCCCGAGCGAAGCCCAAGCCCCGTAAGCGTCAAAAAAAGAAGTGGCCAATGCGACCCCAAAAGGTTAAAATCCAGCCCCAAAAAGAACCTGAAATTCACAAACATCGGCACAATGTATACCTGAACAGGCACAACAATTGTAATGATGACCATCGCGAAAATAAAATTCCTGCCGGGGAAATTAAACCGAGCAAACCCATAGCCCACAAGCGACGCAATAACAACGTGCAAAAGTGCGAACGACACCGAAAAGCCCATGGTTCTCGCCAAAGTCCCGGAAAAAATCGTACCGCCCAAAATATCGAAACTTACATCCGTAAACGGAATCGAAATAGTAATATCGTTACCCGTTAAAAAATTCATATGCGTCATTGCGTGTCCGTAATGTTCAAGGGTCGGCTCGTTCGGCAAAAGAAAAACCATCGGATTGATAATATCCCGCGGCGACATAATAGAATTCGCCACAATGCCGATAAGCGGGCTGAGAATTACATAGCACACCCCGATTACAATAATTGCCATGCAAATGCCCAAAATAAAGCCTTTGACTTTATTTTGCCACTTCTGCATCGTGTTTTCATAATTTTCAGCGTTAAACCATTTTAATCTTTGCAATTTTTGAGTCACGATTATCACCCGTTCACATAAAATACATACTTTGAAACAATCCAGCCAACAAGCAAGAGGAACATACAAGCAACAAGCCCGCTGACAATTGACATCGCGGACGAAATCCCGAATTGTTGCATTTCAAAGAAGAAACTCGTAGCGGTTTCAACAACGGGACTGTGCGAATAAAGGTCAACGATGGTGTAAACCACGTTAGTCAAAATTAACGGACTGACCATCGGGAACGTAATTTTCCAAAATGTTTCATACCCCGTCGCGCCTTCAATTTGCGCAACTTCGTACATTTCGGCGGGAATTGCCTGTAACGCCGCCAGGAAAATCAAAATTTGCACGCCCGACATCCTCAAAATTTCGTTCAATCGGAAAATCGAGTCCACAATAAACCCGACCAAATCATCGGGAAGCCCAAAGTCGCCCAAAATAAACGTAATCGCCTCGGGCGAAAAACCTGCCATCTCCGCCATAACATCGGGAGGAACATTAGTCCGCCCACCCATCATCATGCTCATACTAAGCTCAAGCGCGGTCAAAATCGCGGGCGTAGCCATGATTACCGGCACAAAGAAAATCATACGCACGAAACTGCGCCCGATAAAATGCCGATTCAAAATCATCGCCATAAACAAACTGAAAAAAATAATCAGCGGAACATACCAAACCATATCGATTAGCGACTCAATAAGCTCGCGGTTAAACGTGCCGTGCTGAAACAGCACAAATTGGAAATTCTCAAGCCCAACGCCGTCCATTACAAGCCCCCCGACCTCCGGCACAATCCGAACGTCGTTAAAGCTGTAAATCACGGCCTGAACCATGTTAAGCAGAAAAAAACCAACCAAACCGATAAGGAAGGGCAAAATAAATAAATAGCCCGCAATCGCTTGTTTTTTCCGCATGGTTAAGCCCTTTCGCTCCCCTGTCATACGCTACCCCCGTTTCTCACATAGAACCCTTCGGCCTCGATGAAGACATCCCCGTTTTCGAAGGGTTCGCGTGTATGATTTACATAAATTCGCGTGCCGTCTTCAAAAACGGTAACCGTAACCTGCGCCGTTCCCGTTACGCCGATTTCCCCGCCCTGCAAAATAATAAAATCGTCGATGCGAACGGAGCGAAGGTTTCTGTAGATATCATTGAAAATGCGATAATGTTCAATCGCGGCTTCCATCCAGTTTGTATACTGCGTGGAATAGAAGCGTTCGTGCGGTGAAAATTGCGCGTGACGCGTGGGTTGCGCGGAAAGTATATAGCGCGGCGACGCGCCCGTTGCAAGCGAGTTCAGCAAAACGATTTCCGGGCTGTAATTCTCACGCATATTCGCGGGCGTTCCGGCAAATTCAATAAACCCGTGAACAACCATCGAGTAAAACGGGACTTCGTAATCAATAATTTTAAACATATCCGCTTCCGTCGGAACGTCAACCAAGTGTGACGCAAACGCGAAGGAGTAATCATTACCGCCGGATACAACAAGGCTGGGAATTTGCGCATTAATGCGGCCCATTTGCTCCATAGCAATCAAACGGGAATGTTCGCGGTCAACGGCGTCTCGGCGATACATGCTTTCCGTCATAACGCTTCCGAGGTCCGTAAGCATCAAGCCGTCAAGCCCTGCACGCCTTTCGAAATTCGGCAGGAAGTCGTCAACGTGAAACGGCAACGCCGCAGGATGCACCATCAAATGCCACCCATTCCGATGCATCGAAAAACGCGTACTTAACGAATCCCGCGCGCTTTGCGACATAAAGCCGACAAATCCCGCAGGGTCTCGCGCACCTTCAAAGGTGGAATTAAAATTGCGCGAAAACCAGTTCGTAAATTGGAAATTTACCGCGGGATGAAGTCCACCGTAATTCGCTTGCAATCGAGAATTTAAATTTCGAAGCTCGGCGGCATTGCCCACATCATCAATAATATTTACATTTCGAGCAACGTCGTGATTAATTCCACGGTTAAACCAGCCGTGAAGCTGCATCTGAATCGTATCGACTCCGTTTTCATTTAAAATATCAACGAAACGATTCGCGTCCGCAATTGTAGTCATGGCTTCCGTTGACATGTACGGCGTTCCCAAAATATGACGCTGGATGTCAATCCCGCCGATTATATCCAAATAAAACGAACGGTCACGGTTTCCGACAAGCGGCGTAAGCACGCCTTGGCTTACAAGAAAATCCTGATAAGCGCGCGCCATTTCGCCGACCCCGGGATTATCACCCGCGATGAAATGATACATTACCGCGATGTCGCCGGTGAACGGATATGTTTGGATAATCGTTAAATCCGACGTGGTTGTGCCGGGTATGGCAGACATGCTTAAAATCGTGGAATCGCGTAAGGTAAAGCGGAACCACGCGTTGTTATACGAATTTGTACGCCCCGCAACGTCGGCAACAACCGTCGTAAGTGCTTGGCCGCTGTAAACGTGCGCAAGCATTGCCGCGCCTTCGTTTTGAATTCCGAAAACCGGCAACCGTGCGGCCTGCGTAACTTGCGGCCGCATATTGCTCATTAAATAATCAAACCCATACATCGGGGCTTCAAACATAGCTTCTCTGTGCTTGCCGTTGTTAAAATTAATTATTCCGCCGGAGCCGCTCGGGACAAGGATAAATCCTTCGTCGTCGGAACCGCCCGCACCGAAAAACGGCAACAAGTCAAGTTGGAAAATATTTGAGTCATCGCCGACAACCTCAATCTCCCTAAGCGGAATATTCACCTTCAACGCGTCATCAACAAGCACAAATTCCATGACAATCAGAAAAAAATTCCTGTCCAGTTCAAGTTCAATTCCGGCGGCGGCATTGTCCGCGACCAGTTCTTCGTAGGTGTATCCGATGTCCTCGAAGATGCGTATCATTCTGGCACTTTCGATATGGTTGTCGCGAATCGCGCCCGACATTTGCATAAAACCTTCATAGTCGCGCGATTCAAACCAAAAACGCCTGACACGTTGCCATTCCTCGGGGTCAACATACGGCAAAACACGGGTGTTAAACCGCTCGATTTCCATGAAAAACGGAACTGCGTCAATCCCCATATTCATATCCCCGACTTGGTATTCGATTCTCAAGCCGTTGTCAATCGAAAAAATTTCAAACTGGTATTCATGCGCAATGGAGTCGTCATAAAGCCAGCGGGTGTGTGACCTCCGGAGATTATCGAAAAATCCGAACCCCAAATTAGACCGCATAACGTTTTGCTGGAACGGTATCGCGATGGGGTCATGGCTTGTTCCGGGCGGGGCTGAATGCCAAGTATGGCTGTTGCGCCTGTCGTAAACGGCGATTATCGTCGTGTAGGGGTCAACGTAAAGCTCCAAAAATTCGGACTGCGCGGCTTGAACCATCCCCGGCACACTTGTCCCGCCCATTGGCGTAAACGCTCGCGATTCCCCCAAATCAAACGTACGCGTAAGATGCGAAAAATCGTACGCGTTAAAACTGTTTACATAAATAATGTACGCCGTAACGCCAAGGGCAATAACCAAAACAAAGATAAGCCGATTTCGCCACGCCCTAATGGTCTGCTTGCTGATTCGTTCTTTTTTCACAGCCGTCACCCCCTAAAAATTATTTCGTCGTAAACACTCTGTATAAACATGAGAACTTGGAACAGCAAAGTAGAAAGCATCGTAAGCAAAAACACGATTACAATAAGCGCGACAAACGTAAGAAACATCGTGATTATGGCTTTAGTCGCCGTATAATTGTGAACCGTTACAAGCCCGATAAACGCAAGGAACAGAAAATACGCCATCCCCACGCTCAAAAGCATAAAATAAAACCCGGTTTCCTCGTACGCCAAAACATTACTTAAAAGCGTGGCAGGTATCATCGTAAGCACCAAAGGCGTCATCGCATAACACACGGCCATAAAAATTTCCTTTAATTTTCCCTCGCCGTCCGTGAGCGACGTCACAGACCAGTTCGCGACGCAAAACAGAACCAACATGCTTGTAAGCGTTGTAAAATCCATCAAGCTGTTCAGTGCCAAGGGATTGTGCGGGGTAACAATGCTGGCGGTATATTGCGCCATAAAAGAATACGATATGCAAACCACAAGAAAATTGAATGCGGCAATCCACAATCGCCCCTCTTTTTCGAATTTCATGGCGCGAAATCCATCGAAGGGATGGATTAAAATATACAAGGGAAGGCCATAGAAAGTTAATATTTTTTTCAGCGCGCTCATCAGTCCTCATCCTCCGCTGTTTGATAGCCCTTTACTTTTACCAAAATTCTTAAACCTGCAACGATAGCGATTAAAACAATGCCGACAGTTAAAACAGCGGGCAACGCTTCGTGCATCACGTCGATGCGGTGCCGCCTGAAGGCTATGGAATAATGCTGCATATCCATGCCTCTGTACAAATAATACATAGCGGCAACATTATCGCCCGACGCAAGCATGGAACGTCCTATTCCCGCCCACGCAAGCGCGAAATTTTCGTCAAGCGAGACAAGCCTGCGCCAGTAATGCACTGCGTCTTCCTCGTCACCCCTGTGGCGCGCGGCTATTGCGGAATTAACAAGTCGCCCGTATTCGGTAGGCTCGAAATACACGACGCGTCCGCGCCCTGCATCCAAAATCATAATGTTTTCGCCAAGCATTTCAATTGCGACGGGGCGGTTTGTCATTCCGTGAAGCGTGCCTATGCCGGAAAAAACGTAAAGCAAATTACCCTCCGCATCGTACGTATACACACGCCCGCGTGTGGAGTCCAGTGTGGAAAATTTTCCGTAGGGACGCGCGATTATATCAATAAACTGCGAAGGCCCGGTAAGCCAGCCGCCGGCGGGACGGAACCACTGGTCGCCGTCAATGCCGACATTGTCGTTAAAATTTTCGATTACATTGCCGCCACGCGGGTTCAAGCGCATGACTTGGTCGTTTGTTCCCCACGGTTGGATGTTTGTTGTTAAAACAAATCCGTAAGAGTCCAATGCCATGCTTTGAAATTCCGTTGGGATAATGCGCGCTTGTATGGCGCGTTGCTCTCGGGTTTGAAAATTTCGCCAAAGCAGTTCGAGCGGGCTTGCGTTTACGGGAATCGAGCCGAAGTATCCCAAGAAGTCACCCTCGGGCGAAAACATCATCATTCCCTCGTATACGCGCTGGACAATAACAAGCACACGCCCGCTTCTGCCCACTAAGACTTGCTCGGGCAAGAACGCGAAATCGTCTTCAAGTTCCTCGACATCAGGCTCGGTAATTTGCCTTAAAAAATTGCCGTTACCGTCCAAAACCACGATTCTGTGGTTATTCGTGTCGGCGATATATTTGTGTCCGCTTGGGGTTACGAAAATGCTGTTGGGGTTACTGAAGGAATCCGCCTCGCCGTCGCGAGTAAATGCATCGATAACGCGAATCAAATTTAGCTGATTGTCAAAACCGATGATGCGATTGTTGCCTCTGTCCACGATGTAAATTATTGTTTCGCACGGCGCGACGTGTATATCCGAAGGCTCGTTAAATTCGCCCAAAGTCGGGCAGATGTCGCTTGCCACAAATGTGCGCACGGGAACATACGCCGCAGGAGCGGGTACGAGCCTGCCCCAGTAATCATAGGTGTAGCCTTGATACGGCGTGTCTGCCGCAACCGGCACCGCCAAAATTACAGCGGCAAGCAAAAACAACGAAATTGCTAAAATTCGCTTCATGCCAATGCCCCTTTTTTTAGAAATTTGCATCCGGCTTCGAGAGAATGTGACGCATGTGACACATTCCCTCGGTACCCATCGCGCGCTTGGCGCGCTAGTCTTTCATTCCGGACGTTGTAAGCGTTTCAATCATTTGGCTTTGCGCGATTATGAAAAACGTAACGGGTATTATCATCATTAAGAACATTACGGCCGCGCTTTCACCGGCGCGGGCGATGCCGCCGCCCGCGATTTGACCCATCGCGAAGGAAAGCGGTTTAAGCTCCTCGCTTCGTATAAATATGCCGCCGGTTGTCGCCCATAATCCTTGAAATTGCAGGATAATAAGCGTAAGCCACGCGGGCTTTACGTTCGGCATTACGATTGACCAATAAATTCTGTACTCCGACGCACCGTCGATTCGCGCGGATTCAACCAGCGAGTCGGGAATTTGCTCCATGAATTGCTTCATTAAATACAACCCAAGCGGCGCGGAAAACGCGGGCAAAATAATCGCCCAATACGTGTCAATCAGCCCCAGCGATGAAATTATTATAAAGTTCGGAATCGACGTTACAACGGCGGCAAACATTAGGGAAAGCACCACCATTGAAAACATCATTTTTCTGCCGGGCAATTCCACTTTAGCAAGCGCGTACGCCGCCGAAGACGCAAACATTAAATGCCCAAGCGTTCCGCCCAAGGTAATTATAAGCGTATTAACGGCGTAACGCGAAAAAGGCACCCACGTCGCCTGCATCGATACGAACAAGTCCGAAAAATTGCTTAGGGTCGGATTTCGTACGACGATTTGCGGCGGGAAAAGGAACAGCTCATCCAGCGGTTTTAACGCGTTACTTACTGTCAAAAACAGCGGGAAGCCCATGAATACGGCAAGGAGCCCCATGAAAATAAACAGCACAACGGTTCCGCCCGTTGAGCGGTTTAGCCGCTTCGTGCGCTTGGCAAGTTTGCCGATTTTTTTTCCATGCTCGTCATAAATATATTGCGGCTTGGGAAATTTTTTTCTGAAAGAAGTCTTTAATGCGGCAACCATTCTATGTTCCCACCCTTCGCAAAAGATGCTGAACCGTCTTGTTCGTGGTTATCATCATAATGAACAAAATCGTGGCGATTGCCGAAGCGAATCCCATTTCGAAGCGTATCCAGCCAAAGTCCATCATGTGTGTGACGATGGTTTCGCCGGCGTAGTTTACGCTGGGAAGCCCCGCGAGAGTCGTTGAAATTTCCGCAACGTTGAAGGACGTCGTGATTTGCATAACCGCACCGAACATTAACTGCGGCTTCATGGACGGAAGCGTGATAAACCAAAGTTCCTGCCAGCGGTTTTGAATCCCGTCAACCGCGGCGGCTTCGTACATTGATTTATCCACGGTTTGAAGGCCCGCGATAAACGCCAAAAAGCCCACGCCCAGCGAAAGCCATAATTGCACCAGCAGAAGGAGCGGCAAAATATAATCGGGGTCGCGGAAGAAGTTTATCGGGTCGGTTTCAAGCCCCCAGCGCAACAAAAATCCGTTCACCAAGCCATAGCGGTCGCCCGATAAAAAGAAGCCCCATATGAAAAATACATTGCCCGAAATCGACGGCGCGTAAAAAATTACCGTCATTACGGCGCGAAGTTTGGGCCTCATTTCATTTATAATCCACGCGAGACCAAAACACAGGACATACGAAAGCGGACCCGTTACAACCGCAAAAATAAGCGTGTTTTGCAGGGCAATCATAAATACTTCGTTTTCCAAAAACAAACGAATGTAGTTTTCCCAGCCGACAAACTGCGGCGGCTGCAGCATATTAAAGCTGGTAAAACTGAGCGCGATTGCCATAAGAACCGGCAGTACCGTAAACGCGAAAAACAGAATGAAATACGGCGCAAGAAGCGTATAGCCTTGCCTTGTGCGTTTCATTCGAACCCAAGTGGACGCTTTGCGCGGTTTTGTATTATTCAAGTTTAACACCCCTTTTTGCCATTGTTATTCTATCCCAAATTCCCGACGTTTTGCGCGCAGTTCGTCGTTTATGCGGCGCGTTGCGTCGGTTAAGGCGTCGCGGGGGCTCATGTTTACGCTGTCAAGCTCCACCACGGTGAAAAACGCATTACGCACTTGACGCGGCGTGAAATATCCGCCCGGTACCTCGGGAATGCCTCTTACATGTTCAAATTGCGCAAGAAGTTGCCTGTAGTCTTGAACGGGCCACGGCATTTGGCCAAAGGCCTCGAGATTCGCGGTTGGGTGACGCGCCGCCGAACCCATCAGGGATTCCATTTCGCGACCGAAGCGCGTTTGCGTTTCCGCAGAGGTCCACCACTTCATAAATTCCCAAGCGGCATCGGGGTCGCTTACTTCATCAAGCATCATTACGCCGGAACCTCCGGCGGCAACGGCGCGATTTATCGAGTCGTCGGGCTGAACCGTTCCGGGGACGGGCCTAAAGCCCCACAGGCCCCGAATTTCCGGCGCGAAAACGTGAAGCATATTATAGAAGGAATAGTCCACAATCGCCAGCGGCATTTCGCCTTGACGGAAGCGGTTGGGGAAGTCAAATTCTCTGTCGAGGTCGTA
Organism: Defluviitaleaceae bacterium; assembly: GCA_009786975.1. Lineage (GTDB taxonomy): Bacteria > Bacillota > Clostridia > Lachnospirales > WQUN01 > WQVC01. Next base: position 33,233 of record WRGX01000216.1, read on the forward strand.
TTCCGTGAAAAAGCGGGTGAATTCGCGAAAGGCGTTAAGGGCGACGCCGCTGTCTAAGGTCGAAAGGGAGCCGTCTTCATTATAGAATTCTCCGCCGGCTTGATACAGGAACATCGCAAAAGCCCCGAGGGGCTGGTCCCCAACCAAAATTCCGAAGTCCATGTGATTTATCGCCAAGGTTTCGATGGCGATACTTACTTCGGCCCATGTCTCCGGCGGCTCGAGGTCGATTTCATTCAAAATATCCCTGCGGTAAAACAGCATCGGGAACGTTATCGTTTCGGGCAGGGCGTAAACAGCTCCGCCAAAGGAGTACGGAACCATTGCTGCCGGCGGGAAACGTTGCGTCACTTCTTCAAAGTCCGCAAAAGTCGTGAGGTCGCGAATCGCGCCGCGCACACCAAAGTCCATCGGCACATTGTTGCCCACGGTCAGCGCGACGTCGGGGCCCTGCCCCGTTACGGTCGCGGGCAGAAGCGTTCCCATATCCACAAGCATCAGCGTGACGTCGATGCCCGTATGCGGGGTAAATGTTTCGTCAATCATATTGCGAATAATATTCGCTTGGTCGCGACCCGTGCCGACCCATACTTCTATGCCGACTCCTGCGCCTATCGTGTTGTAATCTATAATGAAGGACCAAATCAGCGAAAGGATTTCGTGCCAAATTTGACGCCACCATCTCGACCCGTTGTCCGGTTCGGGCGCGTCGTGGGGGAGGATATAAATTGCGTCAACGGAAAGCATTTGTTCGCGCACGATTATTAGCCATGTGCCGAGGGAGCCGACGCCTTGTCTGTATTGCGACAAACGATTCGGCACTTCTTCGACGTCGTTGTACAGAATTGCCAAAACCGTCGAAAGGTTGCGAATCATAGAGTCTCTGTCGCCGCGCCCGACTGCCATTTCCGAAAGGCCTTCGAACACGCGGTCCAGCCTTTCGCGTTCGTCGCGCAGGGCTTGCTCGAGGTGCGGCAGGCGGCGGCCGATTTGGTAATCACGGGCGGATTCGGGAGCGGTTCCCGTTATCATTACGATTTGGCGATACAACGAGTTTAAGTGAAGCATGGATTCTTGAATTTCGCGGACGTATTCGGCATATCCGCCCAGCACCGCCTCCATACGAATTGTATGCGTTCCGGCGGGCAGCCAAAACATGAAGGGGTTGTCGTTATTATCGCTTAAAGTGTCCACTCGCCAGCCGTTATCGAACCCGAAGGCGATGGCTTCCATTTCGGAGAAGGGAACTTCGCCGTTTATCGAGATGCGGCGGAAGGAATTCGCGCCTCTGTGGTAGTGTTGGCGTACGTTTAGGGCGATATTGTACAGCCCGTCCGTCGGGACTTCGAAGTCCCATTCAATCCATGCGCCCGGCTCGGACCACGCGCTTCCGCCGATTGAGTTTACGCGTATGTAACGCGCGCTGTAGGGGTAGACGCCGGGGCCGGAATTATCGGCTTGCGGCGCGAGAAGCGGCGAAGATTTGCGGGCCGCGTCCTGCCCTTCGATGCGAATTACTTCGACTTGCGAGACGCTTGGGCGCGCAAGCGCGGCTTGGGCGGCGGAAACTTCCGCGTAGGGACGCACCTCCGGTGCTTGATGCACGCGAATTTGACGAATCACCATCGGTTCGCGCTGTGAAAAGAAACCGATTGTGTTTCGCCCTGCCTGAAAGTAAAATGAAAGCGGCTCGTTAAACGAGCCCATATTGTCGCGAATTAAAGCCTCGTTCCATGAATGTTCTTCCACTTGAACGGGGCGACGGTCGTTGCCTTGCTCGTCGCGTTGGATATAGTCCAGTTGGTTTACCCAGATGCGCGGGAGTTCGACGGGATTCGCCTCTATGAAGGGCTTTTCGCCGTTGATAACAACAGCGCGTTGGATGCCCGAACTTCTTCCCGCGACGGTGTAGTACAGCACGGAAATATTGTAAAGTCCGGCTTCGGACACGTAGAAATCCCATTCGATTAAGCCTGTTTCGTCCGTCCAAACCGACGTGCCGGGCATATCCTCAAAATTTTCGCCGTCGAAGTTTTCAAAATAATACATATCCATACCCGCGACAACGGAAAAATCTCCCGCTTCTATTATATACTCGGCGTCGGGACGCGGGGTGGCTCGGTGAGTTTCCCTGAATTCCTCAAAACTGTCGTGGACTCCGAAGGCGTTTAGCATGGCGAGGTGGTATTGCATTATTTCGGCTTCGGTTTGGGCTTCCGGTCGGGCTTCGGTTTCCGCTCGGACTTCGGTCGGCGCGATTGGGGCTATGCCCGAAAACACAAAAGTAAATGCTAAAAAAAAGCACAACAATTTTCGTGCGCTTATCTTCATTTTCATCATCCTTTCCCCACGTGTTCCCCATCTTAATATGAAACATATAAAAATACAAGATTATTTATGTTTTTTTTATATTGAATCAATAGAAGCAATTTGCGTCGATTTGCGGAGTCAATTTGCGGAACAATCCGAAACACCGCGCACAATCCGCGGCAGACCTGCGTAATCGCTTGAAATTTCTACATCGCTGAAGCCCTCGTCGCGCAGTAAATCCGCAACTTCGACCGGTCCGATTTCGAAAAACAACGCCCCGCCTTCGCGCAGGGCATTTTTTGCTTGGGGGATTAAACGGCGATAGAGGTCGAGTCCGTCGGGGCCGCCGTTTAGGGCGAGATGTGGCTCGTGGTCGCGGACGGAGGGGGATAGGGTTTGCATTTCGGCGGCGGTGATGTATGGCGGGTTTGAGATGATTATGTCGAATTTTTCGTCGGCGGAAGGCATGTTCGGCTTCGAAGGCATGTGTCTTTTTTGTGGGCCGGGAAATTGCTTCCGGCTTCGAGGGAATGTGCCGACTTCGACACATGTCCCCGGTGTCCAGTGCGCGCTTGGCGCGCTTTTTTGAAAAATGTTATCGCTTATGAGGTCGGATTCGATAAATTTCACGCGCGCGGAAAGCCCCAGTTTTTCCGCATTTTTTTTCGCAAGCGCGAGGGCGTCGGGGGAAATGTCGGTTGCGGTGATTTCGGCGCGGTCGCCCAAAACATGCGCAAGTGCGAGGGCGATACAGCCGCTTCCGGTGCAAACGTCGAGTATGCGCAGGGGTGTGTTTTTTTGTGCGTGAAAATCGAGTCGGCGAGTGTGACTCGCCGACTCGATTTTATTTTTGGCAGGGAAACTGCTTCCGGCTTCGAGGGAACGCGGCGATTCCGACACATGTCC
>WRGX01000217.1 GCA_009786975.1 Defluviitaleaceae bacterium
GTTCCCTCGAAGCCGGGAGCAGTTTCTAGGCGTATAAAAAAAAGCAGTCGGCGAGTGACACTCGCCGACTGCTTTTTTTATGTGACGGGAAATCGCTTCCGGCTTCGAGGGAACGCGTCGCCGCCAACATGTGTCCCCGGTTCCCACCGCGCGCTTGGCGCGCTAACTATCGCAGCAGCATGGGGCGGATGCCATTTCAAGCGCGGAAATTACGGCATGTTGCAGTATGCCGGTTGTTACGGGGTAGTCGGTTTGCGGCGAGATGAAGGCGGACTGATAGCGCAAAACTTCGACCGCCAAGTCCTCCATGCGCGGCTCGAAAAGCGGATAGAACACGCGATGTGTTTCCGACATATCGGACAAAAACACGGAAAGAATCTCGTTTTCGCTAACCGTCACGCGAACATGCAGCGGCTCTCCGTACAGCAAAATCGTTGAGGAATACGTGCCTGGAATAAACCGCGATTCCGGCCCGACGTCCCTGTCCCCTCCCGAAAGCAAAAGCACAAGCGCGACAATAAGCAAAACTATTGCCCCAAGCGCAATCGCCCCGATACGTATCAAATCCTTCTTATGTAATACGAAAATTTTTGCACCGCTCATTTTGCATCCTTTCGAATTTTTCGTTTATAAAATGTATGAGCGATGCAGGGCTTTTATTCAGGTTTTATTTAGACACTGCCGATACAAAAAAGTATGAATCTCCTCACACCAAAAAATAACTTGACCCGCGCGACATCAAGCACTAAACTAACCGAGTATGAGAAAATTTATCCTTCGGAAGGAGCGAACAAAATGAAATTTACAAAGGGATACTGGTTGATGCGCGACGGGATTACATCGTTCTCCTGTCAGGACGTGCGCGACAAGGACGTTTCCGACAAATCCGTTACCTTGCATGTTACGCCGTGGAAGGTGTATCACCGCGGGCAAACCTTGGCGGGACCGCTGTTTACGCTGACATTTGAGGCACCCGTTGAGGGCGTGCTTCATGTAAAACTGAATCACTACGACGGCGCGATTGAACAAGGGCCCGAGTTTCCGTTTAATAATGAAGAAAAAAAGGTCAGCTTTGAGGAAAATGACGCCGAATACGTAATCGGCACGGGCAAATTAAAGGCGCATGTTAAAAAAGAGACCTTTGAAATTGAATATCGCTGGGACGGCAAATTCTTAACCGGCTCGGGCAACAGACAGCTTGCGTACATGACAACAAACGACGGACCGTATTGGCGCGAACGCCTGTTTGCGTCCGTCGATGAGTATTTTTACGGATTTGGCGAATACTTTACGCCTTTTGTGAAAAACGGGCAGGTCGTTGATATTTGGAACGAAGACGGCGGAACGTGTTCGGATTTGGCGTACAAAGCGGTTCCTTTTTATCTTTCAAATCGCGGATACGGAGTGTTCGTAAATCACCCCGAAAAAGTCAGCTTTGAAGTCTGCTCGGAAGTTGTTAATCGCGTGCAATTTTCCGTGCCGGGCGAGTCGCTGAATTATATGATTGTCGGCGGCGAAAACCCGCTTGACGCCCTTTCCCGCTACACCTCGATTACGGGCCGCCCCGCGCTTCCGCCGAAATGGAGCTACGGACTGTGGCTTTCCACGTCGTTCACAACGGACTACAGCGAAGAAACCGTAAATTCCTTCATCGACGGCATGGCAGAGCGCGAAATTCCGCTCGGCGTCTTCCATTTCGACTGTTTCTGGATGAAAGAATACGAATGGTGCAACTTTGAGTGGGACAAAGACATGTTCCCCGACCCCGAAGGAATGCTGAAACGCCTGAAGTCAAAAGGCTTGAAAATTTGCGTGTGGATAAACCCGTACGTTGGGCAAAAATCCCCACTTTTCAAGGAAGGCAAGGAGAAGGGGTATTTTATTAAAAACGACAAGGGCGGCGTGTGGCAATGGGAATTATGGCAACCCGGCCTTGCAATCGTTGACTTCACAAACCCCGCCGCGTGCAAATGGTACCAAAACCACCTGCGCCGCCTAATGGACATGGGCGTGGACTGCTTCAAAACCGACTTCGGCGAAAGAATCCCGACCGACGGCGTGTATTTCGACGGCTCCTGCCCGTACAAAATGCACAACTACTATTCCTACATTTACAATAAAGTAGTGTGGGACGTTGTCGAAGAAGTCAAAGGCAAAGACGAAGCCGTTTTATTCGCGAGAAGCGCGACCGCGGGATGCCAGCAATTCCCCGTACACTGGGGCGGCGACTGCGATTCCAACTATGGCGCGATGGCGGAAAGCCTGCGCGGCGGGTTGAGCCTTTCCCTTTGCGGATTCGGTTTTTGGAGCCACGATATTGGCGGTTTTGAAAACACCGCAACGCCTGATGTTTACAAGCGTTGGGTGGCGTTCGGTCTGATGTCCTCGCACTCGCGTTTGCACGGCAGTTCATCCTATCGCGTGCCGTGGCTTTTCGACGACGAAGCCTCCAAGGTGCTGAAACATTTCGTGCAATTGAAGGAGTCGCTACTCCCCTATATCTACAGAAACGCCGAAACCGCACACAAAAAAGGCATCCCGATGATGCGCGCAATGTTCCTGGAATTTCCCGACGACCCCGTCTGCACCTTCCTGGACACCCAGTACATGCTGGGCGACAGCCTACTGGTCGCGCCGATTTTCAACGAAGAAGGCACGCGTCGTTTATACCTCCCCAAAACAGAGGGCCAATGGACGAACTGGTTCACCGGCGCGAAGTCCGACGGCGGCGTATTCATCGACGAAAAACACGACTACTTCAGCCTAGGCCTGTGGGTTCGCCCCGGCGCGACAATCGAAATGACACAAGACGGCAAAGCCATCTCCAAGAAATTCTAAAACCTTGGGGGCTCTGCCCCCAAACCCCCGCAAACTTTTTGAAAAAGCGCGCCAAGCGCGCATTGGACACCGGGGACATGTGTCGAAGTCAACACATTCCCTCGAAGCCGGGAACCGTTTCCCAGCCCACGAAAAAAAGTTTGACAAAAACTTCAAAATTTGAAACTGCTAAACAAAATCCAAATTTCAAAGTTTTGATGAAACTTTTTCAAAAGTTTCCGGGGTTTGGGGCAGCGCCCCAAGGTCTTAAAAAAAGAGGCGAAAGCATGAACATGCAAAACATTGAAAAAGTTATAGCGCAGGGGCCTTTTTCGGATAATTGGGACTCTCTGGCGAATTTCACGCCGCCGAAGTGGATGCAAACTGCTAAATTCGGCATCTTCATCCACTGGGGGCCATTCTCCGTGCCCGCGTTCAACGACTGGTACGCGCGAAACATGTATATCCAAGGAATGCCCGAATACGAGCATCATTTAAAAACCTACGGCCCGCACAAAGATTTTGGCTACAAGGATTTTATACCGATGTTTAAGTCGGAAAATTTCGACCCCGACGAATGGGCGCGAATTATTAAAGCAACAGGTGCGGGCTACGTAGTCCCCGTTGCAGAGCATCACGACGGCTTCCAAATGTACGAAAGCGAGCTGTCCCGCTGGAACGCCAAAGAAATGGGCCCCAAGCGCGACATGCTCGGCGACCTCCTCGACGCGTGCGACAAGCAAGGCATAGTGCGCGGCGCGTCGTCGCATCGTTTGGAGCATTGGTTTTTTATGAGCCACGGCAAGAACTTCGAAAGCGACGTAACCGACGCGCTGACTCCCGACGACCTGTACTGGCCGGCAATGCCCGAGCCCGACCACCACGATTTATTCACGGACAAAGGGCCGAGTGAGGATTTTTTGCAGGACTGGCTCTTGCGCTGTTGCGAAATCGTGGACAAATATCGCCCGCAAATTTTTTATTTTGACTGGTGGATACAAACCGCCGTGGTCAAGCCGTATTTGAAAAAATTCACGGCGTATTATTACAATCGCGCAAAAGAATGGGGCTTCGAACCCGCGATAACCTACAAGCACGACGCCTTTATGTTCGGCGCGGCGGTAGTTGACATCGAGCGCGGAAAATTCTCAAACATCCAGCCCTTCTTCTGGCAAACCGACACGTCGATTTCGATGTTCGCATGGTGCCATTCACACAACGCGGTGTACAAAAAAACCAAAACGCTACTGTGCGACTTAGCCGACATCGTAAGCAAAAACGGCTCGCTTCTTCTAAACATCGGGCCGAAAGCCGACGGAACAATATGCGACGGCGACAAAAAAGTTTTGGCAGAAATCGGCGAATGGATGGCTGTAAACGGCGAATCCATTCACGGCACAAGCGTGTGGCGAAAATCCGCCGAAGGCCCAACCCTGACAAAGGAAGGCCAATTCACCGACAGCAACGAGCAAAATTTCACCTGCCAAGACATCCGCTTCACAAAAAAAGGCAGCCACATCTACGCAATCGTACTAAAAAGCCCCGACGACGGCCGCGTCCGCGTATGTTCCCTCGGCAAAAGTGCCGACCACAATCTGCCCCTGTTCCACGGAATAATAAAAGACGTAGAGCTTCTCGGCGGAAAAGTCCAAAGCTGGACGCGTGACAGCGACGGACTGAACGTACACTTCGAACCAATAAAAACCGATTTGCCCGTGGTAATAAAAGTTTTGGTTGATTAGGAGTTGAAACGCTATGTTTCGTTTCATAAAGATGCACGGTTGCGGCAACGACTATATTTTTTTTGATTGCTTCGACCAAGAAATTTCCGACCCCGAAGCCGCATCCCGAAAGCTGTCCGACCGAAACAAAGGTATCGGCGGCGACGGGATTATTTTGATTTGCCCCCCAAGTGATTCAAATAAGGCTGACGCAAAAATGCTTATGTATAATGCGGACGGCACCTCGGCGGCAATGTGCGGAAACGCGATTCGTTGCGTAGGGAAGTATTTATATGAAAGCGGACGCGCGGCGAAAAACACACTGGAAATCGAGACTCTCGTGGGCATAAAAATTTTAGAATTAATCATCCTCGACGGCGTTGTAAATTCCGTTCGCGTAAACATGGGGCGGGCGGATTTAAGGCCCGACGCAATCCCCGTTGACCTCGTCGGCGACAGCATAATCGGCCGCGAAGTCAAAATCAGCGGATATAAATACGAAATCACCTGCGTAAGCATGGGAAACCCAAACGCAGTAATCTTCAACGACGATATCGACCACTTCGAAATGGAAAAAATCGGCCCCATAATCGAATGCGCGAAAATTTTCCCGGAACGCACAAACTTCGAAGTCGCGCAAATCATAAGCCGCAACAATATTCGTATGCGCGTTTGGAATCGCGGCGCGGGCGAAACAATGGCGTGCGGAACGGGCGCGTGTTCGGCGGCGGTTGCGGCTGTTTTAATGGGCTATTGCGACAAGGATACCGACATTACCGTGCAGCTTCGCGGGGGAGTGTTAACCGTGAAATACACCGACGACGCAGTTTACATGACGGGCGGCTGTGAAAAAGTCTTCGAGGGGGAAATCGCGACATGAAGGATTTTATCGAATCGCAGATTAAACAAATTCGCGAAATCGTTGGCTCCGACAAGGTTCTTTTGGCACTTTCCGGCGGGGTCGATTCGTCTGTTTGTGCCGCACTTTTGGCAAAGGCGATACCGGGGCAGATTTTCGCGATTTTCGTTGACCATGGCTTTATGCGGCTGGACGAGGCCGACGAGGTAGAAGAAATTTTTTCGAAATATGACATAAATTTGATTCGCGTAAACGCCGCGACGCGATTTTTGAACAAATTAACGGGCATCGTTGAACCCGAAAAAAAGCGCAAATTAATCGGCGAGGAGTTTATCCGCGTATTTGAAGAAGAGGCGACGAAGCTCGGCAAAATTCCGTTTCTCGCGCAGGGTACGATTTTTGTTGACCTTGCTGAATCCGGCGGAAAACACGGCGCGCTTGTAAAAAGCCATCACAATGTCGGCGGTCTGCCCGAAAGCCTTGGTTTCGAGCGGCTGATCGAGCCGCTTTCGACGCTGTACAAGCCCGATGTGCGCGAAGTGGGGCGGCTTTTGGGGCTTCCCGACGCGCTTGTTGACCGCCAGCCCTTCCCCGGACCGGGGCTTGCCGTTCGCGTAATCGGCGAAATTACGGAGGAAAAACTGGACACCTTGCGCCAAGCCGACGCGATTTTCCGCGAGGAAATCGAAAAAATGCCGGAAACGCCCGACCAATATTTTGCCGTTTTAACCGACACGTTTTCTGTCGGCGTGAAAAACGGAATCCGCACGTATGACCGGGTTGTCGCGCTTCGCGCCCTAAAAACAACGGATTTTATGCATTGTGAATTGGTGCGCGTGCCATACGAAACGCTTGAACTTGTCGTCTCGCGTATAACGGCGGAAGTTCCGTCGGTCAGCCGCGTTGTCTACGATATTACGCCGAAACCCACGGCAACCATGGAGTGGCTGTGAGTACGCCGATTGTCGTGAAAAAAAATGCCCCTCGCTTTATCTTGCGCGCGCAGGTGTTATATTTTGTTGTCACCGCTGTGCTGATTATCGCTATTTTGGCCGTGGGCGCGAGAATTTCCGGTGATATTGCCGAGGAAGCGGCGTACAGAATGGCGCGGCAAAACGCCATTGAAGTGGCGTCGAATTTTCAGGTCTACATGAACCCGCATATGCGCATGATGCAGCAAATGTCGCACTCGACGGCGATTGCGCGCTGGCTTTCGGATGACCCTTACGACCCAAGCTACCCGTGGGCGAAGTCTGCCGCCTTTAACGAAATTATGGGACATGCGCAAACATGGCCCGAGGCGCGATATATGTTTACGTTTGCCGACACTCTTCGAAGTTATAATTTCTTCACGCATCTTGAATCCGTCGACGATTTTACACACTGGGGATATCTTGAGGGTACCGGGGGAACAGGTAATTGGTTTTACAATACACTGGCCGCCGAGCCCTCTTTTATAACAAATATTCAGCGAGACCAGCCCGATGCGTACGGGAATTTTGACTTGTTGATTTGGTCGAACCACAGGATTTATTACGAGGGGCGGCTTGTCGGTGTTTTTACGCTGGGTTCGTCCTTTGACGATATCTTTAATGCGGCGTTCGGCGGGATTGTCGACGACAATAAGCGAGCCTACATATTAGACAGAAACGGCCTTGTCCGATTGGACAGCTCGGGACAATTGGAGCTTTTCGTTGACGGCGTTCCGATTTTCCCCGCCGTGCCGGAAGCGGACCAAAATCCCGAACTTGCCGCAACCATAGCCGCGCATTTGCACGAACTTAACGGCGGGCTTTTTCCGCTTGGTACATTTACGCAGGAGGCTGTGCGTCTTGAACGCGGCGGGTTTGCCTATGCCGCCATTTCGCCGATAGTCGGCACGGATTGGTCGGTCATGGTACTTTCTGCCCGCGTACCCGGCATGAACCCGCAGTATTATTTTCTTATTGCCGCTTCGATTGTATTTTTACTTGCGTCCGCAATTGGTGCGAATTGGCTTATTCGCCGCTTTGTTTTGATTCCTTTGCAGGAAATGGAACGCCAAAAAGCCATCGAAAGGCAAGAGCGCGAAGCGCGCGATATGATGACACAGCTTCTCGACGAAGCCCCGATTTTTATCGAATATTTGGACGAAAATTTTAACCCAACCCATTGCAATAAGAGCACTGCCGAACTTTTCGGGCTGGACGACCCGAGCGAATTTATCACGAAGTACGATGAGCTTTCGCCCGAATTTCAGCCGGGTGGCAGGCCGTCAAAGGAAATGGCGGCGGAATTGTTGCGCAAGGCGATGGATGAAGGGTATTTGCGATTCGAATGGATGCATCAAACTTTGAGCGGCGAGCCGCTTCCTGTTGACACAACCGTTATTCGTATCGAACACAACGGCAAGCCCATGCTTATCGGCTATAATCACGACCTTCGCGCCATCAAAGAGGCAACCTACGATGCCGAGGAGCTTAACAGGCTTTTCTTCGAAGCGTCGCCGATTATTATGAATATTTGGGACGACGAGCACAACTTACTTTCGACGACTCCGCAATCTGCAAAAATGTTTGGTTGTTCAAGCGAAGAAGAATATATTGCGAATTTTTTTGAAACGTCTCCGAAGTTTCAGCCTGACGGCTCGCCCTCGGACGAAGCCGCCATGACCCTTCTCAAACAGGCCTTCGACGAAGGATATGTTCAGCTCGAATGGATGCACCGAACCCTTGACGATGGGCAGCCGATGCCTGTGGAAGTTACGATGGTTCGCTTTTCGCGCAAGGGCAAATTTTACGTCGCGGCATACACCGTCGATTTGCGCCCCGTTAAAGCCGCAATGGACGAACGCGTCCGTTTGATGTTTGACGCGACCCCGCTTATTATCGAATTTTGGTCGAGGGATTTTATGCCGCTTGATTGCAACAAAACCGCGCTTGAATATTTGGGGCTTTCCTCAACGGATGCGTACATGTCCGTTATGGGCGACCATTACAAGCAAACGCATCCCGGAATGCCCGTTTTTTACGAGTATTTAAGTGAGGTCGTTAAGAGCGGCACGTGTCGTTTTGAATTTATCGATTACAAGCTGTCGGGTGAAGAAAGAGTCATGGATATTTATGCCGTTAGCATGAAAATCAACGGCGAAGACGTTATCGTTACGTACTCGAGAGACATTACGCGCGAACGTGAAATTGAGCTTGAAATCAAACAAGCCGAAGCCGAGCGCAAACGCATCGATATCGCCGAGGAATCAAACCGCGCTAAAACCGCTTTCCTTGCGAGAATGTCGCACGAAATCCGCACGCCGATATCTGCTGTTTTGGGCATTTCGGAGATTGAGCTGCAATCGCCGCACTTATTGCCGCGCGTTGAAGAATCATTTGCGAAAATCAACGACTCTGCGCAAATGCTTACGAATATGGTTAACGATATCCTTGACCTTTCAAAAATCGAGGCGGGCAAGCTGGAAATAATTGTGGAGGAATACGAAACGGAGTATTTAATAAGCGACGCCTCGCACATGCACCTTACTCATTTGGGCGAAAAGGATATCGAATTTAAAATGTTTGTTGACGAGAATTTGCCCACGCATTTAATCGGCGACCAGATGCGAATCGGACAAATTTTGAACAATTTACTGTCAAACGCAATCAAATATACCGAGAGAGGCAGCGTCGAATTAGCGTTCCAATACGGTCAGGACGAAACGTTAATCCTATCCGTTTCCGACACGGGATTCGGAATGACACAAGAACAGCTCGACGAACTGCACCACGATTACTCTCGTTTTCACGAACACGAAAATCGTTTTATAAGCGGAACCGGGCTTGGCATGTCCATCGTGAACAGCTTGGTGCAGATGATGTATGCGGAAATTGACATTGAAAGCGAACCCGGAGTTGGCACAAAGGTCGTTGTTATCATCCCGCAGGAATCGGCGGGTCCCGATGTTTTGGGTGAATGCCTCGCGGAAAGTTTGCAAAAATTTGAACGCACCGTGCGCGATGAGAAAAAATTCAAGTTCACGCCCGAGCTTATGCCCTACGGAAAGGTTTTGGTTGTTGACGACCTTGAGCAGAATTTATATGTAACTAAAGGGCTTTTGGCGTTTTATGAGCTGGAGGTCGAGACATGTATTTCGGGCGTCGAGGCCGTTAAAAAAATCGAGGAAGGCAACACGTACGACTTGATTTTGATGGACTATATGATGCCCGTAATGAACGGAACCGACGCCATGCGAAAAATTCGCGATACGGGTTACGAAAAGTCCATCGTTGTGCTTACGGCGAACGCGATGATTGGAGTGGCGGAAAAATTCATGGAGGACGGCTTTGACGGCTTCATTTCAAAGCCGATAAACACGACGCATTTGAATACGATTTTGATAAAGCATATTCGCGACAAGCAGTCGCCCGGGGTGCTTCTTACGACCGCCGCCGCTGTTGCGTCGGCAAAGACCGCGAGTATCGACAATTTTCAAAACAACGAGTCCATTTTGAAAAAGCTGCGCGAGCTTTTTGTCAAACGGCACAAAGACGCGCCCGCAGAAATTCGCGCCGCAATCGACACAGGCGACCTGTTTTCCGCCAACCTTCAAATCCATTCCCTTAAAAGCGCGGCGGGGCTTATTCACGAAAAATCGCTTTTGCAGGCGGCGCAGGATTGTGAAGATATTTTAAGCGCGGGCGCAATGCCTTCGGAGGGCGCGCTTGCGACGCTTTTTGGAGAATTTGAGAGCGTTTACGCCGAGCTTGCCGACGCGGCGGCTTCGGTTGGCGCGTCGGACGAAGAAAAAAAGGACGTGCAGGACGTCCTTGATTTACTTGATGAATTAGAACCGCTTTTGGTGGAGCAGAACGTGGAGTCCGGCACGATTGTTGCCGGGCTGAAAGGTTTCCCGCAAGCCGCTATTTTAGTCGCGCAGGTTGAAAATTATGAGTATTCCGCCGCAATTAAGAGCATGGAGACGTTGCGGTTTATTTTGGGGTAGTTGCCGGTATCAATGCTTAAAATGCCGCATCCCCGTGAAAATCATGGCGATGCCGTGCGCGTCGCAGGCGGCGATGGAGTCGGCGTCCTTCAGGCTTCCGCCGGGTTGGATAATTACCTCGATGCCGGCTGATGCGGCGAGTTCGACGGTGTCGGGCATGGGGAAAAATGCGTCGGAGGCGAGAACCGCGCCTCGTGCGCGTTCGCCTGCGTCGCCTATTGCGATTTTTGCCGCGCCGACGCGATTTGTTTGGCCGGGGCCGATGCCGACGGTCATATCGTCGCGGGCGAGGAGTATTCCGTTGGATTTTATGTGCTTTACGCATGTCCACGCGAAACGGGCGGTTTTAAGCTCGGCTTCGGTGGGCTTTCTTTTTGTGGGAAAAGTTAAATTTGCGTCGTCGAAGCCGGCGGTATCGGCTTCTTGGATTAGCAATCCGCCGGAAACGGCAGAAAATCGCTTCTGTAACCGGCTTCGAGAGAACGTGTCGCCCCCTGACTTTTGCTCCCGGTGTTGGTGCGCCAGGAGGCGCAGATTTTTTTTCTTCATTAAAAGAGCCAGCGCGTCGTCGGAATATGACGGCGCGATAATCACCTCGAGGAAGGTTTCGCACATTTTCGCGGCGGTGGCGGCGCAAACCTCACGGTTAAGCGCGATAATCCCGCCGAAAATCGAAACCGGGTCAGCCTCGAACGCGCGCGCATATGCATCGGCAATCGTCTCGCCGATGCCCACGCCGCATGGGTTTTGATGCTTAACCGCAACGGCGGCGGGCATCGAAAACTCGCGAACGCACGCCAAAGCGGCGTCGGCGTCGGCGAGGTTGCAATAGGAAAGCTCCTTGCCATGCAGTTTTTCTGCCGCGACAATCGACCCCGCAAAGCCAAGCGGCTCGGCATACAATGCCGCGCCTTGGTGCGGATTCTCGCCGTAACGAAGCGGCTGTTGCAATTCGTACGTAAGCGTCAATTTTTCCGGATACACTTCACTTTCATTTAGTGCGGTAAAATGCGCGGCAATAAGTGCGTCATAAGCGGCGGTGTGTCGAAATGCTTTTGCCGCCAATGCCTTTTTCGTCTCGCGGGAGATTTCGCCCGCCGCAAGCTCTGCCAAAACTTTTTCGTAATCCGACGGGTCAACGACAACCGCGACCGACGCCATATTTTTCGCGGCGGAACGAATCATCGACGGCCCGCCGATGTCGATATTTTCAATGGCTTCTTCCTCGGAAACATCCGGCTTCGAAACCGTTGATTTAAACGGATACAAATTCACCGCAACGATGTCAATCGTGTTAATCCCGTGCGCGGCAAGGGTTTCCATGTGCGCGGGATTATCGCGCACGGCCAAAAGCCCGCCGTGAATCGCGGGATGCAGGGTTTTTAGCCGCCCGTCCATAATTTCGGCAAAGCCCGTTACGTCGGAAATATTTATTGCGCCGACGCTTTTTAAATGCGCGAGCGTGCCTCCGGTTGAAACGATTTCGTACCCGTGCGCCGCCAAGCCTTTGGCGAACTCAAGCACGCCTGTTTTGTCGGAAACGCTGATTAATGCGCGTTTTTTCATGTAAAATCCTCCTTGTGTGAAAAGAGAGTCGGCGAGTGTCACTCGCCGACTCTCTTTTATCCGTGGATTAATTTTAATGCAGACAGGGGGGGATTGCAATGATTTGTGATATAATCGCCACGATAAAAAGGCGTGCATTATTTCGTTGCCAAGCGGTTTAAACCCGCAATATCACACAAAGGCGGTGGTTTTCATGGGTAATTTCTCATATCGCGCATGGTTTCAGCCCGTGGGCGGTTTTTTTGCGGCGCGCGCTCTCGAAGCAGGGGGCAGCTTCTTTTTTGCGGAGGAGGAATGTGCGCGCGGTTTGCGGCTGTATGAACGGGAAGATTTGCAGGTTTCGTTTGCAATAAACGAGGCGTTGCCGTCGGAAGGGTTTGAAATTAAGGGCGCGGCGGGCGGTGTGAAAATCGAGGGCGGCTGTGAAAGCGGCTTGCTTTACGGCACGTACGCGCTGCTTTCGCGGATTGGGCGAGGGGAGGGGACTGTGGGCTGGTCATTTAGTCAAAAGCCTGCGGTTTCCATGCGCGTGCTGAATCATTGGGATAACGGCGACGGCTCGGTCGAGCGCGGTTATTCAGGCAATTCGCTTTTTTGGCGCGACGGAAAAATCGGGTACGATTTGCCGCGCCTTAGGGATTATGCGCGGCTTTTGGCAAGCGTCGGCATAAATCAAATTTCTGTGAATAATGTAAATGTGCGGCTTCTGACGGCGAAATTGCTTACCGATGAAGGCTTGGTCGATTTGGCTAAGGTTGCGGAGGTTTTTCGACCGTTTGGGATTCGTTTGATTATTGCGGTGCATTTTGATTCGCCGGTCTGGCTCGGCGGGCTTGAAACGTCGGACCCTGCGTGCGAAAAAGTTGCGACTTTTTGGCGTGAGACGGTGGCTCGTGTTTATAAAAAAATCCCCGATTTGGCGGGGTTTTTGGTAAAGGCAGACTCGGAATTTCAAAGCGGACCCAACGCTTTCGGGCATACGCAGGACATCGGCGCGAACGTTATCGCGCGCGCGCTTGCGCCCCACGGCGGCACGCTGTATTGGCGTTGCTTCATTTATAACTGTATGCAGGATTGGCGCGACACAAAAACCGACCGCCCCATGGCCGCGTATGACACGTTTTTTCCGTTGGACGGAAAGTTTGACGACAATGTAATTTTGCAGGTCAAGCACGGTCCGTCGGATTTTCAGGTGCGCGAACCGAATTCGCCGCTGCTTGGCGCGATGAAGCACACGCGCGAGGCGTTGGAATTTCAAATTTCGCAGGAGTACACGGGGCAACAAAAAGATTTGTATGCGTGGGCGGTGCAATGGGAGGAAATCTTGGATGCGCCGTTTGATGAAAACCGCGCGACGCGCGAGTTAATTGGGCGTGAAGTCAAGGCTGTTATTGCCGTTGCGAATACCGGCGACGATGAGAATTGGTGCGGGCATTTGCTTGCGCAAGCGAATTTATTCGCCTTTGGGCGGATGGCGTGGAATCCCGCGATTACGGCGCGCGAGGTCACGGAGGAGTGGGCGACCCTGACGTTTGGACGCTTTACCGCCGAGGCAGAATCCGGTTTTGAAAAAACGCTTGAAAATCCGGCAACGGTTTCGTCGGTTACAAAAATGATTTTGGATTCCCGTCATGTTTATGAAAAATACAACGCGCCGCTTGGAATTTGCTGGATGGTTTACGTGCATCATCACTACGGGCCCAGCCCCGACGGCTACGAGTACACGCCGTGGGGGACGTATCACCGTGCCGACCACGTCGCAATCGGCGTTGACCGCACACGGAACGGCACGGGCTACACCGCGCAATATCAGCCATTCGTGCGCGATTTGTATGAAAATATCGACACATGTCCGCAGGAATTGCTTTTATATTTCCACCGCCTTGCGTACGATTTCCGCCTGAAAGACGGGCGCACGCTGATTCAATACATTTACGACACACATTTCGAAGGCGTCGAAGGCGTTGAAAAATTTATCGCAACATGGGAGTCGCTAAAGCCCGATTTGCCCGCCGATGCATACGAATCCGTGCGGGAGCGTCTCGCGCAACAGCTTAAAAACGCGCTGGAATGGCGAGACGTAATCAACTCGTATTTTTACCGCAAAAGCGGCATTGCTGACGAAAAAGGAAGGATGATTTACACATGATTACTTTACCTGCATTTTTTGACGACGGAATGATTTTGGCGAAAAATTCGCATGTTTGGGGGTGGGCGTCGCCCGGGGCGAAAATTTCCGCCGAGTTTTTAGGTGAAAAATTTGAAACCCGAAGCGACGCCGACGGAAAATTTAGCTTCCTTTTTAATAGCGCGAATTTCGGCGGACCGTTCGAGCTTAAAATCGAAAATAAAATAATTAGCGACGTGTATATCGGGCGCGTATGGTTTTGTGGGGGGCAGTCCAACATGGAAAGCCCGGTGTCGCGCTCGCGCATTGAATTGGGCGAATTTATCGGCGATGACGAGCGAATTCGCGCATTCTTGGTCGAAAAAGAAATGAATTTTATCGAGCCGCAAAAAGACGTAAAAGGCAAATGGAACGTGGTGTCGGGTGAATTTTTGAACCATATGTATGCCGTGCCGTATTTTTTTGCGCGGAAATTGCTTGCCGAGCTCCCCGATGACGGCGTAAAAATCGGACTTGTCTGCGCGCCGGCGGGCGGCACGGCAATCGAAAGCTGGCTTCCCGAGGAAATTGTGCGCGAAAAATATCCGCATTACATCCCGGACCTTGAAGTCGTGCAGCAACCCGGCTTCGTCGAACGCCAAACCGAGGACGCCGAAAGCGCGAAAAACGCGTGGATTTTGCAGCTTAATGAAAAAGATGCCGGTCTCAAAGAAAAATGGTTTGAGAAAAATTTTGACGATTCCGACTGGGAAACCCGTCCGCTTTTGGACAATTCAAATTTCCCCGCGCACGGCTCCGTATGGTTTCGCAAAAAAATTATGTTGCCCGTTTCGGCTGGTGACACGAACATCAACGATTCTGACATCTTAAATTTCGGACGCGTCGAGGACTCCGTAACCGTGTATATAAACGGCGTGGAGGTAGCTCATATCCCGTATCAATATCCGCCATGCACCGGAATGCTGCCGAAAAATTTACTCGTATCGGGTGAAAATACGATTGCCGTACGTGTGGTTGGCGAATGCTTGAGTCCGCTTATTGTACCCGGCAAGGATTATTTTTTACAAATATCGGGCGAGCGCATCCCCCTCGCGGATAACGACTGGAAGTACCGCGAAGGCGCGGAAATGGCGGCTTGTCCGCCGGGCGTGTGGTTTTATTCCCGCCCCTGCGGCGTGTATAATTACCTGCTTGCGCCGCTTTTGGGGCTTTCCGTCGAGGGCGCGATTTGGTACCAAGGCGAATCCAACACGTACGCGCCCGAAAGATACGAGGTGATGTTCGACGAATTTGTAAAATTTTTCAGAAAAAATTTCGGCGCGGGCGGTCGCGGAGACAAAAATTTACCATTCATTTTCACCCAACTCGCAAATTTCATCGACCCGCAAGGCGACGGCGAAAACTGGGCAGAACTGCGTGAACAGCAACGCCGATGCCTGAAAATCCCCCAAACCGCAATGGCGGTTGCAATCGACTGCGGCGAGTACAATGACCTCCACCCCTACGACAAAAAAACCGTCGGCGAACGTCTTGCCTTGCACGCGCTTCGTATGGTATACAATAAGAAGGTAATTTCCGATGGTCCGAACGTTTCAAAAATTTCCTATGAAAACGGGCGCGAAAACGGCAAAATAAAAATATTTTTCGAAAACGCCCGGGGCCTATGGACAAAAAACGGACGACCCCAACTGGAGATTTTTGATAAAAACGGCGGGGTCCGTATGGTTTTCGCGGAAATAAAAGGCAACGCGCTTGTTGCCTCTTGTGAAAACAAGCCCGTAAAAGTTCGTTACGGATTTTCGGATTGCCCCGCTACAACCCTTTATAATGCGGCGTTTTTGCCCGCCTCTCCATTCGTAATTGAGGAAATTTGAGGGAAATTGCTAAAAACGTTGCAAAAATTAAAACTTTGATTTATAATCGTTCCACGCTCAATTTTTCACAAAATGTTTTGGAGCGAAAAAATTTAACATTGACATCGACCTGTATATTTTGATAACATGCGGGGGATAAACAGCGGGGGTGTATTTTCCTATGCTAAGCCAATCAATTCATCAACAGAATTCGGTACTGGGCGCGGCTCTCCAAGGGCAGAACGCGCGTGTCGATGCGATTATGAACAATATAGCTAACGCCGAGACGCCGCGATTCACGGCACGCAGGGTGGAATTTGAGTCCGCTTTAAGCGATGCTGTTGACAACTGGCGTTCTACCGGCGTTTTAAATTTATCCCGCGCCCGACCGGTAACGCAATTTCAAGAGCCCGGCGCGCGCTTCCGTATTGACGGAAATAACGTGGACATCGAGCGCGAAATGGTCGCGCTTTACACGCAACTTGTGCGCTCCGACGTTATGATAAATAACGTTTTGGCAAATTCGCGCATGTTAAATACCGTTCTACAGGGGAGGTAATTAGATGGCTTTCTTTAACACAATGAACATTGCGGCGTCCGGACTTACCGCACAACGCCTGCGCATGGACACAATCGCCGAAAACATCGCCAACGTGAACACAACCCGCACGGCGAACGGCGGTCCCTACATGCGCAAAACCGTACTTTTCGAAGAAATACGGGACGACAACCTCTTCACTCAATCCTTTAACAATATATTCGGCGGACGGGCGAGTGTTCCTGCGCCGCAGGGGATGGGTGTCCGCGTGACCGGAATCGTCGAGGACGCAACCCCCGGGCTTCTTACCTACGACCCGACGCATCCCGACGCCGACGAATACGGCTACGTAAGGATGCCGAACGTAAACATTGTAACTGAAATGGTAAACATGATTGCCGCCTCGCGTTCATACGAAGCAAATATTACGGCAATGACCGCCGCGCGTACGCTTACAAATCGCACGCTTGAAATCGGTCAAGGGAGGTAATGAATAATGTCACCGATAACCGCATTGGTTAACACAAACCCGGCAATGGCTCCCATTCAAGCCTTCCCGGAAAACTTACAGATTATAACAATGCCGCAAGAAGAATCGCCGACACCGTTTGCTTCCTTCTTCAATGCCGCTCTTGGCGTGATAAACGATACAAACTTGATAGTCGGGGAATTCGAGCAAGCGCAGCTTGACTTTGCAACCGGACGTCTCGATGACATATTGGCGGTTCAAATGGCGCAAGACCGCGCAAACAATGCAATAAATTTTACATCGCAAATTACAAGCAGAATCATTGAATCCTACCGCGAAATCATGCGTATGCAAATTTAACGAGGTGACTTATGCCGGATCAACTTAGAAAATATACCGACCCGTTAAAGGCTCGTTGGGATTTATTAACAACGCCGCAGAGATACAAGCTCTTTGGTGTAATCGGCGTTGTCTTAATCGCACTACTCTTAACAGCATTTTTCGCGTTAAGAACCCCATGGACGGTTCTCGTAACGAGGCAAGATTTATCCACGATTTCGCCAATGGTTGCGGCCTTAGATGATGCGGGTATCCGAAGCAATGTCATCGATAACGGGCGCGGTCTTGAGGTAGACCGCCGCCGTTTCGAAGAAGCACTTGTCGTGATTGAATTGGAAGGGGTTGCCCCGCACGATGAGCATTTCACATGGGGGGAAACGCTTGATACGGGCCTCGGCACCACCGACGACGAACGCCGTGTGCGCTACGTCCGAGGATTGGAAGGCTCAATCGAACGTCAACTCGCTGCGATGAACGGCATAACCAGCCCGCGCGTCGGACTGTCAATCCCGAACCCGCGCCCCTTCGAGCGCGATGCGGAAGGTCCTTCCGCCTCCGTAACAATTCACACCACGCAAGATTTTACCCGCCAACAAGGGCGCGATATTGCTCTCCTCGTCGCGCGCCGCGTAAGCGGGCTAACCATCGAAAGCATTGTGATAATGAACCAAAACGCACGCACAATATGGAACGGCTTGGACGACGCAAATGAAGACCCGCTGAGCAACGCTTTAGAACTGCAAGCGCGGACACATGACATGGCCGTATTAGGCGCGAAGAACATTTTGGCCCCTGCGTTTGATGATGTAAGTGTAGCGTTTTCCCCGAGATTTAGCTCTGTTATCGCCACAACAACCGAAGAAAGACGCGTCGATATCCCCGAGGGCAGGGACGACTCCGGAATCCCCAGACATGTAACCGAGTCCCGCTCTGGACTGGAAGGCAATCCGGGAGGCCTTGAGCCCGGTCTTGCAAACAACATGGCAATGACCCCTGCCTACAATATGCCCGGCGGTGGAATAGTGTCGGCGTACCAACGTGAAAGAGAAGCGGTTTACGACGTAAACGAAACCGTAACTACAACGCAAACAGGTCCCGCCGGTCTTGACCCCTATGCCTCAACCGCCGCCATTACAGTAACGCGCAATATTCCCGTCGACCAAGCAATATGGATGGCTCAAACCCCCGAGGGCGAAGAGCCCAGAACCGAGCAAGATTGGGAAATGTTTAAAGTCGAGCCGACAACCATTCATGCGCAAACGATAAACGGCGATTACTTCACGGAATTCCACGAACTTGCTGCACGCGCAATCGGAATTCCTGTGGAAAACGTCACATTCATTGTGATGGAGCAAATTGTCCCCCAAGACACAATCGCAAGAGCATGGGATTGGGCAACGATTCTCATGATTGCCTTGCTTCTGTTACTGCTCGCGATGCTTATATTCGGTCTGCTCCGCCGTCAGCGTTTGGCAGGAGAAGACGAAGAAACCCTCGAGCCGCAACTTGCCGTGGAAGACCTGCTTGTTTCGACGCAACTCGAAGAAGCAAGGGAAGAAGCCGCGCAAGAGCTTGAAGAAATCGACTACTTCAAAGAAAACGAAATCAAGAAGCATATCGAAAAATTTGTTAATGAGAAACCCGAAGCGGTTGCGGCACTTTTACGCAACTGGATAAATGTCGAGGAGTGGTAAACAATGCCTGTTACCGCACAATCAACGATTGCCGACCTTACCGGACGTGAAAAAGCCGCAATTTTGCTGATTACGCTCGGTCCGGAGAAATCCGCGCAGATTTTTAAGCATCTGAAAGAGTCGGAAATTGAATCGCTAACGTTAGAAATCGCCAACACGCAAACCGTCCTGCCTGAAGTTAAGGACGAGGTGTTGGAGGAATTCTATCAGATATGTATTGCTCAGCAATATATCACCGAGGGCGGCATTGCTTACGCGAAAAGTATTTTGGAAAAAGCCTTGGGCGAAAACAAGGCTTTCGAAATACTGTCGAAACTCACGGTATCCTTGCAGGTGCGTCCTTTCGATTTCATTCGAAAAACCGACGCCACTCAAATCACAAACTTCCTGCAAAACGAGCATCCGCAAACCATCGCGCTTATTTTGTCCTACCTCAGGCCAAAGCAGGCGGCGGAAGTTATCGGTAGTCTGGTCCCCGACAAGCAAGCCGAAGTTGCCCGCCGCATAGCCGTTATGGAAGGCACCTCGCCTGAAGTTATTAAAGAAGTGGAAAAAGTCTTCGAGAAGAAGCTATCCGCGCTTATGACAGAGGATTACACGCAGGCAGGTGGCGTAGACGCAATCGTAGAAATCCTGAACGCGGTAGACCGCTCAACAGAAAAACACATCATCGAAACCCTCGAAGTCGAGGACATCGAACTTGCTGAAGAAATTCGCCGCAAAATGTTCGTTTTCGAAGATATACTCATGCTTTCGAACCGCGACGTACAGCAAGTCCTGAAAGAAGTAGACCAAAAAGAACTCGGAATTGCGCTCAAGGGCTGTTCGGAAGAACTCAAGGGTCATATTTTTGCAAACCTTTCGAAACGCCTTGCCGCGATGATACAAGAGGACATGGACTACATGGGTCCGATTCGCCGTTCCGACATGGAAGAATCGCAACAAAAAATTGTAAACATTGTGCGCAGATTACAAGAATCCGGCGAAATTATAGTAGCCCGTGGTGGTCAAGATGATGTTGTCCTCTAGGCGAGTTTTAAAGCACAATTCGGTCATTCTCGACACAGAAAACAAGGTAGTTATCGAAATCGGCGACCTTTTTTCGGCGGTCGCCGTTGAAGGCGACGAAGAATTTGAATCTCCGCCGAAGAAAGAAGAAGATGCGCAAAGTGCGGCCGAAAAAATTATCCGCCAAGCCGAGCGTCAAGCGGAGGAAATCCTGTCAAGTGCGCGTGAAACCGCAAGCAACGAACAGGGCGCAATCGTGCAAAGTGCAAAAGCTGAGGCGGCAAAAATTATTGAAGAAGCACGCGAAACCGGGTACAACGAAGGCATAGAAAAATCAACCGCCGAAGCAACAGCGATACGCGCCGACGCGAAAAAAATCTTAGACGACGCAACCGCCGAGCGCGAGAGTATGCAAAAAAGCCTTGAGCCGGAAATCGTGAACATGATAATTGGTATCACGGAAAAACTCTTGGGCAACACGTATGAGTTAAATCCCGAAACCGTAATTAACATCATCAAACAGGGCTTTGAAGCATCAGCGATATCGGGCGAAGTCACTGTTTACGTAAGTGCCGACGATTTCGACCTCGTTGAAGCAAAGAAAGATGACCTCATGGCACTCACCGATGGTTCGGTCAGGTTAACGATAACGAAGGATTTAAGCCTTTCGCCAATGGACTGTGTAATCGAAACACCTTTCGGAAACGTTGATTGTAGCCTAGGTCAACAGTTTGAGTCGTTGCGAGCAAATCTTACTTATATTATGAACACATAGGGGTAGACGTGAGTATTTTAGCTAAATACAAAACGGTGCTTGACAAAAGCTACATTCGCAAGTTGGGAAAGGTTTCACAGGTTGTGGGGCTGACAATCGAGTCAATCGGTCCCGATGTGAACATTGGTCAAACATGCTTAATTAAAGCGGGTAAGTACGGTGACGCCGTTCTTTCGGAAGTTGTCGGCTTTAAAAATAATAATATTCTGCTAATGCCCCTAGGAAACATGCAGGGTGTCGGGCCTGGGAATTTGGTCGAAGCGCAAGAACGACCGATAACGGTTGACGTTTCCGATTCGCTTTTGGGACGCGTGCTGGATGGTTTGGGTTGCCCAATGGACGGAAAACCGCCAATCGAAGACGGCATCGTCCACAACGTAACAAACCCCGCACCAAACCCCCTCACCCGAGACAGGATCGACACACCGCTGATGCTCGGCGTTAAAGCAATCGACGGACTTTTGACAATCGGCAAAGGGCAGCGTGTCGGGATTTTCTCTGGCAGCGGCGTGGGAAAAAGTACACTGATGGGCATGATTGCCCGTAACACAAAGGCCGACATCAACGTAATCGCGCTTGTCGGCGAACGTGGGCGCGAGGTTCGCGAGTTTATTGAAAAAGATTTGGGCGAGGAAGGGCTTAGGCGTTCGGTTCTCGTTGTCGCGACATCGGACACTCCCGCGCTTGTGCGCCTGAAAGCTGCCGAAGTTGCTACAAGCATCGCAGAATATTTTCGTGAGCAGGGCAAAGACGTAATGCTTCTTATGGATTCCCTAACGCGTTACGCAATGGCGCAACGCGAAGTTGGGCTGGCAATTGGCGAACCTCCCGTATCAAGAGGATATACGCCATCGGTTTTCGCCACCATCCCGCGTCTTCTCGAACGCGCCGGAAATTCCGACAAGGGTTCAATAACTGGGCTTTACACGGTTCTTGTTGACGGCGATGATTTAACCGAGCCTGTCACCGATACGGCCCGCAGTGTTTTGGACGGTCACATCGTTCTCTCGCGAAAAATCGCAAATCGCAATCACTACCCTTCAATCGATGTTTTGGCAAGCGTCTCGCGTTGTATGAGCGACATCGTTGAAAAGGAGCACAAGGATGCGGCAAATAATTTCAAAAAGTCAATGGCGGTTTATGCAAACTCCGAGGACTTAATAAATATCGGCGCATATGTAAGGGGTTCGAGCGAAGAAATTGACGAAGCAATCTCCAAGCACGGCGCGGTAAATGAATTTTTAACTCAAGAAACCGATGAAAAATTTGACATAGAAGATTCAATTCGAATGGTTAAGGAGATAGCGTAATGCCGAAATTTCAGTTTCGGTTACAAAAATACCTTAGCGTCAAGGAGCAAATCGAAAACCAAAAAGAGCTTGAGTATGCAAACGCGCTCCGCGTTCTTGAAGAAGAAAAGCAGAAACTGGCGGAGTTTATCCGAAGAAAAGACGAAACAGTCGAAAAATTACGCAGCTCGGTTGCAAAATCAATTGAACCGTTTGAAATCCGACGATACAACAATAATATTGAACGCCTGAAACACCAAATAAATGTGCAAAAAGAACGGGTCGCCGCCGCCGAAGAATACGTTGAACAAAAGCGGCAAGAACTTGTTCAGGCAATGAAAGACCGCAAGGCACTGGAAATTGTGAAAGACAACGCGCGAGAGGAATTCTTAATTGAAATTGACCGCGCGGAACGGAAACAGGTTGATGAACTTATCAGCTTTAAACACTCAAAATAACAACAAGAGGTGAACATATGCCCCCCGAGTCCATGGAAAGTTACGGTGCAAAAAACAAAGGCAAGAAGGGCAAAGGATGTTTAATCGTTCTTGTTATTTTTTTACTGATTTTTGTCGCAATCATTATTGCATTCGCCCTTGATGTCGGCGGAATTCGTACGGATATTATCGGCGGCTGGTTGCGAAACGCGCCGCTTGTCGGCTCGTTTTTCGACAGGGACGAAGAAGTTGACGCTACTTACGAAATGACAGAGGAAGAGCTTCGCCTTGCGGTTGTCGTTTATCGCAATCAAATCGCTGCTCTTGAATCCGAACGCGCCGCACAAAATGCGCAAATCACAGCCGCAAACGCCCGTATCGCGCATCTTTCGCGCTTCGAGGCGCGCTGGCAGGAATATCGCGAGACAAGCGCACTGTTTTCACAAATGCTTGCGCACAATGAGCCGGTTGAGTTTGTAACATTTTTTGAAGCTATCGTTGACCATGATTTAGTGCCGCAGGATATTTTGGCGGCGGCTTTTGCCCAGGCTCAGGCGATTAACGTTTACGACGAAGAGTTGCAGGTGCTTGTGCGCACGTACAACGCAATGGAAGATTCGCGAGCGGCGGAAGACCTCGAGCGGCTTCTCATGGCAAACACAACCCTTGCCGTCCGGCTTGTGCGGGCGATGAGTAATACGCGACGCGCGGAGATTTTCGACGAAATGGAATATACTACTTCGTCCACATTCGCGATACTTCTCGCAACCGAACCGCCCACATTTTCACCGCTCTCCCCTCCTCCATACCTGCCCGAAATTATTGAGCCTGTCGCGTCTCCGGTTATGCCGGGCGCAGTTGTGCCGGATGACGAGCTTGTGGATGAGTCGGAGGAGATTGATGAGATTTCGGACGAATTGGAAGAAATGGACGCGTTCACAGATGAGCTTTTGGGTGAACTTGAGGAATCGGATGCGCCATCGGAAGAATAAATCGCCACAACGCCTGAAGAATAGCGGGCGGAAACGCCTTTTCCCAAAAGGACAAATGTAAAAGTTGGTATAAACGCTTAGGCGGTTTATATAATTTCAACGGAAAGGAGGAAACCAATGCGTATAATTGACATGGTAAACGCCAAATTTCCGAATGCGACGAACTATGAAAAGCCCGCAGTAAACAATGGGTTTGACATGTTCCTTGCGGATGCGGGAAGACGGCAAGCAGAACGCACTGCCGAACGCGCGACAGAAAGCGCAACCGACAACCGCAGTGATGACCGCCCGAGGAACCATGAGCGGACAGAAGGAGAAACAAGGCGAGAGTCAACACGCCCGATTCGCCAAGCCTCGCATACAGAGGAAGCGGCATCGGCAGTCGAATGCACCGCAGTTGTCGTTACGGAGCAATGTGCCCCAGTCGAAGACGCCTATGTCGCCGAAGTTTACGAAGTAGCCGTTATTGAAAAGATAGCGGAAATTTTGCAGGTTCCGGTCGAAAT
This sequence comes from Defluviitaleaceae bacterium, assembly GCA_009786975.1. Classification (GTDB taxonomy): domain Bacteria; phylum Bacillota; class Clostridia; order Lachnospirales; family WQUN01; genus WQVC01. The sequence goes on from WRGX01000217.1 coordinate 23,967, forward strand.
TGTTAAAGAATGGCTCGAGGAATTAAACGTCACGGTGGAGGATTTGTCAGACCCGAAAGTCGTCGCGAAAGTGCTTCAACTCGCGCTTGATGCGGAAAGCCCTGCTGAAATTCTGACACATCCGGAGTTCCCGGAAAACTACAAAGCCGTGAACGAAGCGGTCGCGGAAATGCAAGTCAAAACCGCCGCCTCGACAGTGAAACCGGCTGCGATAACCGGAGAAAACACTGTAATGCTGAATGCGGAAGGACTTGAAAATGTCGAAGCTGTGTTCGAGGACGGAGAACCCATCGCAGTTGAAAGCAAGGACGAAAATTCACCGGGGAATAACGAGCAACGGGCCACAACTCAAGAGTCAACACAAATCGAACAGCAATCCGGTGCACCAACCGCCGAGATTCCCACAGCGAACAATCTCGCACCCGAAGCCCTCGTACACGATTCACCGGCAATGACGCCGACTGTCACGGTTGAAACGTTGCACCTAACATCAGGGACTTCCGCCACACCAACACCGCAACAGCCCGTCACAGCATCGAACGTCATCGAACAAATTATGAACCAAGTCAAACTTACATCCGCGGGGGGGCAATTTACAGAGATTCGAGTGACCTTGCGGCCCGACAGTTTGGGAGACATCATCCTGCGAGTGGTTACGCAAAACGGCATCGTAATGGCTCAATTTGAGGCAGAAAGCCAGCGCGTGAAGGAGCTTCTTGAAGCAAACTTTAATCAACTGCGCGACGCGCTTGCCGAACAAGGCATCGCATTCTCGGAGCTTTCGGTATCTGTGCGTCAGGACGAAAATGAACGCATGAGCCAATTTGAAAAGGCGCGTCAAGCCGCACGCCATCGCGCGGAAAGCGTCGAAGACGTGTCGGAGCAAGAAGAAGTTTCATATCATAACGGCGTAGTTGATGTAATCGCCTAAAAATCTTATCGGAAAGGAGTTCGATATGTCAGACAATTTTTGGGGCAACGTCGGACACGTTCCCACTCAATCAATGAACTGGGTAGCACCGCGTGAACCCAGCCAAGACCTCGACCGTCAAGCGTTTCTAAACCTGCTCATTACGCAGCTTCGATATCAAGACCCGTTAAACCCAATGGATGACCGGGACTTTATCGCGCAAATGGCGCAATTCTCCGCGCTTGAGCAAATGATGAACCTTAACGCGACGTTCGAGCGGACGCAAGCGTTCGGAATGATTGGTAAACTCGTTGACGCAGATTTCCCATGCCCGGTTACCGGAGACAGGATTGAAATCGAAGGTGGACTCGTTACATCTGTTAAGCGCAGCGGACAAAGTGTTTTTCTTGTTGTCGCAGGCGAAGGCGGTCGTCCCGTTGACGTTCCGTTTGATGCAGTAACCGAAGTTTCCGAAGATTTCTTGCTTCCGCAACTGGTTCACGAAATTTTCACAAATCTCAACGCGCAACGCGGAACCGATTTAATCGGCACCTATGTAATGGGCTTTGCAAGATTCGGCAACGACCGCGAATTTATCGAAGGTCGCGTGGATTCCGTTTCTATGCAGGATGGCATGGTTGTTCTCGTTGTAGGCAATCGTCAGATTTTCTTCCCGCATGATGTATTTTCCGCTCATAGACCTCGCCCCGGCGAGAATGGAGTGGAGAACGGAATGCGCTTAATCGGCTCGGAGCATTTCCGCGACGCAAGCGGCAACAGTCTTCAAGTTGCAGGCGTGGATGTCGAAACCAACAGCGACGGCTCGCATCACGTGTTCCTGCGCTGGGAAGACGGCACTCCTCGTACCCGCGTTAATCTGATTAACCATGTAATCGACGCACTTACCTACGTCGGACACAGTGTCACGTTCGGTAGCGCGAACAACGCCGAAGTTCGAGCCATTACAATTCGCGGAGGTATTCCCTTCCTTGTTGCATACAATCACGGCGTAGCTGAACCTGTGGAAGTCGATTTTCTCGCGTATCTTGCACATCGCCACAATGTAGAAAACCCGGGTGGTGAAGACGATGATTAACAACATGCACCTTGCAAAAATTGGCAATGTGCAAGAAATCCCGCGCGTAGCGCAGGAGTCCACCACCCCGCAGCCGATAACAAGTTTCCGCGAGATTTTGGGCGGCCAAATGGAAGCAAGCCCGATTCACCTCTCAAAACACGCGGCACTCCGCCTTGAAGACAGAAACATTAATTTGACGGGCGAACAAATCGAACGCGTGGCAGACGGAATCGGCAAAGCAAATGAAAAAGGCATACGTGATTCTTTGGTGTTGGTTGACGACTTGGCACTTATCGTGAATATTAAAAGCCGCACCGTAATTACTGCAATCAGTCAAGTGCAAGAAAATATTTTTTCAAACATTGACGGAGCCGTAATCGTTTAAAAAAAGCCGGACCCTTACGGGGGGCTTGCGCTTCCGAACGACAGACGAAGCGAAAGTTTTAAACGAAACATCTCCCTACCTTGAAGGAGGTAATTAATTATGATGCGTTCCATGTTTTCCGGTGTATCTTCCTTGCGAGTGCACCAAACAAGAATGGACGTAATTGCGAATAATATCGCAAACGTAAACACCACCGGATTTAAAGGTCAACGCGCACTTTTTTCCGACGCGCTTTATCAGAATCTCCAAGGCGCAACAATGCCCGACGCACGTTTCGGGCGTACCGGTATGAACCCGATGCAGGTTGGCTTAGGTCTTAACCTTGCGTCGATTGACAACTTGATGCATCAAGGGATTGTCATGCGTACCGACCAACCCCTCGACGTTGCAATCGAAGGGCGCGGATTCCTTATCGTACAAGACCGCGGCACCCAAGAAAATCTTTTCACACGCGCAGGCAACATTCGCCGCGACTCGGAGTGGAATTTGCACGTCAATGGTAACGCGCTCATGGGCTGGAGTACCGTACCCTGCGACCGCACCTTTGGCGGATGGGCTGTAAACCACGGAAACTTAGTTCCGCTTTCGTTCCAAGGCGAAAAACAATTTATGCCCGCCGAAGCGACCTCCATGATTGATATTTTGGGCACATTGAGCATTTCGAACCTGGCTATCGACCGCTCATACGACCCGCCGATGGAATACCGTATACTTCCGATACGTTTCTTCGACAGCTTGGGTAGCCTTTACGAAGTGAACGTTCGCTTCATTTATCACAGGGCATTCACCGACGGGCAATCCGACGCGGCGCGCTCACCCCACGGTTACTGGACCATGGAATTTATGACAACCGAGTTTACCTACGACACAAGAACGGGAACGCGCGCTGGAATTGATACACCGGAAGAGTTCCAAAACACGGTTTACGGTGTTCAGGCCTTCCGTAACGCGGATAGCAGAAACCCGGAAAACGAAGCGGTTATCGGAATCGACATGTTCAACGCGTTAGCCGGCGGCGTAAACCTCGATGCATTGGCAGTTCCGGGCGGTTTCAACACCCGCGCAACCCTTGCCTTTGACTCGAATGGTAACTTACTCGGAATCGGTCGTGTAGATGAAGACGGACAGCCGTTGCGTTTCCTTCCGGACATGGTTGGAGATGACTTTACCGAGGGTGACTGGGTGCGTGGAGACCAATTCGATTTCCAAATTGTCCCGATAAGAAACGTATCTCCCTCGGCAACGCTCGGTGATACAAGCCGCGAGAGGTCCGTTTACGGTCCCGCCGACGAGACGCTGATTCGCATCGGAACAATATCCTTCAACTTCGAAACTCTGCGCCAAATGGGTAACATTACCGCCATTAACAGCGAACGCAGAAATGGCGGAGGTCCCGGTGAATTGGAAGACATTTCCGTTGGCCGCGACGGCGTAATCACAGGACGTTATACAAACGGTCGTCAAAGAATCTTGGGGCAAATCCCCCTTGCATTCTTCGCGAACCCCGAGGGTCTTGACCGCGTCGGCAACAATTTGTGGCGCGAGTCGGCAAACTCCGGAAACTTTGACGGTACGGGGCAAATCGGTCGTATGGTTGGCGGTGCGCTTGAAGGCTCGAACGTTGACCTTGCCAACGAATTTACCGAAATGATTACAACGCAACGTGGTTTCCAAGCCGCCTCGCGTACAATTACCGTCTCTGACGAAATGCTTCAAGAGCTTGTAAATCTCAGGCGTTAAGCCTAAATAATTTTTTGAAAGCGGCTTAATTGCAAAATTGATGATGTTAGCGTCACTAACATCGTCAATTGAAGCACACAAATGAAACATACAAAAAACCAGCATTTAAGCCGCTTTCGAACTTTTTTAAAAAAAAAGATGTTGTGTCAGACATTTTCTTGTGATATGCTACGGTGAGATACAAACCGAAGGAGGTGTCGAACATGATAACCGTAACAAAAATCAATGACCGCGACATTGTGGTAAATTGCGATTTAATCGAGATGATTGAATCCACGCCCGACACCACGCTTACAACAACGACGGGGCGAAAAATAATAGTTCTCGATACAGTAGACGAAATTTTGGAAAAAGTAGTTGCATATAAAGGAAGAATAAGCAGGGTGAAAACGGAGTAACCCGGGAGGGGTTGTAAAAATTGGAAATTGGTACACTGGTAGGGCTGATTGCTGGTTTAATCTTCATCGTGACGTCGATATTTATCACGTCTGAGGGAGACATTACAAGGATCGGGGAATTTTTGCACGGACCTTCGGGAATGATTGTTCTCGGCGGTACGATTGCGTCGGGTTTAATTGGCGTGAAGATAAAGAACTTTCTCGGGTCGTTCAGGGCAACGGGCGTTACGTTCAAGCCTCCTGTTTTAGACCCCGCCGCAGCAATCGACACAATCGTTCAGCTCGCGAACACCGCACGCAAAGAGGGCGTTCTTGCCCTTGAGGAATCCGCTACAAATATGGGTGACCAGTTCCTTAAAAAAGGAATCATGCTCATCGTGGATGGAACCGACCCCGAGCTTGTAAAGGGCATCATGGAAACGGAGCTTGGCTACACGGACGAACGTCACAGCGGAGTCGCAGGTTTCTTCGAAAATTTGGGGACATATGCGCCTTCATGGGGAATGATAGGTACGCTGATTGGTCTTATACTTATGCTCCAGGCTCTCGACGACCCTGACAATCTTGGTCCGGCGATGGCTATTGCCCTTATTACGACCTTATACGGTTGTATTTTGGCAAACTTCTTCTTCAACCCCATCGCCAATAAGCTCAAGGATATAAGTAAAGAAGAGATTCTTTTCAGGACGGTTATGGTTGAGGGTATGCTTTCGATTCAAGCGGGCGAAAACCCTCGTATTATAGAAGAAAAACTCAAGTCGTTCCTTGCTCCGGCGTTGCGCGGTGCCGTTGGTGCCACAAGAAATGCGCCCGGCGCGGGAATTCCCGGAGGAGTTGAGGGGTAATGAACAGGAAAAAAAAGAAATCGACATCCGGTGCTAAAATGGTTTTGCCCGGCTGGATGGCAAGTTACGGGGATATGTTTACTATCCTTATGGTGTTCTTTGTTCTGCTCTTTACGATGTCCCAAATTGACCAAGAGTTGTTTGACCGTGTTATGGCAGGCATACAAACTCGCCCTCAAGTCGATATTACACTGGCTCCTGATGGCGGAGGTGACCTCCTCACGGATCTAGGTGCAAACATCATGCCTAATGTTGACCCGCCGCCCCCTGCAGGCGCACCCGGTGAAGTTGGTGGGGTAGGGGATGTTCCCCCGACCCAGCGCACAGGACACAGCCCCATGGGTGACACCGTCAGCGATATGATGAACTCGTTTATGATGTACTTGGCGGCCGAAGTACCCGGCGGCGGAGAAGGAACTCATGAGCTTCCCGATGTTGATATAACCGAAGGTGAACATTATTTCCGCATCACGCTTGAAGCCGATCATATGTTGTTCTCGTCGGGACAGTCCTCGCTTTTGCCCGACGCGCGAGACTTGTTGCTCTACCTTGCGCCGGTACTCCACGAATTTGCTGAAGCAGGTCACGGCATAATAGTGGAAGGTCACACCGACAACGCGCCGATGCCCGTTATAGGAAACAGGCAACTTTCCGCCAACCGCGCGGCCTCCGTCACAGACTTTTTGATATCAAACTCGGATTTATCTCCTCGCTCGATTTTCCCAATCGGAATGAGCGAATATTTCCCGCTAAACGATAACCAAACCCCCGCCGAAATGGCAGCAAACCGCCGCGTTGAGATAAAAGTTTTCACGGCAGAAGCAACAGGCGGAGCGGTTGCAAGTTGGTTTGCAATCCCCGGAACGTTCTAAAAATATTTCTATAAAACGCAATTATGGGAGGTTCACTTATGGACAAGAGCAAGATGATGATGGCAGTAATAATCCTACTCTTGGTGTTGTTACTCGGAACGGTGGTTGCTGTTTCATTTCTTTTGATGAATCGTATTAACACGCAGCCAAGTGGCAATTTAGCTGAAGCGCAAATCGGTCCGATTACGGAAAGAGTCCTTACCCCTGCCGACATGCGCTTAGTTCCCCTCGGGCAACAAACCGCGAACTTGCAACTCGGTCCCGGCGGCAGAAATGACAATATCGTTGTTTCCGTGGAAGTTGGCTTGGATGCCACCGTCCCCCCCGCCGACCTTGAGGATTTTTACGCAGCGTTCAACAGAAGCATCCCCGCAGCACGTTCGGTTGTGTTCGACATTCTTGTTGAGCGTACGTTCGACGAGGTGAGAACTCTCGAAGGCAGAGCCGAAACCTCCGAAATCATAAAATACGCGTTGCAAGAGGCTTTCGGATCGAATTTGATTGTTGACATATTCTTTGACGAGTGGAATGTTGTGAAAGGGTGGTGACTTCAATTGGGTGACGTATTATCACAATCAGAGATAGATGCTCTGTTAAACCAAATGATGTCTGGTGATGCGGACGTTGCGAATGACCCCCCGCCAATGGTAAAATCAAAAGAAGCGCGTCCGTATGATTTCTCGAATCCGACGAAATTTAACAGGGAGCAGCTTCGTACGCTTGAAAGCATTTTTGATAATTTTGCGCGGAGCACGTCCTCTTTCTTGACGGGGTATTTGCGTACGGCGGCACATTTGGAGGTTTCAAGCTCCGAAGAAATCATGTACCGCGACTTCAACGTCGCGCTTGCAAACCCGGTCATATTATCCATGGTAGAACTTGCACCGCTAAAAGGAACGGTAATCGCAGATATGTCCAGCAATATCGGATATGCGATTATTGACCGTATTTTGGGCGGACCCGGTCTTGGGATAAGCAAGATGCGCGATTTCTCCGAAATAGAAAAAATCCTGCTTGAACGAGTTATGTTGCAGATTTTGAGTTTTCTGCCCGAGCCGTGGGAAGGTGTTTTATCGCTTCGCCCTCGTTTGGAAAAAATTGAAACAAACGCGCAATTCGCACAAATTATCGCGCCCACAGACAAGGTTGCGCTCGTCGTACTTACGATTAAAATCGGTTCGTCGGAGGGAAACATTTCGTTCTGCTTGCCGCATCGTGTGCTTGAGCCGATTGTGGACAGATTGTATACGCGCTTTTGGTACGGTCAGCAAGAAGAGGAAAACAAGGATATGTACCGCGAGCGGCTTGAGGTTGAGCTTGAACGCGCAAGAATTCCTGTTTCCGTACAAGTTGGCAAATCGAAAATTATGGTGAGCGATTTTGTTAATATGCAAGTTGGGGATATTATTCCGCTGGATTCATACGTGACGTCCGATGTAAATGTTTTGGTCGGCTCGATGCATAAATTCCACGCAAAACCGGGAACAAGCCGAGGCAAATTTGCGGTTCAAATCACAGATTTGATTGAGAGGGAGGAACTTAAAAATGGGTGAGATGCTTTCTCAGGCCGAACTTGATGCCTTGCTCGGTAATGTAATGGAAGATGTAGGCGATGAGCCTACCTCCGATGTCATTGATGCAGAAGTGCTTTCGCCGGAAGACCAAGACGTGCTTGGCGAAGTCGGAAATATAAACATGGGTACGGCCGCAACGACGCTTTTCACTCTGTTGTCGCACAAAGTGCTTATTACGACGCCTCGTGTAAATGTAAGAACTTGGGCGGAACTTTCGGCAAGCTACGACCGACCGGCAGTTGGGATTCGCGTCGGCTATAAAGTGGGACTTCGCGGCTCAAACATATTGATTTTAAAAGACCGTGATGTTAAAATAATCGCTGATTTAATGATGGGCGGTACGGGAGATGTCGCACCCGATGCCGAAGTCGAGCTTAACGATTTGGACATGAGTGCTATTGGCGAAGCTATGAACCAAATGGTCGGTTCCGCATCAACGTCGCTTTCATCAATGATAAAGCAAAAAGTTGACATCGACACACCACATCCGTTTATACTGGATTTCAGTACGGGCGGCATGGCCTTGGAGGCTTCGGGTTTTGCTCCCGAGGAGCTTATCGTAAGCGTTGCCTTCCGCATGGAAATCGGAGATTTGATTGACAGTGAGATTATGCAAATCTACCCGATGGATTTTGCCAAAGAGTTAGTTCGCATATTGAAAGTCAATATGATGGGAGAAGAGGACGATATTATGGCTACTGCTCAACCAACACCTGCACCTGCGGTTTCAACGCCGCCGCCGGCTGCCGCTGCTACCGCGCCTGTACCGCAACCTGCGCCTGCATATACTGCAGCCCCCGCTCCGTTGCCGCAAAATGTTCAGGCCGCGCAGTTTGTACCTTTCGACCCGCAAGATGTTTATCGCCAAAAGGAAAACATGGATATAATCATGGATGTGCCTTTGGAGATAAGCGTGGAGCTTGGGCGTACGCACAAGCGGATTTCCGAAATTTTGGAATTTTCGCCAGGGACTGTGCTTGAACTGGATAAACTTGCGGGAGAACCGATTGACATAATCGTAAACGGTAAGTTTGTTGCCAAAGGTGACGTCGTTGTTATTGACGAAAATTTTGGCATACGTATCACAGAAATTATTAGCGCGGATAAGAGAGTTTAACGCCGGAGATATCGGCAATACATGCTCTCGAAGCCGGATTCGATTCGGCTTCCCGTAACATAAATAAGCTAAGGAGTGGGAAAAAAATGGCCGACAAAACAATTCTTTTAGTAGATGATGCCGCGTTCATGCGTATGATGCTGAAGGATATCCTTACCAAAAACGGATACACCGTTGTTGGTGAGGCGGAGAATGGTGTCAAGGCAATCGAAAAGTTTAAGGAACTCAAGCCGGATTTGTGCATTTTGGACATCACTATGCCCGAAATGGACGGAATTCAAGCTGCGAAGGGCATTAAAGCCGCGGACAGCGGGGCTTTGATAATTATGTGTTCCGCCATGGGGCAACAGGCGATGGTTATCGAGTCGATTCAGGCCGGCGCGCGAGACTTTATTGTCAAGCCTTTCCAAGCGGACAGGGTTATTGAAGCCGTGAAGAAAGTTATCGGTTAAAAGCTGTGCGGAGTTCATGGAAAATTTAATTTTTCTTCTTAGCGAAAGCTGGTCTTCCTTGGCGGCAGACCAGTTTTTTAGTATGCTTGCAGCAGATATCGAAACCACTTCTCCGCCTTCTGTGATGTTTGAAGGAGGCGCGACAAATACCTTCAATATGTTTTGGAACGCACTTAGGTTTTTTGGGGCGACGATTTTGGTGGCGGTTTTGGCGTGGTTTGTTACGAAAAAAATGGTCGGGGCAAACCGTGTCGGCAGGAAATCAGGCAATTTGTCAGTTGTTGAGTCGGTAAATTTAGGGGGAATGACAACTGTTCAGCTTGTTAAAGCAGGGGAAAAATATTTGGTTATCGGAGTGACGAGGGAACGCGTGACTTTGCTTGGGGAAATTGACAAGGAACAGATTGCCGAACCGGATGTCACAAATTTTTCGCATTTGAATACCCCCTTTGGTAAAGTTCTTTCACGGTTTATCAAGCCGCAGGACACATCGGGAGATGATAATAATGAATAAACGGATATTGGTTTTAGTTTTTGCGACCTTGCTTTTAGGTCTTTTTTTCGTACCGGAGACGGCTTACGCGCAGGGGCTTTTGAGCGACGATGCAACGTTTTTCCCGGGCGTTTCGTTTGAGGTTGGCGCGACCGACGACCCTGAAGCTGTTGTTGCGACGCTTCAGGTACTTTTTTTAGTAAGCATTATCGCGCTTGCGCCGTCGCTTTTGGTTTTGCTGACGTCGTTTTTGCGCATTATTATTGTGTTGTCGTTTACGCGGCAGGCGATGGCGACGCAACAGATGCCGCCGAATCAGGTGCTTGTCGGAATAGCTTTGTTTTTAACACTGTTTGTTATGGCTCCGCAATTTACCGCGATTAATGAAAACGCGATTCAGCCGCTTGGGACAGGCGATATTAATATTGAACAGGCAATTGACGAGGCGTATGCGCCTCTTAGGGACTTTATGTACCATCAGCTCAATAATAACGCGTTCGGCTCTGATGCCGTCGCGCTTTTTATGGATTTGGGCGGCGTTGAAGTTGATTTTGAAAGCGGAGAGCATATCCCTGCGAATGTGCTTATTCCCGCGTTTATTGTGAACGAACTGATGATGGGATTTTTTATGGGCTTTATGATTTATCTGCCGTTTATTGTAATCGACATGGTTGTTGCGAGCGTTTTGATGTCGATGGGTATGATGATGCTTCCGCCGGCTATGATTTCTATGCCGTTTAAAATTATGGTGTTTTTGCTTGCGGGTGGGTGGGAATTGATTATTGTTTCGACGTTGCAGACTTTTTGGTAGCTTCATTTTTATAGATTCATTCTGATAGCTTGAGTTTTTCCGCCGTTTTTGCGAGTTCGTTGAGCGGTGGGTCGGTTGGCGGGTTGTTGAATTTCAACCCGTCGTTTTTATTGCGCGGAACGATGTGCATGTGGTAGTGAAAAATTTCTTGGCCGGCGGCGCGACCGTTGTTTTGCACTATGTTTACGCCGTCGGGGGTGAGTTCGGTGCGGATTTTTTCGGCGATGCGTTTTGCGAGGGGTAGAATTCCCGCGGCTTCGGCGTCATTTAGCTCGAAAATATCCGCCGCGTGACGCTTGGGGATTATCAGCGTGTGTCCCGTTGCCGAGGGAAAGCGGTCCAAAATCGCCAGCAAATTTTCGTCTTCGTAAATTTTAAAGCACGGAATTTCCCCGGCAATTATTTTACAAAAAATACAGTTAGACATGTTTTTTCTCCTTTGTCTGAATGTTTAAAATGAGTCGGCGAGTGTCACTCGCCGACTCATTTTTTTCCCGCTCAAGAAATTGGAATTCGCCCTTCCGACACACGTCCGATTTTCACTTGTTTCGTGAAGGCGAATTTCAATTTTTGTAGGAGAACTTAACCCGAGACCTTTCCCTTGCCCCAATCCTCGGCGAATTTTATCACTTCGTCGAAGGTTGGGCTTTTTGCGTTGCGGACGTAGAAGCCCGAGGTTGAAACGCCCAAAGTGAGCGACGAGATTGGGTCGAGGCCGAGGGATTGCGCGAGGCAGAAGCCGGCGTTTAGGTTGTCGCCTGCGCCGGTTGTTAGTTTTGGTTTGGCGCAGAAGGGGCCGTCGACGTTGAAATATTCGCCGCCGATTGCGCAACATGCGCTGCGCACGGGATGCACCATCAGGCAGTAAATGCCCAGCTCGCCGTACACCGCCATGACGGTTTCTTTTAATTTATCAGCCGCGCCGTCTCCGACCGCAACGCCCAAAACTTCTGCGATTTCATAGACCTCTTTTTCGTTCAGGCCCAAAATTGTGCGGAATTTTTTCTCGAATTTGCCGATTAAATCCATGGCGCGTTTGATGTCCGATTTCGTGCGTTTTTCGGGGTCGGCGAGGTCGAAAAAGGCTAGGGGGCGTTCGGTTTTTACGGGAAGGAGCGGGAAAACTTCGTCGATTAAGCCCTGCCAAATTTCGCTCATTTGCGGCATCATTGTCCAGTTTTCCATGCCGAAAAGGTCGCAATTGCCAACCATATCAGCAATCCCCTTCACACCGCCAAGCCCCTCTTTGAAAACATGCCACGTCAGCGCGCCGAGGCCGGAATGTTTGCCCAGCATTACCTTGCCGTCCTCGAATTCCGCGGCGTCGGTGTGTCCGGGTTGGCATAGGGAATAAACCGCTTCGGCTTTGTCTGCCATTGGGCGGAAAACGGGATGAATGTCGGGCTGGCCGAGCGCGCCTGCGTAAGTAAGGCGCACGCCGTATTCAAGCAAAGCGTTTGAAAGAATCGGCCCGTTGCCGCCCAGTTTTGTTTGAACCGTCACCATTTCGATGTTCGTGCTGAGCCCCGCCGCCTTGGAGATGCGTTCGCCGAATTCCGCGATGGTTTTAATTCGCGTGAAATTGGCGAAATCCTGCCGTTTGTCAACGGGATGGATGATTTCATCGACAAACCCGTCAAGCCCGATTAGCATTTTGAGGTCAAAGCCCCGTTTTTCTTTCAATTTTTTTGCGAGTTCCGTTGCGTTTTGCATGTTAAATTCCTCCTTTTATTTTTGTCCGGCTTTGTATCCGGATTTGAGAGCGCGTCGAGTTAGGAAACGTAAGAAAATAAACTTTACACATTCCTAGTCTTTTTGCCGAAAGTCTGCGTCGCGAAAATTCTTGCGACCCGCTAGGTCGCGGCGA
>WRGX01000218.1 GCA_009786975.1 Defluviitaleaceae bacterium
CGCCGCCGCGACCTAGCGGGTCGCAAGAAGGAAGCGGCGGAAACAGGCGGAAATTTGACCAAAAAGCGTGCCATTTGCGTAGTGGCAACACGCCCTAACGGCTTCGAGAGAATGTGCCGACGCTGACATATGCCTCCTGTGTTCAATGCGCGCTTGGCGCGCTATGCCCGCCCCAAATATTCCCCCGTGCGCGTATCAATTTTCACGACTTCGCCCTGCGAAACAAACAGAGGCACTTTTACAACCGCTCCGGTTTCGACGGTAGCGGGTTTTGTTGCGCCTTGGGCGGTGTTTCCTGCAAAGCCGGGTTCGGTTTCGGTTATTTCCAGCTCGACATGCATGGGCGGCTCTATGCCGAAAATGCGGCCGTTGTGTACTTGAACTTGCACGGTTTCGTTTTCTTTTACGAAAATAAGCGAATCGCCGACGTCGGCGGCGTTCATTTCAAGCTGCTCGAAGCTCTCGTTGTCCATGAAATAATACAACGTGCCGTCGTTGTAGAGATATTGCAAATCGCGGCGGTCGATGTGCGCGCGGGGCATTTTTTCCGTTGGGCGGAAGGTTTTTTCAACCACCGCGCCGGTTTCAAGATTTTTAAGCGTGGAGCGCACAAACGCCGCGCCTTTCCCGGGCTTAACGTGCTGGAAATCGGTGATTATGCAAAGCGCGCCGTCAAGTTCAACCGTGATTCCGTTTCTGAATTCTCCTGCTGATATCATATGTTTTCCTCCTCGTGGAATGGGTTTTGTTCAACAAGCAACGCGGCGTCGGTTATCGCCCGCACGACGTCCGCCTCAACTTGATTTTGCATCTGGGCTATTCTTGCGTACAATTTGCCCTCTTTCGTTACGACATATCTGGGCGGAAGCCGATTCAGCGCAATCGCAACCCTGTCAAGCTCGCACCGTTCGCAACGGCATACGCTCGGCATCCCGTCTAAAACGGCGGGCATTTTGTCGCGAACCATGTCCTCCATGTGGTTGTGCATATCAAATTTCATTTGGTTTGCCTCCTAATTAAGCGGTGTTGTTAGCGGCAATATATCGCCTATCCGGACTTGTCCGCCGGATATGAGAACAGTTATTTGCACTTCCAGATTTCCGTTTCGCAAGGCAATGGTTCCGGAGCGTCCCGACGTACCTCGCGGAAGGAAATGCGTTTCGTTCCACGCGTTGTGGGGACCGAAGCCCGCGGAAAAAAGATTTACGTCCATGTCAACCGTGCGGATAGGGTCAAACACTTCGTAATATATAGAGTAGCGGTTGTATTCGGCGTAGAAATTTACATAGATAATTCGCCCTTCCATTACGGCTCTGCGCTGGGCGTATCGCATGTCGGCTTGCAGGCGGACGGCGGCGTTTTGCAGGGCGCGCCGGTCGGCGGCATCGGAGGTTAGTTCGACGAGAATAACCCCCGCGATTATCGAAAAAATCGCCAGCGCAATCGTCAACTCCAAAAGGGTTACGCCCGCGCGGGATTTCATTTTGCGGTCTCGCGTTTTTTATAAAATTCGCGCAGAATGCGGCGTTCTATCAGTCGCTTCGCTCGAACGAGAATAAAATCCTTTTCGGAAATCGGTTTTACCATAATTGTCGTAATTTTCGCGTTCTTTCCCGCCCAAATGTCGGACAAAAGCTGGTCGCCGATAATCACGGTTTCGGCGGGTTTGGTACCCATCGTCTCCATTGCGTAGCGAATGCCGCGCGTCAGGGGCTTTATCGCGTTTGCGATGCCGGGCAGGTTCAGACCTTCGTTGAAGTGTCCGAGCCGCTTGTTTGTGTTGTTTGTAACGAGGCAAATTCTAAAACCCTTGCGTTCAAGGCGGCGCAAAAGCCCTGCGATTTTTGCCGACGGTGCCTTTTCGTCGAAATGCGTAAGGGTGTTGTCGATATCAAAAATTAAGCCGCGAATGTTTTTTTTCCAAAGCTCGTCGTAGGGGATTTGAAAAACCGAATCGTAATAAAAATCGGGTTCGAAATAGGTGCCCAGCATTTATATCCCCCTGACGCTAGGGCGTAATGGCAACACGCCCTAATTTAAAATACGGAATAACTCTAACATTTCGAGCGTGTTATCGTCAAGAAAATTCGCAGTCATTCGCACGGCGACCTCGGGTGCGTCGTGTACTTCGGGTGAGTCGGGTGCGTTTTGCCTCACGCGGGTTTCTATGTAGAAAATTTCGGCGTTGCCGCGTTCGCGCAGGCAGACCGTTGTTGTTGCGGAAAAACAGCTGCCGATGTCGCTGATATTTACCTCCAGCGTCCAGCCATACCGCCAAGTGCGCACACAGGCGGGCGCGCCAAAATGCCAACACGCGCCGGGCGTGAAAAAAATTTCAAGCTCGTCATTTTCAAGCGCGGCAAACGCACGCTTGTTTCCTGCGACGGCGATGTCGAAACGCCCGTAAAAATCGGCGTAATTTGCGGTGATGTTTCGGCTTGCGGCGGTTACGGTTAAAGCAGTCAAAATCGTCGCAAGCGAGACAAATGTCGCCATGATTACCAAAATATAGGCGGAGCCTGCGCGGGATTTGTATGGCATCATGCACCTGTCCTCGGTTACAAAGAAACGCGCCAGTTGAATTTATCTTCGAAATCGCCGCGTTGTATCGACGTCAGGGTTTCGTACAGGCGGCGGCTTGTTTCGCCCTCGTTTCCGTCACCGACGAGGATTTCCTTTCCTTTATAAAGGAGGCGATTTACCGGCGCGACGACAACGGCGGTTCCCGTTCCGAAAACTTCCTCGAGCTTGCCCGCGTCGGCGATTTCGACGAGTTCGTCGATGGAAAGCGGGCGTTCTCCTACGGTCAGGCCAAAATCGCGGCAGAGGGTTAAAACGCTGTCGCGGGTAATGCCGGCGAGGATGCTTTCGTTAAGCGCGGGGGTAACGATTTTGCCGTCGATTTTAAAAAATATGTTCATTGTGCCGACTTCTTCGATGTACTTGCGCTCGATTCCGTCGAGCCACATTGCTTGCGCGCAGCCGTGTTCCTGCGCGCGCAAAAGCGCGGGGTGCGACGCGGCGTAGTTTCCGCCCGTTTTCGCGCGGCCCGTTCCGCCTTTGACGGCGCGGACGTATTCGTCTTCAACAAAAATGCTTACGGGTTCAAACGCCCCAAAATAAGCGTCGGCGGGGGACATTATGATGATAAATTGATAAGTTTTCGAAACCGCGACGCCCAAAAACGGGTCATCGGCGAAAAAAAAGGGACGAATATACAGCGAGCTGTTTTCCGCGCTCGGAATCCAGTCCGCGTCCAGCGTAACCAGCGTTTTCACCGCCTCGATATAGTCCGCTTCGGGAAATTCCGGTATACACACCCGCGAGTTCGAATAATTCGAGCGGCGCGCGTTCATTTCGGGCCGAAAAAGATAGCACGAGCCGTCGCGCCCGCGATACGCCTTCATGCCCTCAAAGGTCTCTTGCCCGTAATGCAAAGCGGCACACGCAGGCGAAAAGCTCAAGTCCCCATGCGGGACAATTCGAGCGTCATGCCAGCCTGTGCCTTCTGTATAATTCATAATGAACATATGGTCGGTGAAATTTCTGCCGAAACCCAGGGTTCCCGTGGGTTTTTCTTTCGGGGTTGTTGTTTTTGTTATGTTTATTTTCATGTTTTTCGCCATTCGCTGAGCGTACAAATCGCCATTAAAAATCGGTCGCCCGCGTTCCTCTCGTCCATTTTTCACTTGCACATTTTTTTATGGGCTGGGAATTGCTCCCGGCTTCGAGAGAATGTGCCGATTCCTACACATGCCCCCGGTGCCCAATGCGCGCTTGGCGCGCTTTTCTATTTATCTCTGTAGTGCGTGCCGCATTGGGCAATTATTATTTCGCCGTTCTCAATTTTATAGACAATACGATTTTTTTTGTCAATCTCCCTGCTCCAATATCCCGCAAGGTCGTGTTTCAAAGGTTCCGGATTGCCAATGCCTTTGTATCCGTTGCGGTCTATGTCTTTGAGCAAATCATTGATACGCTTCAGAGTTTTTTTGTTCGTCTGCCATCCGACATAATCCTCCCATGCACTATCAGTCCACGCCTTCTTCATCGCCCACCTCAACTATGTCATGGTGTGTCAGTCGCCCCGCTTCCGCGTCGGCAATTGACTTTTTGAGCCGTGCCATGTTTTGCGGGCTGTAAAACGGGTCGCGCTCGATATTAAGCTCGCTTAAAAGACTGCGCCTGTTGACAACTTCTTCCGCAAACGCGCTGAAAACAGATGCAACATTGTAGCCCAAATCCGCACAAAGCGTGTCGAAACTATCTTTTAAATTTTCATCCATGGGAACGAGAACGTTTATTTGCGCCATGAAAACCTCCTCCTTTCACACGCCTTAGTATATCATGTAAAAAATTTTTCCGCACGCATGAAAAAGCGCGCCAAGCGCGCAGTGGGAACCGGGGACATGTGTCGGCGGCGACGCATTCCCTCGAAGCCGGGAGAAGTTTCCGCACGCATGAAAAATCGAGTCGGCGAGTGTCACTCGCCGACTCGATTTTGAAAAAAATTTTTTTCCAAGAACATTCTCGACTTAAAGCTCGAATTTCCATATATTATAATTATGAACAAGGTGGGTGAATGAAATAAACAGCAATGCAGTCAAGGCACTTTATGAATCATTGTGCGACTTATTGCACATCAAATGAAATGGAAATTTTTGAAAGGAGGCGAACAAAATGGACAAACGTGGTGACTTGGTGATTTTTGATGATGACACTTATATGTATCAAAAAGTAGGCGAAAGTTTTGCCGATTTTGAAAATCGGATGGCGAAACTGGATTGCGAACGCGCTCTTGCCATGACGGACGAGGAAAACGCGCTTGTCGAAGAAACAATGCGAGAATTGGATATGGTGACTGTCTGATGTCAATCTGGAAAACTATTCGATGCAACAAAAAATTGCCGGTATGCTCGCCGGCAATTTTTTGTTCTTTGTGAAGCATTTTAGCCCTTCAGCAAATTACCGTCCGCATCGCGGAAATTTTTGTTCGTGAGAATGATAATTCCTTCAATTACTCCCCATATCCACACGATAAAAAGGGGTATAAATCCGATAACCAGCCAAACTGTAGCCCAGCCTCCTATCCACAGAAGAAGCTGCAAAACTCCCTTTCCCGTGAAGCCCAGCATGAAATTGTAGATGCCGACATTAAACCCGAAAAAACTCGTTAAAATCGCGACAAGCCCGATAGCCACGCGACTCCTGCTGCCGACACCGTCCTGCTGTTGCAGAGGGGAAGCGTAGGCCTGTGGCGACCCATGAAATTGTGGCGGCGGCGCACTTGCCGACGCTATCGCCTCACCGCAATATTTGCAACTTGCCGCACCTGCATCAACCGGGGCCCCGCATTGAGGGCATTTGTTTGCTGTCATAATAAAAAAACCCCTTCCGTCATTTTAATTTTTTCGCGACCATGGTAATTGCAAAAACTACCGTTAAATAGAACAAAAACAGCAACATATTAACAAAAACGTACATGCTCGAGGAAAATCTGCCGAGTGCTATGAAAAAAAGAATGAAGTGTATGAATGAGTAAACGCCCGTTATGAACCACGCTTGAATATACGCAGCAAAAGACGTAAGGGCGCGAAACAGCTTATACAATGCTGTCGAAGCGACAATAATACCAAGGTTAATAAGCATAAAAAACAGCCCGACCAACCAACCGTTCCGCGTGGTTAAATCGAATACTGCAAAGGCAAAAAACAAGACAATCGCTGAAAATGCCATCGACAGAAAAGTGGCAAAAGCCACCCCCGGGGATATATATTTGTCCATTACACAACCTCCTTTCCGCATCCGTGGCAAAATTTAACCCCAATATTTACCTCTGTATCGCATTCGGGGCATTTTACAGGCTTGACACTTTTCCCGCATGAATTGCAAAATGCGGAGCCTTGAACGAGTTGCGCGGAACAATGCGGACAAGCGACCTTCTGCTCCGCGACTGCTAATGTCATTCCGCAATCATTGCAAAATTTCGCGCCCGAGGTATTGGGCTTGTGACACTTCTGACATACGGTCCCGCCGAATTGCGGCGGCGTCATCATTTGTGGCATCTGCTGTCCCATTGCAATCCCCGCGCCCAAGCCGACCCCGCCCGCAACCATAGCACCCGCCGCCCCACCTTGATTGCCGGCGGCGGTTTCATACACATCAAGAGTTCTTGCGGTAACGTAGCGATTATCCCCAATAATCTCAAATTCGGCGCGTTTTTGTAGGATGGTGTTGATTTCGTTGAAATCTTCGTCGGGAAAATTTATTGATTTTACATAAAAATTCGTAATGATAAAACCGTAGCGCGAAAATTCATTTTCTATTCTTCGCCTTGCATCTTCTGAAATTTCATCCATTTTAGGGGCGATTTCCAGTGCCGATATTTTTTGGTTGATTATGATATCCGCAATAATTACTTTAATTTTTTGGGTCACCACACCTTTGTAATATTGCAAAAGTTTGTCAAATTGCACCCATTCTTTTTGCTCCATAACGCCAACAAGCTCGCGCAAAAAAGCCGCGCAATCGTGAACTTTCAAGCCCATTTGCCCGAACGCCCGCACGCGCAGCCGCGTCGAATATTTGGGGTCAACAAGCTGAATCGGGTCGCTTGTTCCCCAATGAATATCCAATTTTGCAACCAAGTTTAAGAAAAACACTTCCGCCGTAAACGGAGTTTTGCCTCCAAACGGGAGATTCAATATTTTTTGCAAAACGGGCAGGTTTTGCGTTCCCAAAGTGTGTGTTCCGGCAGTAAACACATCACAGATTTGGCCGGATTTCACAAAAATAGCAGCTTGCCCCTCCCCCACAATCAACTGCGTTCCGAACACCAAACTTTCAGACGGGTGCTTGTAAACAAGCCAGTCTCTGTTTCGGAGTCCGTCAAATTTTACCCTGTCAATCAGTGCCATTTATAAACCCTCCCCTGTCTCGCTCTCCAGCTACTCCAAAAAGGTGTACCTTTTTATAGCGACCGCTCGGAAGGAAGATAGCACACGAAAAGCAGGAAGTCAATACCAATTTCCGCGATTTTCGCATTTTATTGACGTTTTGTTGGCAAATTGTGACAACTGAATGCAAACCTAGACCACTACAAAAAGGTACACCTTTTTATAGCGACCGCATCAATGTGTATCGTTAAAGAGGGGAGGGGGCAAAATGGAAAAAAGAATCAACAAGGTAACATTCATAATCATTTCGTTGTTTTTCGGCGTCTTCGGGGTAGACAGGTTTATGCGCGGGCAAGTTGGCTGGGGCATTTTAAAACTTGTGACCTGCGGCGGCGTCGGGATTTGGGAAGTAGTTGACTTTATCATTACGCTTACCAAAATCGGCAAATACGGCGATGAGTTTATTTTCATCGACGGAGAATGGAAGGAATAGAAAATTTTCCCTACTAATATGTATGTTAAACAGAGAGGAGAGTGCGACGTGGAAAAAAGCATCAACAAGGTAACGTTCTTGATTATTGCGTTTTTCTTGGGGGAATTGGGGGTTGACAGGTTTATGCGCGGGCAAATCGGCTTGGGCGTATTAAAACTTCTTACCTGCGGCGGTTTGGGGATTTGGCAATTGGTTGACTTTATCATTGCGATAACAAAAACCGGCAAATACGGTGACGATTTTATTTTCATCGACGGTCAGTGGAAAGAATAAAACCTGTACTTATTGCAATGCGGTTTTTGATTCATAAAGAAATCATAACGAAAGGAGGCGATGACCATGGAAAAAAGAATTAACAAGGTAACATTCTTGTTGATTACATTCTTTTTGGGCTACTTCGGAGTTGACAGGTTTATGAGAGGCCAAGTCGGCATAGGCATAGTTAAACTTATTACATGCGGCGGACTCGGTATTTGGGACTTGATTGACTTTGTAATCGCAATCACCAAAATGAGCAAATACGAAGGCGACGATTACATCTTCGTTGACGGGCAGTGGAAAGAGTAGTGGCTGCACGCCCTAATTAAATTTTGCCAATATCCCCCGGATTTCCTTAATCCGTGAAACGCCGCCGTCTTCCGGCGGTTTTTCATTTTTCGGGGCGCGAATTGTTACATAGGGGTTTTGTGCCATGGTGAACAGCAGGCGGGCGGGGTTTTCTTGGATTACGCGCATGAGTGTGTCGGGATTTATCGGGGCGTCGGCGCGGAAGGTCAGGACTATGTTTTGCGATTTTTGTGCGACGGAAATTATGCCGAGGTCGCGGGCTTCGGCTTTCATCAAGGCAACATCCAGGAGGTTTACAACAGGCGTCGGCATTGTGCCAAAACGGTCTTCGATTTCTTCCTGTACATCAAAGTAATCTTGTTGCGAATTTATCAGCGAGATTTTTTTGTAAATTTCTAATTTTTGCTGCTCGTCGGGGACGAGGCGCGTGGGGATAAAGGCGTCTACGGAGATGTCAATGTTGGTTTCATGGGCGACGGGCGGGGCTTCGCCGCGATGTTGCCCGACAGCCTCCGCCAGGAGCTTGCAATACATATCGTACCCGACGGAATCCATATGCCCGTGCTGTTGCTGGCCCAGCAAATTTCCCGCGCCGCGAATTTCCAAGTCGCGCATCGCGATTTTAAAGCCCGCGCCGAACTCGGTGAATTCGCGGATTGTTTGCAATCGTTTTTCTGCTTCCTCGCGCAGAACTTTATCGCGTCGGTACATTAAATACGCGTACGCGAGGCGGGACGAGCGACCCACGCGCCCGCGAAGCTGGTAAAGCTGTGAAAGTCCCATGAAGTCGGCGTTTTGGATGATTATCGTGTTGACGTTCGGGATGTCTAGCCCGGTTTCGATTATCGTTGTGCAAACCAAAACATCGACCTCGCCTTCGACGAAATCGTGCATGATATTTTCAAGCTCGGTTTCGCTCATCTGCCCATGCGCGAAGGCGACGCGCGCCTGCGGTACAAGCGCGGCAACGCGCGTGGCTTCCTCGGCAATGTTGCGCACGCGGTTGTGCAAATAGTACACCTGTCCGCCTCGCGCAAGCTCGCGGGAAATTGCGTCGCGCACGAATTCCGCGGAATATTCCATTACATATGTCTGGACGGGGCGGCGTTCCTCGGGCGGCTCGTCCAGCAGCGACATATCGCGGATGCCGGTCAGCGAAAAGTGCAGGGTGCGCGGGATTGGCGTTGCCGTTAGGGTCAGGACGTCAACGTCTGCGCGGATTTCTTTTAATTTTTCCTTGTGCCCCACGCCGAATCGTTGTTCTTCGTCAACTATGATTAGTCCGAGGTCTTTAAATTTTACATCCTTAGAAAGGAGGCGATGCGTGCCGATTACGATGTCGGACGCGCCGGATGCGAGGTTTTTCAGCGTTACGCCCTGTTCTTTTTTTGATTGGAAGCGCGAAAGCCGCTCGACGGCGATTGGGTAGGATTTCATGCGGGAGGTGAAGGTCTGAAAGTGCTGTTGTGCGAGGATTGTTGTGGGGACGAGGTATGCGACTTGCTTGCCGTCTTGGACTGCCTTGAACGCCGCGCGAATCGCGATTTCCGTTTTGCCGCAGCCCACGTCGCCGCAGACGAGGCGGTCCATTACGCGCGGCGATTCCATGTCGCGCTTTACATCCTCGATTGCGGCGATTTGGTCGTCGGTTTCGGTGTGTTCGAAGGCGGTTTCGAATTCGGTTTGCCATACCGTGTCCGTGCCGTAAACATGCGCTTTTGCGGCTTGTCGCTCTGCGTAAAGTTTTATCAAATCCTCCGCGAGGATTTCGACGGCTTGCCGTGCGCGGGATTTTGCTTTTGCCCAGTCCGCGCCGCCCAGCTTGGAGAGCCTCGCCTCCTCGCGGCCGCCGATGTATCTCTGAATCATGTCCATTTGCGAGGTTTGCACGTACAAATTGCCGCCGTCTTTGTACTCCAGTTTGAGGTAGTCGCGGCAGAGACCGTCGGTGATGACTTGCTCGATGCCGCGGAAAATGCCGATTCCGTGGTTGTCGTGGACGATGTAGTCGCCGATTCGAAGGTCGGTGAAGTGTGCGATTTTTTCGGCGTTTTTTTGCCGCTTGCTTTTGCGGCGGCGGGCGCGGTCACGAGTGAAAATTTCTTTGTCGGTTACGACCGCGAGGCGCAGGTCGGGGTACTCGAAGCCGGCGGAAAGGGTGCCGCGCGTGACGGTGATTACGCCGGGGGAGAGGGTGGCAAGCGCGGGGGCGCGTGTTGGTGGCGATGCTTGGTCTTGAACTTGCTTTCGAACTTGCTTTCGAACTTGCTCTTGAAGGCGGGTCGGCTCATCGTTGCTAAATGTTTCTACAAATCGTGCGAGCATGTCCATATCGTTCAGCGCGGCGGCGAGTTGCTCGCCCGTACGGCGCGAACCCGCCAAAATCGCCACGAGATAGCCCTTGTCAAGGAAACTTTGCAAATCCTGCTTTAGCTCGGCGGGCTTGTGTCGAAGCGGCATACACGCCCGCGCGTTTAGGCGGATTTCTCGCGCTTCGGGGAACTCGTCCGGCTTGCCCGTCATTCCGGAAAAAAGCACACGTGAAAACTTTTGCGTTTTGTGTAAAACTTCCGCCCAAGTCATCATCACATGCACCTGCGTCGGCAGCAATTTCCCCGCCGCAAGCCTGTGCCCCACGCTTTCTTCGTACTCTGCCCAAACCGTTTCCATGTGATTTTTTATAAAATTCGGCTCGTCGAAAAAAATCAGTGCGTCCTCGGGGAGATAGTCCAAAAGGTTGCATTCTTCCTCGTAAAAAAACGGCAGGAATGCGTCGGCACGCGCGGCACCGAAGTCGCTCCACCCCTCGAGGATGCTTTCAATCGACGCCGCCAAAACATTCGCTTCCTTTATATAGCCGCCTTTTTCAAGCGCGATTTTTTGCGCCGATGCCGCTTCGCGGATTTTCGCCACCGCTTTTTCCAGCCGTTTTTGCCCGAAAACAAGCTCGCGCACGGGATAAATTTCAAAGGCCTCGGCGTTTTCAATCGACCGTTGGGACTGCGCGTCAATTACACGAATCGAGTCGATATCGTCGCCGAAGAATTCGATGCGGAGGGCTTGCGCTTCGGATAAATCATGCACTTCGTAAGTTTTTGTCGGATTTTTTTCAAAAAGTTCGTGGGGGTTTGTGGCGGCGCGGGAAACGTTCGATTCGCTCACTGCGCCCGGCGGCAACGCCCCCAAGGCCTTAAACTTCCCGACAGCCGGAAATATATCGAGTATCCCCCCGCGCAGCGCGAACTGCCCCGGTGCTTCCGCAAGCGAAACGCGCTCGTAGCCCATTTGCGCCAGCTTGCGCACAATGTCGTCGGGGTCACAAACGTCGCCGACCTTCAAGTCGAGATGATACCGATAAAACGTAGGCGGCGGCAACATTCTGTCCAATAACGCCTCGGCGGAAAGAATCACCACGGGCAAGCCGCCCTCCGCCCGTCGGCTTCTGACCTCCGACCGCCGCAATTTATCCAGCACCCGAAGTCTCTGCCGCGTAATTTCCGGGCTTTTCACGTCGGCGGCGTAGAAAATCAAATCGCGGCTTGGGAAAACGCCGCAATTTTCGCGCATAAAATAATACATGTCCTCGTAAATTTCCTTTGCGCGAAGCTCGCTCGGCGCGATAATCAGCGCGGGCAAGCGCGTTTCGCGTAAAATTCCCGCGGTGAAATGGCGGTTTTGCGCGGCGGTTGTGCCGTTAAGCCAAAATGTGCCGCGCGTGTCGCTTGATTTGCGCGACAAAAGCCCGCAAAGCTCCGTAAATTCGGGCGAATTTGCAAGCGGGTCAAGCAGGGCGTGATTGTTCATTTTTTTTACCATTCGCTGATACGCGACCAATTTTTGACGAAAACCGGCCGCCCGCGTTCCCTTCTTCGATTTTTCACACTTTTATCCATTCGCTGAACGCACAAGTTCCTGATGAAAACCGGCCGCCCGCGTTCCTCTCGTTCACTTTTCACACTTACCCTTCCGAGGGCGCATCAATGATTTCAGACACGGAAAAAAACGAGTCGGCGAGTGTCACTCGCCGACTCATTTTTGCACGACAAAATCCCTCGTCGCCACTTCTGCAATTTGTATCATGTCAAGCATAAAATCGCTTGTCGTTGGCTGCACATTAACAAGCCAGCGCAAATTCGCCAGCTGTTTAAAAAATTCGAAGCCTTCAAAAACGTCCTCGCGAAACGTTCCGTACTCGACTAAAAATTGCTTCGCAAATTCCGGCTCCCCCGTGCGCGACATAAGCATGTACGTCCACGCGACATCGAATCGAAAATCGCCTTGTTTTAACGCAAAATCGGTGACATACAGCTTGTCTTTTTTGTCGGCCAAAACATTCCACGGGTGAAAATCGCGGTGGATGTAACATGATGAAAACTCCGTAACGTCTTTCGACGCGGCGTCGATTTTGTCCGAAAAAATCGCATATTTTTCACCCAAATTTTTCTCCCCGATAATCCGCCGAATCTCCGAAATTTCACGAGCAACAAATCCCGTTTCCTCCACACCCGCCTTTATTTTATGCAAATCAAAAAGCAGTTTCACAAATTTTTTCATCATCGAGCCCTGCGCATCCGGCTCCGCGCCTTTATACAAATGCCAAAACGCGCCATTCTCAATGTACTGCAAATAAATCCCGTTATCGCCGCGCCGAATCGGCTTAGGCACGGCGAACCCTTTTTTCCGCAGAAAAATAAGCGCGTCCCACTCGTCGTCAATTTTCGCCGCATCGGCATACCCCTTATAAATCTGCCGCTTCCCGTTCGACAATTCCTCCAACCGCACCTCAACTTCGGGACTTTTTTTAATTACCGTCGTCTTCAAAACCTTAACTTCCGGCGACTTCTTTTCATTAAAAAAATTCATCGCCGCAAGAGTTCCTTCATTTAATATCATCTGAACCGCGTCGCCGGCCTTTGTGACGCCCTTAATCATGTCGTCCCATTCCTCGCGCAAAAAACGCGACAAAACGTAGTCCGAAAGCGTCCACGACGGCGGCTTTTCACCAACCCCAATGCGCACGCGAATAATTTCCTCTGTGCCAAGGTGCGAAATCATATTAATAATGCCCTTCTGTCCGTTCGCCCCACCGCGTTCGCGCACGCGAATATCCCCCACCGGCAAAGAAACGTCGTCGTAAACAACGATAATTTCCGATGGGGGCAGTTTATAAAAATTCAAAATTTGGCGCACGGCCTCGCCGCTTAAATTCATGTAAGTCATCGGCTTTACAAGCAAAATTTGCTTGCCGCCGATGCGCCCTTCACCAACTTCCGCGCGAAAACGGCGATTTTTTTTCATAACGATGCCAAAATCGAACGCGAGCTTGTCCATTGTCTCAAAACCCACGTTATGCCGCGTGCCTCTGTAAGCGTCGCCCGGATTGCCCAAGCCAACAATGATTTTCATGCTATAATGATACGCTAAGAGCGTGGCAACGTAAACGGAACGAAGGTTCGGAAAATTTTTCCTTGACAAGCATACCATCTCCAGTAATAATGAATAACCCACACGGGGGGGGAGTATTAATATAATATTTCGTTCCTGTGAGGAGTTTGTCGTGGCGACAAAAAAAGGTAATGTTATTCAATTTAAGAAGCCGGTAGTAACCAAGGGAAAAGGGAGGGTGTCAAAAATGACAACAAAAATGCGAACAACAGCCGACGCCGTCAGAGAAGATGCAGGGTTAATGGCTCCGATTTCCAAAGAAGAATATTTGGGTGAGATAAGCGGCTTTGAGCTTGACAACCGCGGCAGTTTGGCGGAAATGTTAGAGCGCACCGCGAAAAGAAACACCGAACTGGGCTTAATCGACCCATATATGACGGACGACGAGTAGAGGATTCCGCATGAGCGATAAAGACTTCATTTCCCTCGTCAACGAGATTATAAGAAAAGCCGTGGCTGAAGTGAAATCAAATATGAAGAAAAAAGATGCGGCAACTTTGGATGTTCACAAGGAGGCCGCTTGTCTGTGCGGCGCAATCGTAAAAAGCCACGCATTACTTCACTGCGACTGGGATTCACTCCCGGGCAACGAAGACCCCTATCACCGTGCATACAAATTTCCAAACGAGCTGTTCGCATTCACTGCGGCAATGCGCATAATCAGGCGCAGCTTGCTCAACGAACACATCTCGGACGAAAAAATGTATCGAATTATCTGGAGCAAGGTTCCTTTTTACCCCGGAAATATAACGGACAATTTCGGATATCTAAGTAACACAATATTTTACATCAACCGCTTCGCAACAAAATCACGCGATTGCCCCTTCGACATCGGCGCGTATTCCACGATTTTTTACCACTTGGACTTGGAAAATCGCAGACATATAAAAGAGCAGCGCGAAGACGCCATATCAGTTGCCGCGTAAAAAGCCGACATTCTATGCGAATCGGCTTTTTTTGTGCATATAAAAAAATCCAAAAAAGTTTTTTGTAATCATATTGTAAACATATTGCAAAAAAATTGTAAGTATTGTAGAATGTCACAAGAGCCATGGGCTTGAAACAAAAAGGCAACGCGTAGTGTTGCCCAAAATCAAACAAAAACAGGAGGTAAGTATGAAAAAGTGGCTTTTATTAGCAGTGGTTGCAATGTTCGCGACGTTTGCGTTCACGGGATGTGCCTGTGACGAAGTAACCGACGTACAACCGCCCGCCGGCGACGTAACCGACCCCGGCGATGTAACAACCGACCCCGGTGACGTAACCGACCCCGCTGACCCGGCAGATCCCCCCGTCGCGGAAGATGTCTACGTTCCCGAAGGAGTAACACGTATCAATTTGTGGTCCTTCACCGACGAAATCCCCAACATGATTCTCCGCTACAAAGAAATGAATCCCGAATTTACGGAAAGATTCCTTGTAGTTCCGACGGTTGTTGCAACCGACGGCGGCGGATACCAAATCGCCCTTGACGCGGCCCTTGCAGGCGGCGGCGCAGACGCTCCCGACCTTTTCGCGGCTGAATCTGCATTCGTTGTTCGTTACACACAAGGCGACATGGCTCACCACGCGATGACCTTCTCGTCACTCGGCGTTGACAACCTTATGGGCAGAATTTCCGACGCAGACATCGCAGGTTACACAGTTGACCTCGGTTCACGCGACGGCGAAGTTGTCGCGCTTGCTTTCCAACATACCGGTAGTGCGGTAATTTATCGCAGAAGCCTTGCCGAACAAGTTTGGGGAACAGATGACCCCGACTATGTGCGCACAAGAATCGGCCCCGGTTGGGACAGATTTTTTGAAGCAGCGGCAGAAATGAACGCGGCAGGATTCGCAATGGTTTCCGGCGCGGGCGACGTATGGCAAGCCGTTCGCAACACAGGCGGCCCCTGGATTGTTAACGACCAACTCGACATCCATCCCGACCGTATGGCATTCTTTGACTACGCTTCCATGCTTTACAGGAACAACTGGATGAACGACGCAAGCTCATGGAGCGGCGCATGGTTTGCCGACATGGCAGGCGAAGGCGAGCGTCCCGTATTCGCGTTCCTTGGTCCCGCATGGCTCATTAACTATGTTATGGCAGGCAGTTCCGGCGAAACCTATGGCGACTGGGCTATCGCAGTTCCCCCCGTTGGTTTCTCATGGGGCGGCACGTGGGTTATCCCCGCAAATAACATGAACCCCGAAGCACGCGACGGCGTTCGCGAACTCATCGAGTGGATTACACTTGACACAACAAACACCGGCCTTCAATACATGTGGGCAAACGGAACATTGTTTGATGATAACGACACCAAAGACGCTGTTGCATCCGGCTTAATCATGGCAGGCGCAGACGGAACAATCCCGTTCCTCGGCGGTCAAGACATGTTCGACGTACTAATCCCCGCCGGCGCATATGCCGACGGCTCCTTGTTCACACAACATGACGAGCTTATCAACGCCCAGTTCGAAGACCGGGCAATGGACTACGCACGCGGCGACATGACTCGTGAAGAAGCTCTTGACTCGTTCAGAGGATGGGTATTGGAGACTCTTGACATTAGCTAAAACTCAATCTGTTGGGTATCAAAAGCCGCGCTTTATGCGCGGTTTTTGGTACTCATAAAAGAGAGGTGAAAAGCATGGAAAAAAACCGTAAACTGTCTAAAAGGGTGGACTACGCTAAATACGGCTACATATTTTCGATACCCTTTGTCGTCACTTTTCTAATCTTTCAGCTTTATCCGCTAATTTTTACGACTTCCATCGGCTTCACAAACATGCAAGGTCCCGAAATGCTTGGTGCGGGGCTTTTTTCCGAGGAAGTTACGGCAACGTGGAATACCGTTGTCGAGGGGGGAAGCGCGTTGCAAATGTCGGCTCCGGAAATTTGCCCGACGAACAACCCGCGCGAAAGGCACGAGGAATTGTGCCATATATGCATTGCCGAGGCGGGCGCGCCAATGGCTACAAACCGCAATGTTCTATGGTCGGTGACACCGGGCAGCGGTGAGGCGACTATAGATGAAAGCGGGCTTTTAACCGCGATTTCAACCGGTACCGTCATCGTTCGCGCCGAAACAACCGACAATTCGGGACTTTACGCCGAAACCGAAATAACCATACAAGGCCCGATTGTACAGGCGCGATCCGTTACGATAGACGGCGAAAATCAAATCCGCACGATTACGTCGCACATGGACCAACGCAGGTTCCATCCGCATTTCTATCCCGCCGATGTTACGACCGAAGGCGTTATATGGTCGATTGCATCGGGTGCGGATTACGGGATTATTTTCCCCGCCGCGGGCGACAACAGCGTTCTCCTGCGGGCGAAAGGGCTTGACGGAACCGTTACCCTTCGCGCGGACTCTATCGACGGCTCGGGCGTTTTCGCCGAACTGGACGTCATAATCAGCGGGCAGAACAATACCTACATCCCGGTGCGGGGCATAACCATGGCAACCGACGGCTTGGCCCCCGCGAGAATTTATGACGAAGACTACAATTATATTGAAACGATTATGGCGTTTGATGCGTCACAGGGTATTTTGCAGATGGAATCCACGGTGTATCCGGCGGACGCGCCGCAGGAAGTTAACTGGTCGATAATCCCGGTTTCGGGCGACGCGACAATTAACGCGCGCGGCGAACTTGCCCCGCGAACCAACGGAATCGTTATCGTTCGCGCAACGGAAAGCGTTCCCGCAAACTTCCTTGCAGACATTTATGCAGAAATGGAAATCAGCATTGTCGGCTCGGCTGATTCGGTTCCCGTTACCGCAATTGCTGTACTTGGCGGCGTCGGCGACAGAACCCTTATCGACATCGAAGGCTCGACGCTACGCCCCTTCCATTGGTTTATCGACGTGTTTAACTCGTCGTTTTTCCGCCGCGCCTTTGCGAATACGCTGTTTATTTGGCTTTTGAACTTCGTCCCGCAAATTCTTCTCGCGCTTGCTTTGGCGGCGATTTTTACAAATAAATTGATGAACCTCAAGGGCGTCGGATTTTTCAAAATCATGTTCTACATGCCGAATATTATTACTGCCGCGAGTATCGCGCTTTTGTTCAGCGTGCTTTTTGGGCATCCCATCGGGCCGGTAAACGATTTGCTTGTGACCTTGGGTATCTTTGATTCGCCCGAAAATATTATCGTTGAAAGCATTTTTACCATGACCGTCCCCTTTAATTTTGAAATCACGTGGTCGCAGATGATTATCGCGTTTATCCAGTTTTGGATGTGGTACGGCGTTACGATGATTATTCTTGTCGCGGGCATCATGGGCATCAGCCCCACGCTTTTTGAAGCGGCGGCGATGGACGGAGCGAGTCACATTAAATCGTTCTTTTATATCACGTTGCCCGCGCTTAGGACAATCTTGCTGTTCACGCTTGTGACGAGCTTTGTCGGTGGTATGCAAATGTTCGATATTCCGCGCATGTTTGAGGACGGCGAGCCGCGAAATACTACCCTTACGACGTCGCTGTTCATCTTCCAGCAGGCCTTCGAAGGCGCGGAACGATATAACCGCGCGGCGGCGGCGAGTATGCTGATGTTTGTTTTCATATGTCTGTTCTCCTCGGTTTTGTTCTACGTTATGCGTGATAAAGATGTCGCCCGAGAGCGGCGCGAACGCAAGGAAATCCTGCGCAAAGAAATGAACAAGAAGGGGGTGGCGTAATGGGTGTTACAACTGTCGGAATGCGGATTTCGAAGACTTTTATTTACATTCTCTGCATCGGTTTAACGCTTTTGAGCATTTTGCCCTTCGCCGTTATGTTTGTTAACGCGACGCGAAGCACTCCCGATATTCGGCGGAACGCGATGTCTTTTGTCCCCGGCACTTATTTGATGGACAACTACAGGCATATGATGGGCTATGTTTTGCGCCCGATTACGGACGAGTACGGCGAGCCGATTCTTGACGCGGAAGGCAACGAAATCAGAGAATATTCACGATTGGGGGGGCGTGCGTTTAACCCGTGGCTTGGGTTTCGCAACTCGCTGATTGTTTCCGTCGGCGTAACGGTTTTGGCGGTTTATTTCTCGTCGCTGACGGCCTATGCAAACGTTGCGTATAGTTGGAAGATGAAAAATGCGTTGTTCGCCTTTATCATGTTTATGTTAATGGTGCCGGCGCAGCTTAATATCATCGGATTTTTCCAGTTCATACATCAATTCGTAAACTGGGGGAACGAGACTTTGCCGCTGCCGTTCGCGATATCGTCGAACAGCTTTTTGCCGCTTATTTTGCCTGCGATTGCTTCGCCCGCAATTGTGTTTTTCATGCGGCAATACTTGCTTGCGTCGCTTTCGATGGAAATCGTCGAAGCCTCGCGGATTGACGGGGCCGGCGAGTTTTACACATTTAATCGCATCGTTCTGCCGCTTATGGTACCCGCTTTGGCTACGCAGGCGATTTTCGTTTTCGTCGGAAGCTGGAACAACCTGCTTTTGCCGATGATTCTTCTTCGCGGCGATAATCGCACCATGCCCGTTATGGTTCAGCTTCTTCAGGGCGACATCTACGATACCGTTTTGGGCGCGCAGTATTTGGGGCTTGCTATGACGGTTTTGCCGCTGTTTATTGTTTACTTTATTTTGTCTAAGTATATTATTTCGGGGGTTGCGCTTGGTGGTATGAAGGAGTAGGGTTTTGGAATTTGTGAAGAGGCCGTCTTGATTGGTGAGGCGGCTTCTTTTTTTTCGCCGGGAAATTGCTTCCGGCTTCGAGAGCACGTGTCGCTGCCGGCATGTGTCTCCGGTGCCCACTGCGCGCTTGGCGCGCTTTTTTGTGGGGTAGGAAATTGCTTCCGGCTTCGAGGGAATGCGTCGCCGCTGACACATGCCCCCGGTGCCCACTGCGCGCTTGGCGCGCTTTTTTGTGGGACGCTCGTTTTGCGTGTAAAAAACACAATATATGAGTGCGTGACTTTATGTGCATCGAGGGGATATAGTGGAAGTGTTCCGAAACACAAATTTTACCCCAAGAGGTGAGAGAAATGTTGGCATATTTTTGTGAAAAATTTAAGAATCTTCGAAAAGCGCGCGACCTTACTCAAGACCAAGTTGCGGAAATTTTTCATGTGTCTCCGCAATCTGTCAGTCGCTGGGAAACAGGTGTTAATTTTCCGGATATTGAACTTTTGCCCCATATTGCGTGTTTTTTTAGTGTAACGGTGGATGAACTTTTGGGAACCGAACGTATCGTGGGCGAGCAAAAGGCCAAGGAGTATTTGCGGGACATTCGATACCTGCTTAATTCCGGCAAACTCCATGAGGGCATTGAAGCGGCGCGCAAGGCAGTCAGGGAAATTCCCACAAATTACGAACTGCAAAGTCAGCTCTTGCGGGCACTTTGTTGTTATGACGCGGAAAAGCATGAACCCGCCGGCGATGCCGAAAATTTACGAGAAGAAATCATCAAAATCGGCGAACGCATTGTAAAATATTGCACAGACCAAGTGATAGCTCCGGACGCTAAATACGTTTTGTTCAACCAATATGTGAAATGGGGAATGAAAGAGGAAGCAAGGCGAATTTTATGGACCATGACCGCCGAAGTTTGGCACACGCAAGATGTGATGGCGGGAGAGCTGCTCGAGGGCGAGGAATGGCGCGGCAATCAGCACTTGCGCATAGTTCGCTTTAAAAATTTGCTGTGTCAGTTTATTCTGGGCTACGCTTTTGAGGAAGACCTAAACCCCCTGCAAAAAATTGAACGGCTAAAGGCAATGATTCAGGTTGAATGCGTAGTCGATTCAATTACAGGAGAGCCGACAGACCTCGTTTCAAACGCATTCAACCACATGCGAATCGCATCTTTTTACTGCGACGTCGGTGATGCCGAAAACACATTGTCCTACGTAGAGCAAGCCACGCAGGATTCAATGTCCCACATTGAACTCATGTACCAGCCCGATGAACACGGCAATAATTACATGGCATGGGCAACGCCGCGAAATTTGTGCTGGATACTTTGGGAGGATTTTTTGATGAAGCCGTGCTTTGACCCCGTCAGGGGCAACGACAGATTTATTCATTGCCTCGAACGCCTTAAAGCAAATTCGCAGGAACAAAAGCAGACGACTTCGCCGGTTTAGGGCGTGTAGCCCCTGACACCTTGTAAAAAAAAGCCAACCGACAGAATCGCTGCCGATTGGCTTTATTAGTCAAAATTTAAAATTTTCTTTTTCTTGCCGCTTCGGATTTTTTCTTACGCTTTACACTTGGTTTATCATAATGTTCCCGTTTACGAATTTCCCCCATGATTCCGGCCTTTTGGCAATTGCGTTTAAAACGTCGAAGCGCGTTGTCCAGGCTTTCATTATCTTTTATAACAACCTCTGACATTGGACTTCCCTCCCTTCGGCGTAAAAACTGAAAACTACGTTTATCGTGACAATATACCACTTGCGACTGAATGTCAAGTGCAGTGTATTTCCAACAGAGTCGGCGAGTGACACTCGCCGACTCTGTTTTGCGGAAATTTTTCGGGACGGGGATTTATACCAATATCCCGTCGGCGATTCAGCCTCATTAGCGAATACTCCCCGAACATGCTATACTTTGACGAAATAAAAAAGGGGGATGATTCTTATGAAAATGGCAAAAAAAGCACTTCTTATCGCATTTGTACTTATTTTTATACCCGCCGTGGCATTTACAGTGGCATTTGCAAACGATGAAACCGGAATCCCCGTCGAGCCCGCTTTTATCACCGGCGATTTCACTCCGGTAACCGGTTGGGACATGATGGGGCGGCTTGGCGCGGGGATTAATATCGGCAACACAATGGAGGCAATCGGGGAAGGTTGGTTCACCGGTTGTCCGCTTACAGAGCAGGAAGTGGCTTGGGGCGAAGCAAGGGTGGAGCAATGGCATTTTGAAGCGATTGCGGAAAAAGGCTTCCAAAGCGTGCGCATCCCGCTAAATTGGACTACTCGAACGGAAAATTTACAAATTAACCCGATATGGATGGACCGAGTGCAAGAAGTTGTGGATTGGGCATTGGGCGCGGGTTTGTATGTTGTAATTAACGCTCACCATGAACGGGATTTGTACGACCCTATGTACTACGGCCCCCTTGAGGATGCCGAGGCTTGGTTATTGTCGGTTTGGGGGCAAATTTCCGAGCGTTTTAAATATTATCCCGAGCAATTAATTTTTGAGCCGATGAATGAGCCGCGCCCCGGGCTTGACGGCTGGTTTTGGTCCGACGAACTGCACGCTACTCAAATTTTGGCACTTGCGCAAGTATCGCGGCAGCTTAACTTGGCAGCCCTCGACCTGATTAGAACAAGCGGCGGCAACAATGCCCAACGCATAGTAATGATGTCCACGATACAGGGCAGTTTACGCCCGGACCTGTTCGAAATGCCCGACGATGATTTCGTCATGCTTGGCGGATTTTTTTATCCCGGTTTCGCCGATGACGCGCAAATCGCTCGGGAGCTTGACCATATCCGCGAAGCCCTTTATTCGGCAATACCTGTCGTATTGAAGGAAACAAACATCCACAACATCCCCTCGGGAGACGCGCTTGCACAGGAAGTTCTTTCGCTTTACCAACTGCTTGCGGACCGGGGCGTTGCGTCTATGTGGTGGAATCATGTGAATTCGCTGGAGGGTTTTCAAATGTTTAACCGCCACACCGGCGAATGGGATTACTCCGTTACAAACGCGTTTTTACAGGCATACGGCATAACGCCGGGCCAAACATTGGAGCCGCCTCGGCTGCCCTCGCCATTCCCGCTAATCCTCACCACATCCGTCACAGAAACCGGACTTAACGTATGGGCAGGAGGGGCAGGAAACGCCGTCCCTCCGAACGTTCTTAACGCCGCTGTTGCGATGGTTATCGAATTTGAAGGTCCGCCGCCGCAAGCGTTGTCGTTTGTGCGCTGGCACCCCGACCCGTGGGCGATGTTTGGCATCGACCACTATCGCGTCACAACAGAACCCGGCAGAATCATCTTCGACCTTCGCGGCACATCAGGCGGCGACCTTGCCGTATACATTGAGAACGCGGCTTATCTGCCGCGCATTACACGAATTTTCCTGACGGACAATCCATTCGGCACAAACCCGCCCACAGGCCTGCCCAACATAACATGGGCTTTGGCGGCAATGCTCGCGCTAATGGCTGTTTCATCAGTTTTGTGGGGCATTTTGCTTCGGGACAGTACGATGACTTCTTAAATCGATGATGTAGAAGGTGTCGCCTCGTAACTCACCTACATCACAAGCAAACATTGTTTCGCTGTCAATAGGTGTTGCAAAAAGGCACTGTTTTAATAGTCGAAACGTCTTAGAAAAACCTTCAGGGACATTTTGTTTTTTTTGACATTTTTATGGCAACCGTCTTCGGCAGCAACCGTCCTCGGCGGTTGACATCTCCCTTCACCGCACATATACTAAACACAAAGATCTTTATATACGACAAGACGCTCAATTTTTTTTCTGCGTATCTCGTATGAAATCGTTTTCAGTTCGACATATCCGTTTTCAATCATATTGCTTCTGCTATGCAAGTTGTCAAGAGAAACCGTGGCCGCAATAATATCGCAACACCTTTTTTTTGCCTCAATTTCGGAAATTTCTTGTAATCTTTTTTGCAATTTATTTCCGCGGTATCCCGGCAACACAACGACTGTATCGAATGTGGCAACTTTTTTGTCATCAAAATGACAGCCTAACTCATATTCCTGAAGGCCAAAAAATGTGCATGAATATGCACAAAGCCCGTCGGGTGCTTGAACTCCGACGAAAAATACATCATCTCGCCCCAAAAGCATTTTTATTTCGCTGTTTCCGGTGGGAATAAATAAATCTTCGTTTTGGGTATGCACCAAATCTTCGACTATTTTTTCCTGTATTTTTACAATTTCGCAAAAATCGTCGACAACGCATTGCCTGAAAAAACAACCACTTGTCTGATGTTTTTTTCCGTTGATTACTGAATCTAAGCTGAAATATTTTGTCGCGTCCAATAACAGCCCCTCCTTTCTTCATGTTGACATATGACTGACTATAGCACCCCGGGGCGCAATTTACAAAGGAGTGAAGGATTTCCAAATGTACCCGAGGCTACTTATTAATCAAGAAAAATTTGAAGCGAACTTGGCTTTTGCACAAAAAGCACTAAAACGTTCAGGCGTATCGTTTACATTTGTAACGAAATGTTTTTGTGCGATGTCGAAATTGTCCGAAATTTCCATGCCCTACGTTGATTCTTTCGGGGATACACGAGCGGATAATCTGAAAATACTGCCCAACAAGCCAAAAATAATGATGCGCTTGCCGATGCCTGACGAAGCGGCGGCGGTTGTCAGCAACGCAGACATGAGCCTTAATTCAGAGCTTGAAACTGTCGCCGCGCTGGACAATGCGGCAAGGGCGCAAGGAATTGTTCACGGCGTTATCGTGATGGTTGATTTAGGCGATTTGCGAGAAGGATATTTTTGTGTTGACGAGATGCTTAATGCTGCGGCGGAAATACAAAAGATGAAAAATATACACATTGCGGGCATAGGTGTAAATCTCAGTTGTTTCGGAGGGGTTATACCCGAAATTTGGCATATGGAGCAGTTGATAGACCACGCCGATAAATTAGAAAAATTGCTTGGTAGTAAATTGAACATTGTGTCCGGAGGAAATTCCAGTTCGCTGAAATTTATTTTTGAAGGAACGATGCCTCGTGGCATAAATAATTTGAGAATCGGCGAAGCAATTTTAAATGGACAAGACCCTTCGACCGGAAATTTTTATTCTGGGATGAATAATGACGTGTTCACCTTTGAGTGTACGGTGATTGAAGTAAAGGACAAACCGTCCGTGCCATTGGGAGAAACGGGACTAAACGCCTTCGGAAAGCAACCAATCGTTGTGCGCGACAGGTGCGTGCGCAGAAGGGCTATTTTAGCGGCAGGCCTTCAAGACGTGGAGCCGGAAGGATTAACGCCGCTTAACCCTTCCCACATAGTTCTCGGCGCAAGCTCGGATCACTTAATTGTAGACGTCCACGACGGCGGAGAGCCTTTGCGGGTGGGGTCGCGACTGCGCTTTAATTGCTCATATCCTGCGATTTTACGAGCCTGTACGAGCGAGTATGTCGAAAAAGATTTCGTGTAACAGATGCAACACATCTTAAGTTAGGAGTGGCGGACTCAAAATGGATGAATATACAAAGATATTCAGGTCGGTATGCGCTGACATAAACAAGCTGAACCAACTGAATCCGTTTTACAATTTTAAAATAACAAGGGGAATGTGCGCAGACCGCTTGGGCAATACAATTTTTCCTTACGGTCAAGTTGCCGAAGAGCAGATAGCGTCGTATTGCTATGACTACTCAAGAAGCAGGGTTTTGGAGCTTATTGCCAAGGAGTTGGAAGAAAATTGCATCGACGGAGCAATTGCTGAAGTCGGTGTTTATCGGGGAGAATTCGCATGTCTTTTGAACCGGCTTTTCCCTTCTAAAAAGCTCTATCTGTTTGATACATTTGAAGGGTTTTCCGAAGAACAAATCTCAGATGAGAAAGATTCCGGGTATGCGGAAGACAGCTTTTTACAGCGCATTGGCAGGTTTGCCGAAACAAATATTGACTTAGTATTGAGCAAAATGCAATCGCCCGATAGTTGCATAGTAAAAAAAGGATTCTTTCCTCAAACTGCCGCAAATATTGATGAAAAATTTTGCTTGGTCTCCATCGACGCTGACTTTTATCGAACAACCATGGACGCGCTCAATTTTTTCATACCACGTATGACCGGGGGGGGGTATTTGTTCATGCATGATTACAACGAGGACGAGCTGTCAGGTGTAAAAGCCGCTGTAAAGGATTATGAAAAAACACATGGCAGGCTTTCAAAGGTACCGCTATCGGATTTCGGCGGAACACTTGCTGTCTCGATGCCCTAATCACAGCTCTCGACCCTGCACTAAATGCACAAAGTTTGACAATTATTCACTGCTTTGCTAGTATGATACAAAATAAATTTATGGAGGAATGTAGCATGCCAAAGATTTTTGTGAAATTACTTGGATTTATCTCGGTGCTTTCGTGCGGAATGTTTTTATTCGGTTGCAATCAAGATGGGTCACAAGAACAAGCCGGTGACGGCGGCGGCGGAAACATGGTCGTTCTGTACTCCAATGCCCTGACCGACGGGCGCGGCGACTGGATCGCCGAAAGAGCCATGGCGGACCTTGGCATTGAAGTTTTACAGGTTCAAGTCGGAGGTGTCGACCTCGCAAACAGGCTCGTTGCGGAGCGTGATAATCCGCAAGCCGACGTTGTTTTCGGCCTAAACCCGATGTTGTGGTGGCAACTCCAGCATAATGATATTATCGTGCAACATGTCCCACCCTGGGCAAACGAAATCCCCGTGGGAAATCACCCCAACGGTCTTTTCCACGCAGTGATTCTTGTGGGCAATTTGCTTTGGTACGACCAAAATCAAATCAACTCCGCCGAAGCCCCCGGTGACTGGCCCGAATTGTGGCAAAATCCGACCTTCCATGGTCGCTACGCGGTTCCTGACACCCTTGAGGGAAGCACTGTTCAAATGGTTCTAAGCGGTATTTTCAATCGATACATTGACCCCAACGGGCATTTGGGCATTTCTGATGAAGGCTGGGAAAACATAGCGGCAAAATTCCGCTACGGTGTCTCGTCGAATCAAGATATGGCGGCAGAAATTGCCGGCCCGTCTGGTGCTGTTATGAGCCAAATATGGTCGCACGGTATTCCCGTTCGCGAAGAACAATTCGAAATCAACGCAGGATTCGTAAGCCCCGGCGTAGGCGTCCCCTTCTCAATTGAAGGCGTCGCACTTGTAAACGGCGCAAACAACCCCGACGCTGCTCGCCGCTTCATCGACTGGTTCGGACAAGCCGAGATAATGCACGAATTCAGTGCCGAATTCGGCTTCGTACCCGCTCATCCCGACGCGCTCGAAGGTCTGCCCCCCTTTAATTCAGTAATCGCCGGTCTCACCCACCAACAAATCGACTGGGACTTTATTGCTCCCCGAATGGGTGATTGGCTTGAACACATCCTGCTTAATTACATGCAATAAATAAATCGAGAGTTGTTGAAAAAACATGATTGATTTAAGTGATATTTCTGTAGACTTTGGAAATTTTTCTGCCCTGACAGGCATCAATATCGAAGTCCGAGAAGGTGAGTTTTTCACTCTTCTCGGACCTTCGGGTTGTGGGAAAACAACTTTGCTTCGCACAATAACGGGCTTTATTGCCCCGACAAGCGGCACCGTAAGCGTAAGCGGCAAAGACATAACCCGCTTGGACGTAGAAAAACGCAATATCGGCATGGTGTTTCAAAATTACGCACTGTTTCCCTCCATGTCCGTGTATGAAAACATCGCTTTCGGCTTACGGGTGAAGAAAATCCCCAAAGGCGACATCAGGAAAAAAATCGAAGAAATCGCCCATAGAGTAGAACTTGATGAAACCCAAATGACGCGCAAAGTAAATCAGCTTTCCGGCGGACAACAACAGCGCGTTGCGATAGCGCGCGCCTTGGTGACGTCGCCGTCGATAATCTGTTTGGACGAGCCCCTGTCAAACCTCGACGCAAAACTTCGCATCCAACTCCGCAACGAACTTAAAGACTTGCAGCGCAAATTTGGAATAA
The DNA here is from genome assembly GCA_009786975.1 of Defluviitaleaceae bacterium. GTDB lineage: Bacteria > Bacillota > Clostridia > Lachnospirales > WQUN01 > WQVC01. The sequence continues at coordinate 27,058 of WRGX01000218.1, forward strand.
CAACAATTTATGTAACCCACGACCAAGAAGAAGCGCTAACCCTTTCCGACCGAATCGCGGTTTTAAACAAGGGAAAAATAGAACAACTCGGCAAGCCCAATGAAATCTACAACCATTCCGAAACTGAATTTGTCTGCAATTTTATCGGCGACATAAACAGGCTCACCCCCGAATTTTTAAAAAAAACAGACTTGCCCATGGACAAAACCACATACATTCGCCTTGAGCAACTTTATGCAAACGCACCCAAGCAAAATCATATTATTTGGGGGGAAGCAAAGGTAACTTCTTCCGAATATTACGGGCTGTATATTAAATACACCATTGATGCACAAGGCACCACTTTAAAAATCGTGGAAAAAAACAGCGGCGTTGCCATGTACAAAATCGGTGAAAATGTCAACTTGAGCTTTGACCCCTCCAGCCTTTTGCAATACGAGAGGGGCGACCAGTCGTGAGTCTTACGAAAAAAAATATCACCCAAGCCACTATCTTCACCGGTTTGGTATGGTTCATCGTTGTTTTCCTTATCGCACCTAATATCACCACCGTAACGGACGTATTTTGGCAAGACGGCGAGTTTACAATGCGTGCTATTGAGCGTATGCGTAACGCGCCGCGAGCCATGCAAGCCCTGCGCAACAGCTTTATAATTGCCCCCGTTCTTTCCGTGACGGTGGGCTTTGTTGGCGTGACCTTGGTGCTTATAACGGACTATTTTAAAGTTTTCGGAGCGAAAATCCTGCGGCTCGGTTACATGACAACCTTGCTTTACAGCGGGATTGTTTTGGTGTCCGGATATGTATTCTTGTATGGAAACAACGGTTTTGTTACGAATATTCTTGTGCAAATTTTTCCGAATCTCGAGCAGGACTGGTTCAGCGGATTTTGGGCGGTTCTTTTTGTTATGACCTTTGCCGCAACGGGAAATCACATGATTTTCATACGAAACGCGCTGCGAAGCGTGGACTATCAGACGATTGAGGTCGCGCGAAATTTGGGCGCGTCTTCTTTTACAATTTTGTGGCGGGTTGTGCTTCCGGTGCTTTTGCCATCGCTTACTGCCGTTACCGTGTTTACTTTTTTGGGCGGGCTGAGTGCGATTGCCGCGCCGCTTCTTGTGGGTGGGCCGGATTTTCGCGCGATTACGCCGCTGATATTGCAACTTTCGCGGCTTCAAGGCAGCAGGGACATCGCCGCGCTTCTTGCCCTGATTCTCGGCGTGTCTTCAATACTGCTTATCGCGGTGTTTTCGCTGCTCGAAAAACGCGGCCACTACCTTTCCGTTTCCAAAGTAAAGACCGACTTGGTTAAACAAAAAATCCGAAACCCGGTAGTCAATGTGTTTGTCCATATTTATGCCTACGTACTGTTTCTGATTTACATTAGTCCGGTTGTTATGATTGTACTGTTTTCCTTCACGGATTCACGTACCATTGCCCGGCGCGAATTCAATTTCAGCGCGTTAACCCTTGATAATTATATAGCTGCGCTTACCCAAAATTTCAGCCCTTTTATGACGAGTGCGATTTATTCATTTTTGGCGGCAACCGGCGTTGCCGTTTTGATGCTTCTTGTTTGTCGGATTATTACAAAGCATAAGGGTAAGGCGAGTACCGCCATTGAATATGCGTTTATGATTCCTTGGCTTTTGCCGACGGTGCTTATCGCATGGGGTCTTGTTGCCACATTTAACCGCCCGCAGTGGTTCATGTTTAACCAGCCTCTTGCAAATACTACAACGATAATGGTTTTGGGTTATTTAATTATTTGCATACCGTTTACTTTGCGGATGACGCGCGCCTCCTTTTTTTCAATTGACGATACCCTCGAGGATGCGGCGAAAAATTTGGGCGCGAAGCCCATGTATGCATTTCTCAGAATAATAATACCCGTTATTTTACCTTCGGTGCTTGCTATTTTTGCGCTGAACTTTAACAGATTGCTTGCCGAATTTGACATGTCCGTATTTATGTACAATCCTCTCTCGGTGCCGCTTGGCGTTGAAATCGAGAATCTTACCATGGCAGGCGACAGCGGCGGCGACAGCGCCGAGTTGGTGTTCGTTTACACCGTAATTATAATGGCTATTTCCGCACTTGTTCTTTATCTCGTATACGGAAGAAATTCAAAAATCGGTATTGATTAGATTTTGGAGGAAAACCGCATGGCAGGAATAACACAGGCACAATACAACAGACACATGGCCTATTTAAATTATGCGTCAGATGAACTAAAAAGCATAGAGGCCATAAAGGGTAAAACAGACCCTAGGCTGGAGAAACTATGCATGGATTATGCAAAAAGTGTTTTGGGCAATACTATTTATGCCCCATGGTTGCTTGTTTACGCGGCGTTTCTCGGCGAGTTTAAGGAGGGATGGATACCTCATGACTACTTTGAGATGATTGTTGCACCTCGAATTACCAAAATATATGGATACGTTTCGACGATAGCATCATTGACGCCGTGCGTGTTTACGTTTCCCGAGCGTTGCAAAATGCCAAACATTGCGTCTTTTGCGAACGGACTGTTTTTAACGTGCGAAGGTGAAGTAATCTCATCGAACGAAGTGCATAAATATGTTTTTGACCGATGTGATAAAGTCGTTTTCAAAACCAGCTTTTCTATGGGCGGGCAAGGCGTACACTTTCTCACTGCGAAGGATTTTGATTCGAAAAAAATAATTCAACTTGGAAACGGTGTGTTTCAAGAGTATATAAAACAGCATGATGTGTTTGAAGAAATTGTGTCGAGCGGTGTAGTAACGCTAAGGGTGCTGACCGTTGTCGAGGATAGCGGCAACATCAGAGTCTGCTCGGCGTATGCAAGAATTCCGAGAAGCGCGGATACGCATGTAATTACGGGAAAATCCATATTACTCTCGGTGGATATGGAAACGGGTCAATTTGATGATTACGCAATGATGCCGGACAGGTCAAGTGTGGACAAGCATCCCGACACGGGGACAACATTTGCAGGTAGGCGCATCCCGCGATTTAAGGAATGCATTGCGGGTATAGTAAAACTGCACGAGCAATATCGCGCTTGTCGTATTATTGGGTGGGATGTTATTGTGGATAAAGACGAAAACCTGCAAATGATGGAATGGAACGGAAACTGCCCAATGATTGTAGGTCCAGAATGGCTACATGGTCCCTGCTTTACAGGCTTGGGGTGGGAAAATTTTTGGCGCAAATAAAATGAAATGAGAAAGCGGTGATTTATTTTATGAATAACCAAGCCGAAATACATCCTTTTATAAAATCGGTGATGAACTTGACGAACGAAACAGACGAGAACCCAACGTCTTTGCCGGCTGAAGCTATGCCTGATGAGAGTAAACCTGTATTAAATATGAAATTTTTACAAGAATCCTTAGGTCTACGAAACTCTGTGGTAGCGGATTTTGCCCTTGCAAAAAAGCATTTTGGAGATGATTACGACAACATAACGTTCACGACCATGTGTGTCTCCACCAGTATAAAAAAAGGCTGTGTCGCCATCATTCATGAAAAAATCCGTAGCGACAAATACACTCAAATGATAAGAATTCTTACCGCAAGACATAATGCCTTACCTCCAAACGACCCAAGCAAGCTGAATGCCTCTCAAATAATCAAAGAGGTTGATCGTTATGCGCAAAAAGAAATGGCGAAACAGGCAATAACACTCGGAGCGTCGTTGGTTATTACAAGTGTTCCGATAGAGGACTACCCTTGTGTCGTAGTAAAAAATGTATTTTCTGTTCTTTTAATGCTTGCGCGTGAATATGCACGCAGATTTGACGTTACGTCGATTGCGGTTACAGGAAGTGCGGGGAAAACAACGGCCTGCCAGTTTGTGCTTGATATGCTTCTTGCAAACGGCAAAATTGTTCACAGAAACAGGCTGAATCAAAACGACTACCTCGGTGCTTTTACTACCGCAGCAAATTTGAATTTTGACCATGAATATCTTATACAGGAAACACAAGAGGCCCCTGTCGCGGAAACCGCTGAATTGGTTTCTATGATTTTGGCCCCTAAAATAGGAATTATCACAAATGCGGGCGCGTCTCATTTAAAAGATATGAAAACAAAGGCAAACGTTGTTGCGGCATGTTTAGGCATACAGGATGGTATGCCCAAGGACGGGCTTCTCATTGTTAACGGCGACGACCACGCTTTGAAAAAGAAGTTGCGCAAGCCAAAAATCCCCACACTCTTTTACTCAATGCGAAATAAAGATGCGGATTATTACGCCGAAAATATTCAGTCAACCTATAGCGGCATCACGTTTGACATCGTGCATAAGGGAAGCGCCGTTCCGGTAAAAATATCCACCCTCGGCGAACACAATGTCTACAACGCAATGGCGGCATTCATCACAGGCAAGCGCATCGGGCTGACCGATGAAGAAGCTGCGAATGGAATAGCCGCTTATTTGCCGTCGGGCATACGTCAAAATCTTGTAGAAGTCAAGAATCGCACCCTATATATAGACTGCTTCAGCGCAACACCCGAATCCATGAGCGAATCCATTGCACGCATTTCAAACACCCCGACAAAAAACAATAGCGGCAAACGAGTCGTGGTGTTGACCGGAATAAGAGCTTTGGGTACGTACAGTGAACAGGGGCATAAAAAGGTTTCCGACGCCATTCTGGATTCTAATATAGATACTTTAATTTGTTACGGACTAAAAGCCATAACCTTAATTGCCGAAGCTGTAAAGGACAAGCCCGATCTGAAAATAATCAAAGAATTAAATTTTGAACGCATGGTGAATATCCTTAAAGAAGAAACGGGCGAAAATGACCTCGTGCTGTTCAAGGGCAACTGGTATGCACGACTCGGACGAATAATTGATACTGCCTTTGGCACTTATTTTGCTTTGGGCGAACAGGAATATTTATCGGAGAAAAAGCCAAAAAATGCAAAATCATTGTATGGCGGAACTTATAAAATAGTTGTTCATACCTCACACACAATGATTACAGAATTCGAAGGGGATGTTAAAATTATCTCCTTTAAAAGCATCGTTACGACCATGTCAACCCGAAAACCTCATATCATATTTGGAATCGGTGAAAAGGCTTTTGTGGGCAACGCTTCTTTAGAGAGTATCATCATCCCCGGCACAGTTAAGGCGATTGGCGACGAAGCGTTTTGCAACTGTGCGAAACTTGCAAAAGTGTATATTCCTCCATCTGTAGTAAACATCGGTCGGGATGCTTTTTTTAACACCCCTGCCACGATTTTCGGAATTTCCGGCACCATGGCGGAAGAATACGCAAGAAGCAATAATATTACATTTGTTGATGCGCCCATTCAGCCCGACTCTTCGCAGATTTCTTTCAGCTCAATGGAAGTTTCCAAAATTACCGATTTGGGGATTTTGGTTTTGTCCGACCCGGATAATCCAAAATCCTTCGAATCCAACACCATGTCCGACGCAGAGCTTATTTTGAAAACCCAAAGAGGGAGCAACGTTTTCGCAAACGAGATTACCCTTTATGCCGCGAAGCAACTGTTTAGCGGCGCGGAAGACTACGGATTTGAGGAAGTATATGCCGCCAAATGCTGTGATGAAAATCACCACGAGCATATGACCGGCATGGCAATAGACATTCTAATCGGCAATATGTCCACCGATGAATTTAAGGACAGCTTGTGTGCGAAGTGGATGCTGGAAAATGCGCATAGCTACGGTTTTCTTGTTTACGAAGACATGCCTTGGCATTTTAGATTCGTTGGAAAAATTCACGCGCATTATATTCATCAAAACGGCTTGACGCTGAAAGAATATATAAATCTTTTGCAAGACAAGAAGAGGCTTGAAATAGATTATTACGGCGCATCATACTTCGTGTTTTATGAAGTTCCCGAAGATGACGCTATCAATATTCCTACAAATTTCAACCTTACGATTTCAAGCGACGGGCTTGGGGGGTATATTGTCGATGGTTATCTTATCGATTTGTATATTTAATTTGTATATTTAAATGAAGAGAGAGACCGCGGTGCGAGATTTCGAGCTTGAAAACCACGCAAAAGCAACGCGCATTTGCGCATACAGCGAGGAGCAATACGCCGCGGACGTCGCGGTTCGCAAGCGTCGCATTATGGAATTTTTTAATGCGACGAATTTTGATTGGGAAAATTATGATTGGCAGATGGAAAATCGGATTTCGACGCTTGATGTTTTGGGGGAAATTTTTGAACTGCCGCCCGAACGGCGCGAGGAAATAAAAAATGTTGACTACAGATGGAGCGTTACGCCGTATTATCTTTCGCTTACGGACGTAAAAAATCCGCGCGATGAAATCGGACTTATGGCACTGCCCGGCTTGGACGAAACAAAAAATATCGGCGACCCCGACCCGATGGCGGAAGAAAATACAAACCCCGCAGGCTCGATAACAAGAAGATATCCCGACAGATGCATAATCAACGTGACAAACAAGTGCGGAATGTATTGCAGGTTTTGCCAGCGCAAACGAAAAATCGGAGGGGTTGACCAACATACCGACCCGAAACGTATACGCGAGTCCATCGAATACGTGCGGCAACATACAAGCATCCGCGATGTACTTATAACAGGCGGCGACGCCCTTACACTCTCCACAAGTGAACTTGAACATATTTTGAACGAAATAAGAAACATATCGCATGTTGAAATCATAAGGCTCGGAACAAGGGTTCCGGTCACGGTGCCGCAAAGAATCGACGCGAAACTCGTTGATATGTTAAAAAAATATCATCCGCTGTATGTAAACGTTCAATTTAATCACCCGAAAGAATTGACCGGGGATGCCGGCAGGGCGTGCGCAATGCTGGCGGATGCAGGCATTCCCCTCGGGAACCAAATGGTTTTGCTTAAAGGGGTGAACGACGATAAGGGTATTGTTATGGACTTAAACAGGCGTCTTTTGCGGCACAGGGTGAAGCCCTATTATGTTTTTCACGCAAAAAACGTGCAAGGCGCGGCGCATTTTCAATGCGACATAGAAACCGGGCTGGACATAATGGACAATTTAATCGGCAACACAACCGGGATGGCGCGGCCACATTATATAATAAACGCAAAGGGCGGACTGGGGAAAATACCTTTATTGCGCCCGAAATATAGGGAAGTAACCGAAGGCGGCAAAAAAATTTACGAGCTTACAACTTGGGAGGATAGGATTGTAACGTGCGGTTTGTGTGGGGAATAAGAAGCTCGGGACGGTTTATCCGTCCTTCAATTTTTGCGGGCGATACAATAGGGCAACAACAAGCCCTGCACCAATGAACGCGCCGACAGAATTTATCAGCATGTCGCTAAATTCCATTGACCGACCCGGGACAAAATACTGATGGATTTCGTCGAAAACGCCGTAGGCGGAGGCGATTGCCCACGATGTAAGCAACAATTGCCACTTATGTATGTAAAATTTAAGCGATTGCGCAACACAAAAGGCAAGCGCGAAAAAAACTATAACGTGCGCGCCTTTTCGTACCAAAAACCCTAAAGGGACAATGTCTTCGAGTGCGGCAACAGGCGGGAAAATCGCCCGCACAAAATCGGCAACCGCCGCGCTTGCATTTCCCGATACATAGCCCGTTTGCGCCGACGAGAAAAAAATGCCTGCCGCAACAAGCACAGACATTACAGGCCAAAAAATCTGCCAAAAATTTTTAGACTTCATTTGTTTCGGATTTGTTTGTTTCGGATTTGTCCGTTTTGATTTTGTTTGTTTCGGTTTTTTCCGTTTCAGTTTCGTTCGTTTCAGTTTCGTTCGTTTCGGCTTCGTTCGTTTCGGCTTCCGCCTCGGGTTCAAGCTCGGCGATTTCGGCAATTTCCTCCGCTTTCGCCCCCGCCAAAAGCAGTTCAACTTCTTTATTCCGCGCGCTAAGAACGGCGATTTGCTTGTTCTTAAATTCAATCGTGCGCATTTCGGTATCGACCGCCATTTTCATCTCGTTAAGCCTTGCCATGCGCTTATTGTAATCCTCGTTAAGCGTAACAAGCTCGTCGAGCTGCTTGTATTGCGCCTTGGATTGGCGTTCGATGTCTTCTTTTATGGCGTCGAGACGCTCGCGCCTGTACTGCTCAAGCTCTTTTTCAATTTCCGACATTTTTGTCAGCTTCATTTTTGAATAAACATCAAGAGCGTCGCTTGCCGCTTTTTCGATTTCTTCGAGCTTTTCGGACTTTTGTCTGTCAAGCTCCAATTTTTGTGCCGTTGACATTTTGCGAAGCTGTAAAAGCGTCTCTTGGCTTTCGGCTATGTCGGCGGCGAGTTTTTCTTCCGCGGCGTTGCCGTCGGCTTCGATTTGGCGGGTTCGTTCGTTTGCGGCGGCGATTCGCGCGTCGCAAATGCCTTCGACTTCCGTTAGTTTGAAGCTCTGCATTTTTTCAAGCTCGATTCGGCGTTCGGTGACGGCGGTTTTTAAAAGCGCGTCGTTTTCTTCCTTTATTTTTATGCCCTCGAGGCGTAAATTTTCGATTTCTTTTTCAACGCCCCAACGCTCTTGCTTCACGAGCGCGAGCTCGGCCTCCGCCGTTTTTATGTCCCTTGCGCACTCCTCGAGTCGCTCGGCGCGTGCGTTTTCAAAGGCACCGGACTTTTCCAAATACGCCTCTTCAAGCGCGGCGATGCGCACCTGCCTAAGCGATTCAATTTCCGCCAAACGCGCGACGCATTTTTCGTCAGTTTCTTTGAGACGCTCGAGCCTAAGCTCCTCGAGTTGGTTTTCGTTTTCGGCGCGGCGTTGCTCGAACCTCGCGTCAAGCGTGGTGATTTCGCTTAAAACGAGGGCTTTTCTTGTTTCCGCGTCGGTAATTTCCGCCTCAAGCGCGGTAACTTGCTCGCGCAGGTGAATTTTTTCCAACGCGACTTCCTTTTTATATTCCGCCGTAAGCCGCGCAAGCTCGTCGTCGAGGTTCGCCGACGCTTCTAAGCGTTTCGCCTCCGCGAGTTTTTCCTCGTCGAGTCGCGCCTTTTCGGTTTTGATAACAAATTCGGATTTCATTTTTTCTTGGTCATATTCCAAAATTTTTATTTCATCCATGGCTTTTTGCTTTTCAGCCTGAATTTTTATAATTTCACGTTCCCATTCGCGTCTTTCCGCCGCGACTTCGGAACGCTGTTTGCGCTCTTCGACTCGAAGCTCGGCGTTCAGCTTTTCCTTTTCTTTTTCAAGGTCGGAAAGAAACTGTTCGCGCGTGGCGTCGAGTTCGGCAAGTTGCATTGTTTTATGGCGCGAAATTTCCGCCTGAATTTTATTCCACTCGATATTTTTGTTTTGCTCCATCTCGGCAACGTCGTTTTCAAGCTCTTTTCGCTTGCGTTCAAGCTCCGCAACCGCCACGGAATGTGCAAGATTTATTTCCTTTAGACTGGACTCGCGTTCGTCGCGGGCACGCGAAACGAGCGAATCTTTTTCATCTAAAATTCGCGCCTGTTCCTTTTTGGATTTTTCGTCCATGTCGGAAAGTTGCACCCGCAGTTTTTCGATTTCGTCTTCGAGGTCTGCTCTTCCCTTCATTAGAAAAGCGATTTCGCTTTGATATTGCTTGACCTGTGCGGCTTGTTCCGCGTTTTTTTCATCATGAACCTTTGAAATTTCGCCGCCGAAGCTGTCAATTGACGAATCGCGCTCGGTTCGGAGGCGTTTGACCTCGGCGGTTAAATCTTCGATTTCTTTTTGCAGGCTCGCCTTGCGCTCGCTTGATGTGTCCTCGCTTTGCTCAATCTCGCGCCGCGAAAGGTCGTCGTCTTTGCGCTCCAATGACGCGCGAAGCTCATCAAGCTCCGCACGTTCCTTGCGAATTTGCTTAATTTGCTCGTCTACAATTTGTGAAATCGCAGCCATAGGGCATTTCTCCTATCTCTTTTGTCTCTGCGTGTACACTTGGCCTCTGTTTTTTATTGCCGCTTCTTCTTTCATGTCTTGAACAAGGAAATTCGTTTCCAAGACGCATTTTTCGCACATGCGCCCGGTAAGAATCGGCTTGTTGCACTTGCTGCACAAAAGCTCGCCGTGCATACCCTTGCTTGTGGAAAGCCTGCCGTCGCGGAGATACGACAAAATTCGCTTAACCGTAACGTCACAAGCGTCCGCGACTTCTTTAATTAAGAGGTCAGGGTTTTGCTTAACGTATTCGCGCACCTTTTCGTAGATTTGCTCCTCCTCTTTCATGCACATGGGGCAGAGCGGGTCTGTTCTTTTTACAAAAACCTTTCTGCAACGCGGACAATTCATTGCATCCATATAAATTTCCCTCCTTGGGCGTTTAAACTACAAACCCTATAGCTTCCTTTACTTTTGCCAAAGTTTTTTCGGCGGCTTCGGCGGCTTTTTTCGCGCCTTTTGCGGCAATCGCGTCAAGTTCGCCGATGTCGGCCATGAGGCGGGCGTGTTTTTCCTGATACGGCGCGAGATTTTGTGCAACCGCTTCGCCTACTGCTTGTTTGAACGCTCCGTAGCCCGCGTCTGCAAATTCTGCCTCGCAGTGCGCGATTTTCTTGCCCGTCATGCAAGCGTAAATTGTTAAAAGATTGCTTATGCCGGGTTTGTCCTCCGCGAATTTTACGGTGTTATCCGAATCGGTAACGGCGCGTTTGAATTTTTTGATAATAACGTCGGGCGAATCGGAAAGCAAGATGCAACCGTTTGCGTTCTCGTCGGATTTTGACATTTTATCCGAAGGTGTTTGCAGGTCCATAATCCTCGCGCCGACGGGCGGAACATATGCCTCGGGCATGGTGAAAACATCGCCGTAAATTTTGTTAAACCGCCCTGCGACATCGCGACAAAGTTCGATATGTTGGCGTTGGTCATCACCGACGGGTACCAAGTTTGCTTGATACAGCAAAATATCCGCCGCCATTAAAACGGGGTACGTGAAAAGCCCCGCGTTGATATTGTCCTCGTTTTTCGCGGACTTGTCCTTAAACTGCGTCATGCGGCCGAGTTCGCCCATGTAGGTATAGCAGTTTAAAATCCACGAAAGTTCGGCGTGCGCCGGAACCTGCGACTGGTAGTATAAAATGTTTTTTTCCGGGTCAAGCCCGAGCGCGATAAGCCACGCAAGCATGTTTCGCCCGTAATCGCGCAGTTCTTTTGGGTTTTGCCTGATGGTAATCGCGTGCAAATCAACCACGCAATACAGGCAGTCATATTCTGCCGAAAGTTTCTCCCAGTTTGAAATCGCGCCCAAAAAACTGCCGAGGGTTGGTATTCCCGTTGATTTAATGCCGCTGAAAATTTTTTGACGTTCGGGAGTGGCTCCGCTCGCCTTTTTTGTGTTAGTTTCTGAATTTTGTGTCATGCCATAAAGCCCCCGTTATTTTCATCGATATACTCGTTCGCACTGCCGTCTTTTCCGTAAGTCAAGCCCGCGTAAACCTTGGGCGCGTTTTCGGGCGCACCTTCGGAGATGCCCTCCGCGTCAGCCTTTTCCGCCGCCACTTTCCAGCCCTCGAGCAGAATTTCCATAAGCTCCGCGACTTCCTTCAAAACAGAACAAGCCGCCTCGCCGTCCGAAGAAAAATGGACGTCACAAAGCAGCTTTTGCGCATATTTATAAATTTCGTAAAAATCGTGCGAAAGGGGGACGTCGAAATCCAGAGATTGAATAAGCTGCTCGAGCCCGTCCTTGGCTTTTTGAATCGCCGCGCGAAACGCCTCTTTATCGGACACGTTTGCCGACGCCTCGTTCAAATAGTCCAAAATAATTTCAAAATTTATCACAACAAGACCCGCCGGGCTTGCTTGCGAAATTCGCATTACATATGCGGATTTATCAATCATTCAAAGACCCCTTCGTTGATTTTTCTTAAATTGTAACATTTGCGTTTGTGGTTTTCAAGAGGTTGTGTTTTCTGCTTCACACGTCAGTCTAATTTAGAAATTCAATTCACCCGACAAAAAAATGCGAAATACTGTTCGAAAAACTCTTGACAAGCAAAAACACACGTGTTAATATTCGTGCATAGCAATCGAACAGTCGTTTCTATGCCAAGGACGGGTCTTGCCATCTCAGGAAGGGGTTCGCCCTGAAACTGACCGCGCCGCTCCGTGCCG
>WRGX01000219.1 GCA_009786975.1 Defluviitaleaceae bacterium
CCAACTCTCTGCTTGCAGTGGGTTGGATGGTTTTGGAGTACATTGTAGAGAATTACAGTTTTCTGTTGTATGTGGGCGAGGTCTTGACGCTTACAATACGGGCGGCAGTTTGACGGTTACAAAATTTGCATGAATCCCTGCGGATTAAATTTTGCAACTAAGCTCGTGCGGGTGGGCTTGACGCTTACACAGCGCGGGGGGATTCCTAGCATACAAAAAACGCTCGGTGTAAAATTTAACCGAGCGTTTTTTTTTGTACGTTAAACTGCTTCCGGCTTCGAGGGAATGCGTCGCCGCTAACGTGCGCCCCCGGTGCCCAATGCGCGCTTGGCGCGCCGCAACACAACTGCCCATAAGACCGCAGAAGCCGCAAGAGAGGCGAACATCACCGCCATAATCCATGTTATTTCGGCTACGCCGGAAGGGACCACAGGCCCGAATATCGTAACCGTTTGAGTTAAAACTCCGACAGGCGCAATCGAATTAAAAGCAATGTCGCCCATACTGCCGTGAAGATTGAAAATCGCTTCTCCCGATGCGGCATCGTCGCGAACTCGGAAGTGAACCGTTGCCAGTAATCCCTCGTATTCGCTGTTTGTAAAATCCGGTCTGAAAATTCCCCCAACGGGTACCGGGTTCCATTCGCCCGGCGGAAACATATCGGAATACTCAACTGTTGCGGTGGGATTGCGTTGCTCAAAACGGCTTGCGTCAAACTCCAGATGCAGGTCAAAGAAAGCAACGCCCGGATTGTCGATAATATGAATTTCAACGTCCACGTCCTGCCCCTGTCCCGGGTTTGAGTTCGACACCCGGATTTCCATCTCTATTTCATTGATGCTCATGGGTACGACCATCGAGCCCGGCGCGTGATGCGGTGCCGTTTGAGGCAATATTACCGGGTGTCCCGCCAAATACGCCCGCAACAGCTCGGCATCCTCACGGGTTAAGCGTCCGTCACCGTTTACATCCATTGCAACACGGTCAATGTCAACATCTTGACCGGCAAGGTATTGCTCAAGTCGGAAGACATCAGCCATTGCAAAAACCCTGCCTTCGCTTTCATAGCGTTGGGCAGAAATCGGCGTTGCGCCTGATAATAAAACCAGTGCGGCAACAACAAAAATTGAAAATTTGCGTAATGATTTCATATACATAATTCCTCCTTCGGCTAGTTGGCGGCAGGGAAGCTGAGAATAAGCCGCGCGAGATACTGCCGCAACAGATTTAAGTCGTATTCGTCAACTATGCCTCTGCCGCTTACATCCGCATTAGCCCTAATAATGTCGACACTGCCCGGATTAGCCAAATACAGTGCCAACAAGAATGCGTCGGCCATATCTACCACGCCGTCGCCGTTCACATCCCCTAAAAGTACACTAATGGAACGTGCAAGCACTGTTACATTGATGGACACCTCAAGCGGATGTGTCGCTGTGTTTATAATGCCCGACGGCAGGTCGAAAATACCGAGAACCGTGAAGTTCTGCTCTGCGGTAATTGCAGGGTCGTAATTCGAAGCCGCCACGTTCCATGTTACGTAAACCATTCTGTAAGTGGAGTCTGCAAGGTTGAGCCTCACTTGCGCGGGCAAGCCGAGCCCCTCTGCTGTTGCCTCCGCTCCGTGGAGAACGTTTGACACGTTTGCGGGCGGTTCAATTCCCGTTAATTCAATACCCAAGTTAAGAGTTGTAATGCCCTCGCTTGCCATTGGTTCGCCTGCGTTGTGCGTCGCATTGGCGGCAGACCGTGACCATACAAAATGTTGCGTACCCGGGTCACGACCGTCAAAGAATAATCCGGCTTGCCAGCCCGTTGTCGGGGCAACCGTACCGCTTGTGCTGATGGCGTACTCGATGGTTTGACCTGTATTGCTCGCAAGTTCTGCCGGGTATACAGTGATTGTGTTGTGGGTTACATTCGCCTCCGTCGCCGGGACTGCGATTGCCGAACCGGGCAGTAGGGCATGAACGCCACAATCACAATTGGGGTATTCGGTACATTCGTTGCCGCATGTTGCACAACAAACGTCGTTATCGCCGCATTCCACACAGGGCCCGACGGCGGTTACGATAACGGCAGCTTCGCCGAAGACATCTGTTCCGGTGGCCGTTGCCCTTACAGTGATGGAAGTATCTTCCGGAACGCTTGCGTCCACGGTGAGCAATCCCGTATTGCTGATGCTTGCGCCGTCAACCGTCGGATATATGCTCCATTCCACGGCTTGAGATGCGCCTGTCGGACCGACAACTGCGCCGAACTGCAATGTTGCGCCTCGTTCCACAGTTGTTGCATCGTCTGCCGCGGTTACCGTTACGGTTTCGGGGGGTGTATCACCTTCGTTTTCACCGGTTATCATGATGTTATTAATCGAAGTGTTACCGTTTAACCTTCTGTCGATAGTCAAGTCGCGGGCATATACTCGCAAGTAAACAACGGGTTGGTCGTTTACGGCGGCGGGAAGCAAGAAGTCTGTGAAGGAATGTGACGCCGGGTTTTCATAATCCGTAATGTTTCCGTTTCCGCCTCTGAAGATGCTCCGTTCGCTGCCGGTAATGTGCATCCACTCGCCGTCCGAACCGATTCTGTATGCCAGTGCGAATGCATCCGGTCCTGAACTGGTGGAGCGTTGTTGCGCAGAGAAGCGGATGTTATTAAAGCCTTCGGTTGAGAATCTAACTTGCCACGCGCTTGCCGTTTCGATTGTCACTCCCGAGTCAAGCGACCCCGTACCGACCCCGCGCCATCCGCGACCGCCTACGTTATCGGCTATCCCGGCAGCATCGAGATTGGGGAAGTCTTCCCGCCCGTCTACGTCGACGAGTTGTGGGTGTACTAAATTTTCTTGGTTGCGGAAGTTAAACGGCGTATTCTCTCCTCGAATTTCTACCGGTGCATTGTTGCTGAATGCCTGCAAGCTGGAGACAGATTGGAACAATCCGCCTGTCGCATCCACATGCATGAAGCGCAGACTTTGCGTGTGCACAGTCGTTGCAATTTCCGCCAGCACCACATCACTACGCTGTACGGCGGGCGTTACGGTAACGGTTTCGGTACCAAAGACGTCCGTTCCGTATGCCGTTGCCACAACCGTAATGGGGGTACCTTCCGGAACGCTTGCGTCCACGGCGAGTAATCCCGCATCGCCGATGCTCGCGCCGTCAACCGGCGGATTAATACTCCATCCCACGGCTTGAGATGCGCCGCGCGGGCCGACAACTGCGCTGAATTGCAGTGTCGCTCCCTGCACCACGGTTTCTGCACCGCCTGCCGCTGTTACCGTTACTGCCGTCGGGGTTACATCTGCCGGCCACGCGCCGTCGCCGCTGTAGCGCGGGAAGGTTACATCCCAATTTCCTAATGGGTATGAGTCTAAGGGGCGGGTACCTTCGAAGTCCGCGGCATTGTTTTGTGTGTTTTGGAAATTAATTCTCCTCGGTGCTTCCGAGCGCGATACTCGCGTCGGCGCGCCAAAGTAATTGTCAAGCCTGTCGGCGGCTGCGTTTCGTCCGCCCACCAAGTCGATAACTCTGTTGTCGCCGGCCGCATTTGCCGGGGGCAGTGCGGCATGGTCGCTTACAAGCGCGACGGCGAAAGAGCGATTGTCAAACACTTGGTCCCAAGCGAAGTCATATGCCTCTATTTGGCGGCGGGCGGTCGCCGCACCTGTCCATACGCCTTGCGAACTGACAATCAGCAACGAATGCATCGGCTGAATCGTCCGCAGTTCCGTCGGCAGTTCGCTTAGCGGAAGCACGTTCCAAGGAACAGGCGTTGCGGCGGCGATTCCTGCGGAATTTTGAACCTGCAATGAGAAATTACCGAGATAAACCGATTCGTCGGAAAGATTGTAAAGCTCAATAAAGCTGTGCGATAGCGCGTTCGAGTCTACAGATCCGCCTGCATGAATTTGGTGGATGATTACGTCGGGGTGGTCAAGGTGTGGGGTGTATGCACTTGTGAGGTTTACGTCAACCCTGAAAGATTCCGACACGCCTTGGCGGGTTACTTCAACATAGAAGTGTCCGATAACAGGCTCCACGTCCGTTGTCGGGCGGGTGCCTGTGACGGTAACGGTTGGGTTTGCGCCTTGCGAAACCGAGATGCTGACGAAGCTCTGCATGGCGGCGGGGATGGTGTAGTTCGCAGAAATGTCCCCGGTTGCCCCGCCGATTACGTTTACAACCTGCCCTGTGCCGGCATTCGCGTCGGTAAGCGAAACGCTTGCGGGGTTAAATTCAACGGTCGGATACCATGTTGTCGTGAGGTTTACATCCACTCTGAAAGATTCCGTCGTGTCTTGACGAGTTACATATACATAGAAGTAACCCACGACCGACGGCACATTCGTGCTCGGTCGAGTGGCTGTGACCGTTACGGAGGGCGTTGTTGCTGTCCAGTCCATTTCGACGTAATTAAGAAGCGCAGCGGGGATGGTGTAGCTTACGTCGATATTACCGGTTGCCGCGCCTGTCATATCTACGGTCGCAGTAAGATTTTGGTCGTTAACTTCGACATATTCCGGGGAGAAGTCAAGAATATCTGCCCATGTGCTGGTTAGGTTAACCTCTACCGGAAGATTTGCCGTCACACCATTACGGGTCACGGCTATATCGAAGTTGCCCGATATATTTCTGCCTTGTACCGTCGGGCGGATGCCGCTGATGGTTACGGTCGGTGTGCCCGCTGTCCATGTTACGGTAACGTAATTTTGCAATGCGTCGGGCAACGTGTAGCTTACTGCAATGTTGCCGGAGGCAGTACCCGTAACGGCGACGGCTTGCGAAAGGTTTCCATTGCTGATTACGGCGGATGACGGGTCAAGCCCAATGGTTACGTCATCCCAGTGTGCCAAAACGGTTACGTCACCGGCGGGCATCTCGAATGTTGTGATTGCGTTATTTATTTGCGCAATTGTTACGCCGCCGATAACCACTGCCCAATGGCTGAATTCATAACCCGGTTGCGTGCCGGCGTTAATTGCAACGGTTTGCCCTGCGGGGAAGCTGCCCGCACCGGAAAGTGCGGCTGAAACGCCGCGGGCTCCGTTTACGGTTACAGTGAAGGTTTCAGCCGGATCCGAAGCTCTAAACGGACCTTCGATGTGACCGTCGGGAATTGATGCGCCGTATGAAATAAATGTAACGCCGGGTATGCTTCGGTCGTGTGATACTTGGCCGTTTCCGGTGTTTTGGTTCTGTGAGACCTGCCAGCCCCAGTCACTACTGAATGCGTTGGCTACAACATTGACGGTGGGAGCGGCAGTGACGGAAACGTGTATTACCCTACCTGCGCCGTGCGCACGGCCGTCGCCTGTATGGTCACGCGACTCGCCATTGCCGACTCTTAGAGTGAAATTTTGAGCCGCCGTAACATTGCGAGAAATCAACATGCGAGTTGCGTCGTCAGGTCTCATAACGGGAGCAGTTTCATCAATTCGATAGCTTTCAGTGCCGCCTCCGGTAAAATGCCCGTCAAACCACGTTCCGCGGACATACACAGGGTCATTCACTATCGCTCTAAATTCCATTGGAAGGCTGGGAACGCCCACCACAAGTTCCTCCCGCCAAGTAGCAGTAAGGGTAACATTACCTGCGGGCATGGTGAAGTACGTGATTGCGGCGTCGGAGTTTGCAAGGGTTACGGGAGTGCCTGATACAGTCCAGCCGTCAAAGAAATAATCATCGCCACGATTACCCGCAAACACCACCACACGGTCGCCCACATTGTGGATTCCCGCGCCGGATTCTGCGCCGCCGTGACCTTCGTTTATGGTCACTGTGTAACGCTGTGTCCAGTTGGCTTGAAGCACTACATCGCCTTCGGGCATTGTAAAGGTTGTTTGAACCGCGCTTGGGTCGGCGAGAGTTGCATTGCCGCTTGTCACGGTCCAGCCTGCGAAGGTATATTGGCCAAATGCGCCGGCGTTAATTGTTACGGTGTAGCCCGCGTTCGTTCTGTTTGGGGGCGCGCCGGGGCGGTTGGAGCTTGCGGTTCCGGGGTGACCTCCGTTTACTGTAATGTTGAATGCGGGCAAGTCTGCAAACACCGCCGTTAAAATTACAGCGTGATTTGGCTTTGTAAATGAAGCTACGGGGCTGTAAGGGTCAAGGTCGGCAAGCGGTCCGCCCTCGGTTACTTCCCAGTGGCTGAAATTTTGGTACCATCGCGGCGCAGTTCCTGCATTTATATGAACGGTTGCGCCTGTTGCAAATGTTCCGCTGCCGGAGGAACCCGCGCCCTCGCTTATAACCGTGACTATATCTGCGGGGTCGTTTACCGTTACGGGAATCGTTCCCCTTACGGTGCCGCTGGGTTCGTGCCAAGTCCAGCCGGTGGGCAAATGCTCGCTCCAGTCGATATTACCTGCGTCATGGGGCGTGAACACAGCTTCAAAAGGTTGGTTCGCACCGATTCCCGGGAGTTGCGCACCATCTAACCACGACCAAGTTCCTTCGGGCGAACCACCGGAAATTGCAGAGGCAGACAGTGGCTCACCATGCCAAATTGCAGACGCTGTCGGAATGCCGATATCGCCTTCGCCCGCCAGTACCACAATTTGTACAATGTTTGTTGTGGAATAAAACATGGCTGTTTGGTCGGGTACAAATCGGATGCTGCGAGTTTGCAGACCAACACTGCCCACTTCTTGGTTGGGATTTACCCAAACAATGTAACCCGGTGTGGTTCCCGTGTTGCGCTGTATTCTTTCGGGACGGTCGGGGTCCATTATCGGGGTAGCGACTTCATGAAGCCTGTCACCGAAAAACGCAGAAAACTGTACAGGCCAATCAACATCGGGCTGTTCGCGTTGGCCTTCAATCCAAATTGCCGTAACGGTTACAGGGGCGTTGGGCATTGTAAAAGTAGTGACCGGATTGAAGCGGTCGGCAAGAGCGTCGGGGGATATGCCGGTAACATCCCATCTGTCGAAAACATAATTTTCACGCACGCCTGCGTTAATTGCCACGCTCAAGCCTTCCGGGAAGCGACCTTCCCCTGCCAGTTCAGGAGTCGTGGCAAACGAATCGATAACGGTTAAGTCAAACCTTTCAAGCGGCGGTTCCCAAGGGATGTGTCCGGGGGCGGGCGGAAAGAGGAACTCAGAGCCATCCGGCGTTGTAGCGGGGTTGCCGTATGAAATATACACTTGGTTTGAGGGTGGATTTTGCGAGAACACGGCATGGGGGTTAGTTGAAGTAAAGTTGCCGAATTGGTCAACGCTGAACTGCATTGCTCTGTCGTTGTCCGCCATATGACCGTGATGTCCGGTTTTTGCAATAAGGGTTAAATTTGCGCCCGGGTAATTGACCGGAATGTTCATAACCGTGCGTTCAGCCGCCGGGGTACCGTTGACACCCCACGGACCCGCCGCACCCGAAGCCGCAACATGACCTGCAACAATTGCACCCTCGGCGTGGTTGGTTATGACAGTGTCGTTGCGAATGCCTGTTATATGGATAGGCCAATTCACGTTTGCCGCAGGGATTTCCCGCCAGTTTGCGTTAAAGCTCACATCACGCGCAGGCATGATAAAGTAGGTTATTGCTGCGTTTCGGTCGGCAAGCAGGAAAACATCCGAGCCGCTCCAGCCGTCGAAGAACCAACCACCGGCGCGCGTTCCGGCAAAGACAGTCACTCGCTCGCCTATTTCATAGGTTCCCGCGCCTGAAAGGGCGCCGGCAAAGCTGTTGTTAACCGTTACGTTATAAAATGCGTCCCAGCCGGCCAGAAGCACAACACTCGTCGCCGGGTCGGGCATGATGAAATAGGTTTCGGGGGAGGTTGGGTCGGCAATTACAATGTCATCGCCGCCTTCCAAGACGGTCCATTCTCTAAAGTCGTAGCCGAAGTGATACCCGGCACTGATTAGTATGGTGTCGCCCGGGTTTGCACCGTATGCCGGATACGCGCCCGCGCCGTATGGTGCAGTGCTGATTACGAGGGTGGTGCCGTCGCCGCCGCCTTGAATGCTCCATGCGCCGTCGCCGCTGTAGCGGGGTCGGAGTGCGGAAAGTTCTGCGTTGGTTATGCCGTTGGCGTGTGCGGCGACTTCCGGCCTTCTGTTTGCGTAACCTGTGGGATACCTAAAATCAACTTGCATGAAGTCGCTATAGTTACACCGGGTGTTTCGGAAATTTACGCGCCGCGCCGCGCCTTGTCTCCAGCTACGCAATGCCGGTCCTTCACCCAAGAAATTGAGTACGGCGGGCAGGTCGCTGTTGTCGTTGATTGCGGTAACCAAATCAAAAATAAGCGACCATTCATCCCTTGCGACTATGGGCGAAAGCGGCATTGTGCCTTCAACAAGCGCGACGGTTAACGCACGGTTGCTGAACCGCAAATTCCATTCCATGTCCCACTCGCCGTGCGGAATGACATAACGAGGCACGGGACGCGCGCCGGTTCCGTCGTTGTACCAATCTGTGCTTACTATAAGGAAGGAACTGCCCGGGCGCATACCCTCCGGCGATATTATCGGGTTGCTGAGGGGAAGCACATGCCATATGTCCTCGCCATGGTCACGACAGGGTCTTTGCATTTGCAATGACAAACCTTCCAATGAAATAACGGAAGACGTCGGGTTATGCAATTCGATGAAACCGTGAGACAGGGTATTGTCCCCCGGAGGGCCTTGCCCGTGTACTTGATTTATCAAAATGGAAGACGGGCGAAGCTCTTGCTCCACAAAGTTTGCCGTCACCGTTACCGGATTGCCGGGCAAGGGAGTGGGCATTACAAAAAATGCGTCTGTGAGGCTTGTAGGATTAATGATAGTAATATTGGGGGTGATTGTAGTCCATTCTTCGAAAGTATGACCAAAAGGCGCGGTACCCGGCTCAAGAGCTACAATTTGGCCGGCGGCCGCAGGATTGTGGAAAGCGCGATAGCCGTCGCCGCCGTTTAATATAACGACGCTTTGTGTGGGACCGACAGGAACAGGCCACACGCCGTCGTGGGAAGAGCGGGGGCGGAACAGTTCGATTTCTGCCATGTTTAAATCAGCAAATCTTACGGCATCAAAATCCAAGTAATTGTTTCGGGTGTTTGCCACGGTGTGTGGAATGGCGTTGCCGAGTTCGTCAAATTCCCACACACGCCGTGACGCTTCTTGACGAGAAATCCTGCTTGCAGGGGAGGGCCCCCAAACATTGTGTACAACGTCCCTTGGTGCGGGCGAGTTTACCACCCCCACCAAGTCGTCGATTCTGACCTGTTCGTCGGGGGTTATTATTCGCGACAAGGGAACAGGGCCGCCGCCTGCGGGGTTTTCCACAAGCGCGACGGTAAAGTTTCGGTTGCTGAACTCAACACCGGGCCACACCATGTCATAGTCTTCAATGATTAACCTTGGGACATGGCTGCCGCCGCCCGTGTTGCTCCATGCTCCGCTTACTATAAGGAAGGAAGTGTTTGCAGGTATTATTGTGCCGACGGGGAATTCTAGGTATTCCCAATCGGTAGGTACTGTGTTGTTTGCTACGTTGTCACCGATATTTTGAATTTGCAGGGTTCGATTGGAAAGGTTTGCATCTCCCGGGCCGGGATTATACAGCTCGATAAAACCGTGAGAAACGGCGTTGTTGCCCTCGGGGCCTTGACCGTATACTTGGTGGATTATCGCAGTGGGTTCGTTTTCGTTAAAGTGAGCGGTGACGGTTACTTCGGTGGCGGCGGGGATTATACGGATTGTGTCGAACGGGATTTGTTGCCCGGGGATGAAGGATGCGGTGTAGTCTGTGATGTTTTGCCCGTCGGGGCCGATGCTTCCGCCTACATAGATGCGTGCGCCTGCGCCCGATACCGTGAAGTGGGAGAAACGTTGGCCGGGTTGTGCGTTTGCGGTAACCGGGATTGGCATGTTGCGCACGTACCTCGCGCTGAAATCGCCTATTGCAAAGCCGGGGAAGCCGGCTACTGTTCTGTTGTATGACGAAAGGTTGCCCCATTCAAAAAGGTCTGCGCGTACATTTGCACCTGCGACGTTGAGCCAGCCAATGTCTCCTGCCAAATTCTCTTCGGGGGAGCCGCCTTCAATGCGCCAGTTTACGCGGACGTATTGGCCTGCTGTACCAACGCTCAGGCCTTGGTTTTCGCGTCCCCATGAGCCTATGGCTCGTTGGGCGGGGCGGGGATTGTTGCCCGGTGCCATTGAGAAATACGCGCGCATATGCTCGATGGAGTTGTGGATGCCCGAAGCGTCACCCGGACCTGCCGTGCCTGCCCTGTGAATCAAGACATCTTGTTGGCCTCTTAGCATACTCATGGGTGGGGGGTTGCTTCCGCCGCCTAAATCCGCACTGCCTCCTGCGGGTGCGCGGAGTGTATGCGGTTGCCAGCGGCTTCCGGAGGTGCCTTCCCACTGGGCGGCCCTGGTCGCGCGATCTGCCTCCGTAAACGGATACGGGTTGTTGCTGGCCCACGGAACCATAAACGGGTTGCCTTCCGTTAAGCCCCAACGTTGGCGGTCTCTTCCGACGGTACTCAGGCGGGTGTCGACCTGTTCCGAAATGATGCGCTCTACACGCGCGGGGTGGAATGCCGTGCCTGTGTAGGTTGAATAGCGGGCGGCAAAGGATTCGCGGAAATACGGGTTTTGCAAAAGCACACGGAAAATTCTGGCGGAAGCCTCCGGCCTTCTCCATGTGGAATTATCTCTCATAATGTCAAAGGGCAAGCCGCCCGGCAAGGGTTCGCCGCGGCAATCGTTTGCGGGGCGCGAGTCGTCCGGGGTCGCGTTGCCGCAATTGGCACAGCCTTCCGGGCAATACGGGCTGGTCATTGCGGTAAAATAATTCAGCATATTGTTCGCGCCGTGGAAAATGGCATTGTCAAAATCTTGCGCTATAAAACGCCATCTGCCGTCCGCGCCATACATGCCGGGGATGACAACCGGGTCGCCGAAAATATCTTCACCGGTAATGGGGTCGGAACCCAAATTGCGTGATGTCCGCCACATTTCGGCGTTGTTATTCAGCCAGTCCCAGTTTTCCAAATGGTAGTAGACGATAAACCAGTCGATGAAGTTATCCATGCACAGTACCGTGTCCAGGTAATCAAACCATTCGCGGGACAGATGGTCTTGACCTGCCCAGCCGTCGGGAACAGGTTCGCCCGCTTGCGGATGGTTGGGCGGGAAATATGCCGGCACTCGCCTTGCGTATCCGCTCCAGCCGCCTTCGTAGGCATCGTTCGGTGTGCCCAGGGCGGTTCTTCTTGTGCCGGTGGTCGCGTCAATTTCACGGCCTGCTATTCCGCCTGTATCGGATGGAGGGTAAATGATAAATCGGTTGGCAATTATGTCCATCCACTCGTCTTGCGCAAGATGAACATTGTTGCGGGGAACGCCGTACATTTCGCCGATAAAGTGGGGATGCCTGTGTACGGACATATTGTACATGCCCCAAAACTCGCCGTTTACGAAAACCGCGCTGTAGGTGGCATGTTGAATCATGGGGCGCAGGGGATGCGCAAGCCACATGGAAAGCGGGTCGCGCAGGTTTGTGCCTTCAATATCGGCTGTGCGGAGGTTAATGTGCCTGAAATTGGTGACAAGCTCGTTGGCGGCATAGAAATGCCGACGCGTGCCGGGGACTAAATCGTAAGCTCCGGTTACGTCGCCGTCGCCTTGGTTGAAATTTATTCGAATGGAGCGAATCGGGAAGAAGCGCGACCAGTTGCCGAAAACCCACGTGCGACCGCGCTGGTTAACAATCTCCCTGCCGCTTTCGTCATACACTTCAATGTTTGCAACTGCGCGGGGGCCGAGGTTTTGATAGCCCATATCGATGGCAACACCGTCGGGACGCCTGCGAACAGAGCCGAGGCCGAAATAGCCGCCGTCTTCCATGCCCGGCACAGGGTTGCCGAGGAAGTCTAAACCGTCCCAAAGACCGGCTTGAATTTGCGCAGGCCAGTCGTAGGGATAGAATCCTGCGCCTTCAATCGGCCAGTTTGTTGTTCTGCCTGCGGGCCAAAAAACGGGTCTGGTGAAGCCGGCGGGAAGGGGTCTTGCAGGTTGTGCGGCAACGCCGAGATGCGGCCCGATTGCGGGAGCGGCATAACCCGGAGGCGCACCGCGTGAAACCCAGTCGGAAAAGGGTTCCGGCGCGCCGGGTACTACCGCACCGCCGGGGCTTGCAGGAGGCGGACCGGAGCGTCTGCGCAATTGTCTGTCCCAGTTGCGCATCATTCCCGTAATCGGGTGCGCGAATTCTTCGGGCTGAACAACAATGGAAATAATCCGCGTGTCGTCCCAGCCCAAGCCGCCGCCGCGGTTTACAATGAAGGTTTGGGTTGATGCAGGCCCGGCAATGCCGTTTCTGTCAAAGCCTGCGGCACGGATTGCTATGCCGTTGTAAATCAGGTTCGGCACGAAATAGCCGCCGCCTGCGGCAGGGGGAGCAGGGTTTGAAATGGTGAAATTGGCATTGTTGGGAAAAGCGCGGAAGCGGCTGAGTACAGGGGAAACATACCCGCTGTCCTCAATGGTTCCGGAAGCCCAGCCAACATTCCAAAAGCCCGGGTTTCCGCGACCAATGCCGTGAACCGACATCGGGCTGTTTGCGTGGGTTGGCACAACGTAGTTAATCATCATGGTTTCGCCAGCCGGAAGCACGAAAGAGCAACCGCAGGTTGCCGCAATGTGCGGATAGCCCGGCAGTGCTAAAAAGTTTGTGGGCAAATTTCGGTTGACGGGGTCACAGTTGGGATAAACGCCGCACACAACGGGATAGCTTCCGTCGAAGGTGATGCGGACATTTGCGCCGTAACCGTGGATGCTTAGGGGGAACGCAGATGTATGTACGCCCCCGCGTGCAGAAAAGGTTGGTGCGCGTTGCGGTTCCCCTATGAAAAAGGGTGTGATTTCGGGCGGCAAGAACAAGCCGTCTTCATCACCGACCGCATAGTCGGATTGAAAGAACCGGGGTGTTTCATTAACTGCCCGTGTATAGACTACCTCATCAAAGCCGTTACTCAATTCGACCGGTTCGTCGGCAAAAACCGGCAGTGGTGCAAAGGATGCGAAGGAAGCGAAGGAAGAAAACACCATCAAAAATGCTGTTAACCACGCCAACATACGTTTTGCTCGTTTTTTCATTTCGAAATACCACCCTTCTAAAATTTGAACTCATGTTCGGAAGGATTTTTGGAAACAAAAATGTTTCCAAACACCCTATGCTACATCTATATTACAGGGCAAATTTTTTTTTCGCAAGTGATTTTTGAAAAAAATATTCTTTACCCGATATTGAATCGGGCGGCTGTTATTTGGGGAGGAGGAGAGGTAAAAATCGCAACGAAAAAGCGCGCCAAGCGCGCATTGGACACCGGGGACATGTGTCGGAGTCGGCGCATTCCCTCGAAGCCGGGAGCAATTTCCTAGCCCACGAAAAAAATGAGTCGGCGAGTGTCACTCGCCGACTCATTTTTTTCGTTGCGATTTTTTGGCAAAATCCGGCGATATTCGTCCGGTAAATTCTCTTTGCTTTTTTTCAAACTGTAATGTATAATCACTCTGTAAAATTCAAAAGGGGGCTACTTATAATGAAGAAAATTTTAACCATAGGTCTTATTTTATTGATTCTCGCGGCGTTTCCCGCTATCGCCACTGCGGCACAAACGCCCGCGCCCACACCTCCGCCCGTGCCGAATGTCGCGGACATCGAGCTGACCGTCGAGCTTCAGGGGCTGGAAAATTTATTTGTCGGTGCCGAAGTCAGCGGGCGCATTTTATTTGAGCTGGAAGGCGCGCAGTTTGCGCAGGAAATTGCTCCGGAAGATTTTTGGGTAGGCAATTTGCCGCCGGGTCTCGTTGCCGAAGATGCACGGCGCATCGGCAACCAACTCGTTGAAATTCGCATAACAGGCCGTCCCGACCAAGAAATCGCGACAGCGCGGGTTTTAACCACCCCCGCACGCCTGCACGTGCGCAATATTCGCCACGGACAACTCCTGTCGATTGCCACGATTCCCATCACGCGCGAAGGCTCGTTCAGCGTGGGTTCCGCCGCGGCAAGCTCGGGCATTTACCCTACGGCGATTTTCTTTGACCTGAACCCGTACGGAGCGTATCACCGCGACGCCTTCGTGCGCATAAATCTGCCCTACGGTTTCTCCCTTATAAACATCCGTTACGGCAGAATGAATTTGACCGAAGAAACGCAATTTACAAGGCATCCGAACAATCAGATAAGAATCCACAGTTCGTTTTTGAACCGCATGGCGATTGGCGAATGGGAGCTTGAATTTATGATGAATCGCGGCGCAAATCCGACGGTTCGTATCGTAGTCATTGATACAAGAACGGATGAAGAGCCGGAGGAATACGAGGAAGTCGGGCCGCCGCCCGCGCCGCCTCAAGCCCCGCCGCATCCCGACGACAGCTTTATGTACCTGACAGGCGGAATCGCCGTGGATTTAAATTCCCTTCATTGGAACCTGAACCGCGCGCGTGTAACGCCCGAATTCCATGACGGCGTCGCGACCGCGACGGTTCGAGCCAATGTGCTGAATTACCTCGCATGGGAACGCCCCGGCGAAACCTTTCAGATTCTTACGCCGCACGCGCGAATTCGCATCCCGACAGATATTTTCGCTTCAATGTACGGCGCGAGTGCCGCAGTTTCAGCCAATGACCTGACCTACAGCCAAGTAGATTTGCGCATAACAATCGCCGACCGTTCCGGCGACGAGCGTTTCAACGAAATGCTTGAAGCGACGTATCCATACGGCGAAATTTTATCGTCCCTGCTCGAGTTTCGCGTGGAGCTTGTTTGTGCCGTAACCGACGAAATAATCCTCACGGCGCAAGAATTCGCGACGCCGCTTGAATTGTCGTTTATCGTAATGGACAACGCCGGTCACCTGCGTCCCGCGGGCGTTTTATTCCGGACGCAATGGATTGAATTTGTACCGTATCGTTCGCCCTCGCCCAACGAATTTGTCCTCAGAACAATTTTCCCGGGTACAATGGGCGTAATCCACAATCGCATCCATTTCGAAGATATTTACTCGACCCACTGGGGATTTGTGCAGTCCTACACGGCGGCATACAGCGGTCTTCTCGTGCCGACGGCGCAACTCAGCCCCGATACACCGATTACACGCGGCGAATTCGCCCAGCTTGTTGCCTCAATTTTACAGCTTCCCCGCGCAAGCGCGCATATCTCCGGCTTCACCGATGTCCCGCCGCCGAACGTATTTTTCGACGGAGTAAGCCGCCTGTTTAACGCAGGTCTGCTCGGCCCCTATGTACCCGGCTCACGTTTCTATCCCAACTCGATAATAACGCGCGAAGAAATGGCATCGATAGTCGGCATGGCAATTCGCCTGAACGACCCCGTCCTGCCCGAAAATTCGCGCCCCCTCCTAACCTTCACCGACGGCGACGAATTCACCCAAGCCCACATGCACAACGTCCAAGCAACCGTAGATTTCGGCGCAATGGTAGGCTATCCCGACAATTCCTTCCGCCCCCAAAGGCAAGCCACACGCATCTACGCCCTCGAAGCCACGATACGTCTCGCCCGCATTTTGGGCATCCTCGACGAGTAGGATGCCCAAATAATCTCACATTGATTTGACAACCCCCCGAAATAAAATGTAAAATACCCCTCGCATGTAAAAAATTAAAAATCTAAGGAGATACAATTATGCCGAAACCAAAACGCGGAAAACTCGCGCGCACAACAAAAGACTGGCGTGGAAATTGCCCCGCTTGTACCCGTACCGGAGTAAAACTTCTTTGGGAAAAAACCGACGGTGAAAAAACCCTAAAAGTATGCAAGCAGTGCGGAGAGGTCTAAGGCGCGAAAAGGGACCGATATGATGAAGGCACTCCCTGTGGGGCTTGTCGCGAATCGAACGTACTTTCCATTGACATTTTTTCGGGAATATTTTATTATATTTGCATCTTAGCCCCGATTAAGATTTTTTTTAATGAAATTTTTTTAACGAGATTTTCTTTCAACGAGATTTTCTTTAATGCTTTAATGAAAAGAGGAAATGAAATGCGCACTACCCACATTACAAAACCCCATGAGGTTACGCGCAAATGGTTCGTAATCGATGCCGAAGGCAAAAATTTGGGGCGGCTTTCCACGCAAATCGCACACATTTTACGGGGGAAGCATAAACCCACTTTCAGCCCCTCCGTTGACACAGGCGATTGCGTGATTGTCGTAAATGCGGAAAAGGTCGTCTTGACCGGTCGCAAAATGGACCAAAAAGTCTATGTAAAAAATTCGGGCTACATTGGTTCCAGAAAAGAAATCAAAATCAAGGACATGATGAAAAAAAAGCCCGAGTTTGTCCTTTGGCACGCCGTCAAAGGAATGCTTCCGAAAAATAATCTCGGTCGCAAAATGTTCGGAAAATTCCACGTTTTCGCGGGCCCCGAGCATAATCATCAGGCGCAAAAGCCCGAAGTCCTTGAATTGCAATTTTAGAAAGTGCAATTTTAGCAGGTTTCGGAAATTTTCAGTTTTATAAAGGAGTAAGTTTATGGCTGCTGTTTCATATTATGGCACGGGCAGAAGAAAAAGCGCGATTGCGCGCGTATACCTCATGCCCGGTAAAGGCAAAATTTTTATAAACAAGCGCGAAATAGACGATTATTTCGGGCTTGATACGCTTAAACTTATCGTACGACAACCGCTTGAGCTTACGGGAACGTCGGCGAAATTTGACATCAAAGTCAATGTTTTCGGCGGCGGATACACCGGGCAAGCAGGCGCGATTCGTCACGGAATATCACGCGCGCTTCTTATCGCGGATGAAGACTTCCGCCAGCCGCTTAAAAAAGCCGGCTTCCTGACACGCGACCCACGCATGAAAGAGCGTAAAAAGTACGGACTCAAAGGTGCCAGACGCGCGCCGCAGTTCTCGAAACGTTAATGTTTTCTCTTGCTAACCCCACTCGTGCGAAAGCGCGAGATTTCAAATCCCCTCTCAGAAACCCCCGGTCACCCGCCGGGGGTTTTGTAAAACTGCAAGCCTTTGCTAAAATCAACCTCTTTTTGGATGTTGTCGCAAAACGAAGTGATGGATACCACGATATTTTTTCCGTGATGCAGAGCGTAAGTTTGAGCGACGAAATTGAGCTTAGAAGGGTAGGGGGCAGCCGGAAAGTGCGACTTGTATGCGACGAACCGACCCTCCCGACAGATGGGCGAAATCTTGTTGTTAAAGCGGCGGACGCGCTTATTCGCGAGTGTGGCATTTTCGAGGGGATTGATATTTTTTTGACTAAGCGAATCCCGTCGGGGGCAGGGCTTGCGGGTGGCAGCAGCGATTGTGCCGCGACGCTTTTGGGGATAAATGAGCTGTTTAATTTGAACATTTCGCTCCGGCGTCTTTTGGAAATCGGAAAATCGCTGGGCGCGGATGTGCCGTTTTGTTTGACCGGCGGCACGGCGATAACCGAGGGTATTGGCGAAAAAATTACGCCGATTAGGCCCTGTCCGCCGTGCTGTATTGTGGTTGCCACGCCTGAAATTCATATTTCGACTCCCGAAATTTTTTCGCGACTTGACGCCGGGAATTTTAATAATGTCCCTGCGCGTGAAAAATTTTTATTTGCGCTTAACGAAAAAAATAATTCGAAAAAAAATATTTCGCAAATCGCAAATTCACTGTACAATGTATTTACACCAATAACCGCCGCGCTTTATCCCGAAATTTTCGATTTAATTGCACAGCTGAAAGGGCTTGGGGCAGAGGGTGCAGAAATGAGCGGCACCGGTTCCGCTGTATTTGCCGTTTTCGCCGATAAAAACGCCGCCGAATCGGCGGCCGCCGCGATAAATTGCAAAGCCTTCATTTGTACACCCGTTATACTCACGAACCGAAACTTCTTCCAAAAATCATCTGAAGTTTCGGTTCGTGAGCAACCGTCAGCCAGAAACGAAAGTGAACTTCTTTCGTTTCATGAGTATAACCGAAAGGATTGGTCCGTATGAAAAAAATAATCTCACTGCTGTTTGTGTTAATTTTATTTGCCACACCTGTTTTTGCTCAAACCCAAACTTTTCGGGACGTATCAACGGCCCACTTCGCCTTCGATGCAATAAACTGGGTTTCCGACCCGGAAAACGGTTCGTTTATGGTTGGTGACGCGGGAAATAATTTTCATCCCGGGCGGCATATAAATAAATTCGAAGCGGCACAAATTTACGCGGTTGCGGCCGGGTTTCGCCATGTTGCGCACGGCTTGCCCGAAAACGAGCGTGAGATTTTTGCGCGTTCCTTTGAAATTTGGTTGCCGTTTTTGGACGAAATGGCGGAAGAGTATTCAAGCTGGAGCCGCGTTGTTGACAGGGAAATCGCGTTCTTGTTGTACCGAGAAATTTTAACCACGGACGATGTTCGGGGATTTGTGACACGCGTTGGCACATCCGAGCAACGTCCTTTTTTAACGCGCCAACAAGCCGTGGCGTGGATTGTGCGTCTCGTCGGCGAGGGCGAAGCGGCGCAGGAATTTGCTCTGCCACCGACCGTTCCGTTTCGCGATGACGCGCAAATTTCACACGCGTATCGACGCTATATTTACCACGCGCGTGACCTTGGGATAATCCAGGGCGCGGGCGGATATGTGAACCCCGTCGCGCATTTCACGCGTGCGGAAATGGCCGTTGTTTTTCACAATGTGCTTGCCGAAGAGGCCCCCGAAATAATTGATACCGGCGTGACAACAGCTGTTTCCGGGGCGATTTCAAGCGTTCACATGGACTCGCATGTCGGCATCGAATCCGACGACGCCGCGGAAGTGTTTCCCGTTGCGCAAAACGCCGTGATTACGATTGACAACGTGCAACGTTCCGTTGTGTTTTTGCGCGAGGGCATGGCGGCCGCCGCGCTTGTTGACGGGCAGGGACGCATTGTAAGCCTTTCGGCGCGTTCCGTCGAGGAACCCGAGGAGCAAGTAATACAAGGCGTTGTCGCGGATTTTATTGTGGCGGAAGAACCGGGCGACGCATCCACGCTTACGATTGAAAACGCCGACGGCGAAATTTTCGAATTGGAAGTCACCCCCGAAGCGCAATTTTCACGCAACGACGAGCCGCTGACAGGCGTCGCCGAACTTCGCATAGGCGACACAATAACCGCCGAAACCTACAACGACACTTTACAGCGTGCCGCCGCGTCGGGCGAAATAACAACCGCGCACGGCCGCCTGACAGAAATCCGCATAACCGAACGCATAGCCGAAATCACAATGCAACTCGAGGACTCCACCGCAAGCTATTTTATTCGTCCCGAAATTTTCGACGCATATGAACTGCGCATCAATATGTATTTCCACGTAAAACTAAACAGCCGCGAAGTCCTGGATATACATTTCGAATAACCTCCCCTCCCCAAATGTAAGTTTTTTGAAGGGGGTGGGGGGCTTTTTTTTCAAAAAAAATTCCGGAATTAGGGCGTGTTGCCATTACGCGAATGGCACGCCCTAAATTTGAAATTAAAATTTTCCAAAAAGGCGGTGCATCATGGCGAAAGAAACAAAAAAATCGTTTGCATCACTGCCGAAACCCATTGACCTGACAGCACCGGATGCGCCCGAGGGGGCGAAAAGAGGACGGCGAAATGTGCCTGAATTTGATGCGGTGCCTGTTGGTATGCCGCGGGAAAATGCGGAAACGAGGCGGATTCCGCCGCCTCCGCCGCCGCCGCTCAGGCCGGGCGATTTTCCGAAAAAACGCAGACCGTCGAAATCCGCGCCTCCGCCGCGCCTGCGTCCGCGCCGCAAAAATCGACTGATTCAAAGGCTGATTGGTTTTCGTATTAATCCGTTGATTTTAAGCGTTGTCGGGTGGAGCGTCGCGGGGATTGCGATAATTGCGTTTTCGGTTTGGTTTATACGGGGATTGCTTGTTGATAATGCGTACGCAGTGTTTTTGGACGGAGAGCATGTTGGCTATATTGCGATATTCGAAGGCTTGACTTCCGAGGATTTTCACAACGAGGCGGTGCTTAGTTTAGAGGCGATACACAGGAACGTGCGCGTGCGCGTGGACCAGCGCGTTACCATTGAACGCACGCGAACCGCCGCCCGAAACCGTGAGGCGCGCGGCGATATTATCGCGCGGATAAACCACCATGGTTTTACATTTACGATTGCGGCGCACGCGATTTATGTGAACGGCGTGCAGGAGGCTCTTTTAAGCACGCAATCCGATTTGAATCACGTTGAATTTATGCTTCAGGAGCATTGGCGGAACGAGCACACGGTTTCGGCGGAGTTTGTCGGCAACTGGGAGGTTCGGACGATGTATGTCTGCCCCGATGAAACGGAGTTTGATACGCCCGATTCCGCATATTTTCGGCTCGACCGCTCGACGATGCAACTTGCCGATTACACCGTTGTAAGCGGCGATACTTTGGACCGAATTGCGGTGCATTTCGGCACAACAACCACTCGAATTATGGAAGATAATAACATGCAAACGGCAAATATTTGGCCCGGCGACACGCTTCTTATTTACACACAAATGCCGCTGCTTTCCGTGCGCACGTTTGACGAAATTCACGACGATGAAGCAATTGAAGCACCCATCGAAAATCGCTACAATGTCGACATGCCGCTCGGCACACGAACCGTAATACAGGACGGAATGGCCGGCCTCGCGCGCGTTACCGAGCGCATTACCCGCATAAACGGCGTGGAACAATCCCGCGAAATACTGGAAGCGGAAGTGGTGGTCGAGCCGATTCCCGACATAGTTGAATATGGAGTCGGCGAGTGACACTCGCCGACTCAATTTTAAAAAGGAGGGCTAACATGCCTGCGAAAATTCTTATTGTAGATGACGAAAAGACGATTGTTGACATTTTGGCGTACAATTTGCGCCGTGAGGGCTATGAAATTATTGAGGCGCACGACGGCAAAAAAGGGCTGGAACTCGCGCTTTCGGAAAATCCCGACCTCGTTATTTTGGACATAATGATGCCGGAGCTGGATGGATACGAAGTGTGTACACGGCTTAGAAAGGTCAGCCAGGTGCCGATTATTATGCTTACCGCCAAGGCCGAGGAGTCGGACAAGGTGCTTAGCTTTGAAATCGGCGCGGATGATTATATTACCAAACCGTTCGGGGTCCGCGAAATGCTTGCGCGGGTTATGGCGAATTTGCGGCGCGGAAGTATGGCGCAACCCGTTTCAAGCGGAACAAACAAGCTGATTTTCGGCGAACTGAGCATTGATTTGGACATGTTTGAAGTGACTCGCGGCGAGGAACAAATTGATTTAACGCGGCGTGAGTTCGAGCTTGTGAAATTTTTGGCGACGCAGAATAATCAAATTTTTACGCGCGAGGCCTTGCTTGAAAAAGTCTGGGGGTATGAATATTTCGGCGACGTGCGAACCGTTGACGTTACGATTCGTCGTTTGCGCACTAAACTTGAAACAACGCCCGATAATCCGACGTATATTTTGACAAAACGCGGCGTGGGATATCATTTTACACAGGAATTTGGAGATGGGCTTGCGTAGTATAAAAACAAAACTGATTGCGATTTATGCCGCCGTTGTTCTTGTTGTTATGACTGTTAGCGGCAGTTTTATGTTGCTTTCCGTTCGCACAACGGAGATAAATCAAACCCATGACGCGCTTCAAAGCATTGCCACCCTTATCGAGGGGCGCATTGTTCAAATGAACGAACGCGCCGATTTTGGCGGCGCGCCGGAGTGGGGGATGCTTAGCGGCTACGACATCGAGGGCGTTATTTTAAGCGACGCGGGGCGGGTTATTGCGCCGCCGGAATTTATCGGAATGAATTTTAACGACAACACGCTTGCGGAGGCACTTACGGGTGTGGAGTCGTTTAACGTCGGCAGTATTGGTTTGGATTTGCACGGCGCGGAGCGGCAATGGTTTACTTTTGCGATGCCTGTTGAACGCGACGGCGAAACTTTTGTGGTTTACACGCGGGTTGATATGGACACGATGAATGTGCGCCTGTTTAGCCTGACGTTTACGCTTGTGACGACGGTTTTAATCGCGCTTGCCGTGACCGTCGTTTTTTGGTTCTTTCTTGGAAGCACGCTTGCGAATCCCATTGTCGCCCTGACGAAACATGCGAAAGCTCTCGCGTCGGGCGATTTTTCGCACGAAATTGAAACGACGGGGGACGACGAAATCGCCCAGCTCGCGCGGGATTTTAACCATATGTCAAAGGAACTTCGTGCGACGCTTGGGCGTGTTGCAAGCGAAAACAACAAGCGGGAAGCCGTGTTGCAAAACACATCGCACGGTGTTTTGGCGTATGACATCAGCGGGCAACTCCTTCACGCAAACCACGCAAGCGGCGACCTTTTGCAGGGCATCGACATCGCGGCAATCGACGCGCAAACCATTTTTACCTATTTCGGATTCGACCCCGAAGACGTAATGCAAATGAAGCAGGGGGAAGTTCGCGACTCTGTCCACGAGGACGGCGAGCTTTATCTTTTCGCCTGCGTTACCGTGTACACCGACGAGGCCGGTGCGGTTGACGGATTTGTAATCGTTTTGCAGGACATAACGCGCCAGCAAAAATTGGACAATATGCGCAAAGAGTTTGTCGCAAACGTTTCGCACGAGCTTCGCACGCCGCTTACAAGCGTAAAAACCTATACGGAAACGTTGCTCGCCGGCGCGATTGATGACCGCGAAACAGCTTTGCAATTTTTAAAAGTCATCGACGACGAGGCCGAGCGCATGTCGCTTCTGATATCCGACCTTTTGGAGCTTTCGCGCCTTGATTCTAAGCACGCGACGCTTGAAATGGACGTTGTTGACCTTGTTGCGTTGTTGCGTTTGGCGATTCGGCAGGCGCGAGTTCTGGCAGAGCAAAAGGAGCAGGAAATCGAGTTCGATCCGCCCGACACCGTTTGTTTCATCGAAGCAAACGCTGCCCGAATCAACCAAGTCGTTTCAAATATTATTTCAAATTCAATCAAATACAGCCCCGAAAAAACCACGGTAAAAATCCGCCTGGAATCGACCGAAAAATTTTACCGCGTTTTCATACAAGACCAAGGCATGGGCATCCCGCAAGATAGCCTGAATCACATTTTCGAACGCTTTTACCGCGTCGACAAGGCGCGTTCGCGCGCGCTGGGCGGAACGGGCCTGGGGCTTGCCATCGTGAAGGAAATCATGGAAGAGCACGGCGGCAAAGTTTACGCTTCGAGCCAGCCGGGGCAGGGGACTACTATGGTTTTGCGGTTTAATCGGATGGGGGAGGGGATTTAGATGGAAACGCAGAAAATCGGAATGGACACGCGAATGAAAGATGCTATAGACACGTATGTGGAAAAAATTTCGTCGGACGATGATGTTTTACGGATTTACCTTTTTGGCTCGTGCGCAGACGATAGAACACATGAAAAAAGCGATATCGATTTAATGGTGATTGTCGGTGACGCGCTTCATACTATAAAAAAATCTGCGGCATTGCGAAAAAATTTACGAGGACATCGCACAGTGCCGATGGATATGTTGGTAAACCGTGTTTCCGATTTTGAAAATTCTCAAGCATTCCCTTCCATTCAAAAAGTGATAAAGGAGCAGGGGGTTTTGCTTTATGAACGAGAACACTAAAAAATGGGTACAGACTTCAATAAATGTGCTTGTTAGCTCAACCACATTCAAAGCCAGAACTTAAAAAAATTTCATAGAATTTATCATACAATTTAAAATGGGTGAACAAAAAGAATTGAAATGCTTGATTAAATTATTGGAAGATACGGTTCACCCGTACTGAAACACCAAAAAACCACGAGCAAACAAAAACTAGGCTGGGGTGACTTGATATGCAAATTATTCTGCGCAAGGCAACCCTCGATGATTTGGACAAACTAATCCGCTTGCGAATTGATTATTCAACCGAAGACAAGGGTCAAATGCCGCCCAAAGAAGAACACGCAATAACCGCGCAATTAAAAAAATACTTCCCAAAACATCTCGCCGACAACACATTTATCGCGATTTTCGCGGAACTGGACGGAAAAATCGTGGCCACGGCATACCTTGCCATAAACGAAAAGCCCGCGAATCAAGCCTTCCCCACAGGCATCACCGCAACGCTGCTAAACGTCCTGACATACCCCGAATATCGAAAAAAAGGCATCGCGACAAAAATTTTGCACAGAATAATCGAGGAAGCCCGACACGCGAATGTGTCATACATCGACCTCTCCTCAACTCCCGACGGCAAAGCCCTGTACGAAAAATTCGGCTTTAAGGAATCTGAAAAATATACTCCTATGGGATTGCGATTAATTTAACCCCGCACAAAAGGAGGGCAAAAAGTGTGAAAAACCAATTCACGGCAACGGTTAAATCCATAATAATTCTCGCGCTTGCCGCGCTTGCGGTTTATCAGGTTAGCCGCCTGTGGCTTGTTGAGCTTATGGACGGGAACTTTTTTTTCTATTTGCAGGCGCGGTTTCCGCAGGCTGTGCCGGACGGACAGAGCGCGTTTACGCGGCCGTATCGCATTGTTAGCGGGGACGGCGAGATTTTTGAAATTCGATACAGCGGAATCGGCGGCTCGGAGGAGTGGATTTTTGGCGAAAATGCGATTCGGGCGGTTTTGCGGGACGGCAACTCTGTTTTTCGCCCCGATTTTGGCCAGCCCGATTATTCATACGTCTTGGCGCGTCCTGTTTTAATTTACGAATACGCATTTGATATGTGCGCGGAAACTTTTGCGCGCGCGCTTGGACTGCGAAACGCCGACGTTCTCACGAGCGGAAGCCTCGCAAGCGGGAGTTTTGAAACATTTCGTGCCATTGCAATCACCCCGCCCGATGCGGAAAATGCTGATTTGCACATGTGGGTTATCGCGAGCGACGGGCGGATTGGGCAGTTTATGGCGCGCAACGCCTCCGCATTTCAATTCGCAATCCCGCCTGTAAATCCCGACGGACTGCATTTTATTGCCACGACCGACGGTTTTTTACCGCAAATCCCTCCCGGCGGCTTCGTATACAACCGAATAACCGCCGAAAATCCCTTTCGCGACCCGCGCGGACTTATCACGCTGTCCTACAGCCGAAGCCAAGTCGAGCCGTTTTTCGACAATCCCGCCGCAATCGTCCCAAGCGCGCGCGACGCTTACACCTTCACAACACGAAACACAATGGTGCGATATCTCGAAAACGCGGTGCTTGAATACACGAGTTTTCGAACCGTCGGGCACGCCGCGCAAGGCAGTTTTATGGGCAATTTTTCTGCCGCTCTGGCCTTTATTTCCTCCGACCCGCACGTTACGAACGAAATTTTTCTGCGAAACCATGAACAACGCGGGCGCGGGCACATCTTTTTCTTCGACTATGTAATCGACAATTGGCCCCTTGTTTTGACGGAAGAATGGGCAACCGGCCAAATTTGCACCGACCCCCTCTTCTCGCCCATCGAAGTAACCGTGGAATACGGTCGCGTAACGCGCTATCGACGCCTTGCGTACATCTTCGATACAGCCGAACCCGCCCGAAAAAATCCCGACATACCCGACGAATTTTTCTCCCTCGGTTTTCCAATAAGCGGCGACCCGGAAATTTCGCTTTCGGTTATACTTGAATAAAATTTTCAATTATCAACTGTGCAATATTTTTTTTCCCCCAAAAAAAGGAGCAAAAAAATGGAATGGGAACGCGCAAAAAACTACATTTTAACGGCATTCATCCTGCTGAATCTTGGTCTCGCATTCCTCCTCCACCTAGAAGACCGGCGATTTAGGCTTACAGACGAAAGATGGCGGACGATTAACGAAGTGCTTTCGAACAATAACATCCACCTGTACACCTCGATTGCGCGGCGTTTTCCGCCGATGCCCCACCTGGATGTTTCCGGTTATTACTACGATGTGGACTTGCTTTTGCAGATTTTTTTCGGCGACGCCGATTTTTTTCAGGTTGAAACTGCCGAAGGACACTATGTTTTTGAGACGGAAGCCGAGGCCCGAGGGCGGTTGGAAATAATTAATGGATTCGTAACCTTTGACAATCGGCTGGGTTTGGGAGAAAATAGGGAGGCTGAAATTTCTCATACAGAAGCGATTGCGCTTTCCGATGAGTTTATTTTGCTTTGGTTCGACGATTTTGTGCGCGACCTTGTTTTTGACCATTTCGAAGGCGTGCGGATAACTTATCGCCAAAAATATCGCGGGCGATTGATTTATTCGAACTATATCGAGTTTTTTATTACCGCGCGCGGCATCGAGTGGATTGATATGCAATTTGGGCGCGTGATAAGCCACAGCGCGGACGCGAGAATGATTTTTATGCCCGATGAAATTCTGCTTACGTTTATGCAACACGTCCAGCACGACGCGGTGGAAAACTCAATGTTTATAAATCATATCGATATCGTTTATTATCAGGAATACGTTTCGGATGAACGCGGCTCCGTTTATCCCGCCGTACCTGTTTACCGTATTTTTGTCGCGGACAGGGATATGGAATTTTTAATCAACGCATACACTAATACAATTATAAATTAGGGGGCTTTTTATTATGAAACACACAATTTTGGCGGTTGATGACATTCAATCTAATTTAGACATGCTCGAAGTAATTTTGTCGGACCAGTACAATATGTACAAAGCACAAAGCGGCGCGGATGCACTTGAACTTTTGCCGAAAGTGAAGCCCGACCTCATTTTGTTGGATTTGTCCATGCCGGAAATGGACGGCTTTGAGCTTATTGCGCGTATTCGCGGCTATGAACATTGCGAGTCGATACCTGTTATTTTTGTAACCGCGGCCGACGACACGTATAGCGAGGAAAAAGGGCTGCTATTAAGCGCGGTGGACTACATAAGGAAGCCGTACGTGCCAAGCGTAATCCGCGCAAAGGTTCGGAATCATGTCGATTTAAAAATTTATCGAGACGACCTTGAAGCGGCTGTTGCCGCACGCACGCGAGAGCTTGAAGAACGCGCCCGCCAGCTTTACGAGGCGCACAGCGCGACGATAATGGGCATGTCGATACTTTCGGAAAGTCGCGACAAAGTCACAGGAGCGCATTTGCTGCGCATAAAAAGTCTGACGAGAATTTTGGCGATGAATT
Organism: Defluviitaleaceae bacterium; assembly: GCA_009786975.1. GTDB lineage: Bacteria > Bacillota > Clostridia > Lachnospirales > WQUN01 > WQVC01. The sequence continues at coordinate 27,063 of WRGX01000219.1, forward strand.
TTGCCAAAAATCACCCCGATGTTTTGGATAAAGCAACGGCGGACGCCATTATCATGTACTCGCCACTGCACGATATCGGCAAAGTCGGCGTACCCGACGCCGTTTTAACAAAAAAAGGCAAGCTGACAGACGAGGAATTCGACCAAATGAAAGCACACGCCAAAGACGGCGGAAATATTTTGCGCGACCTCGCCAAGTTAATGCCAAGCGAACGCGACCTTCTTACGATTGCGATTGAAATTGCCGAAAGTCACCACGAACGCTTTGACGGAACGGGCTATCCCGGTCGCCTCGCGGGCGAGGACGTACCTCTCTCCGCAAGAATCGTCACAATCGCCGACATATACGACGCGCTTCGTTCGCCGCGCCCCTACAAGCCCGGTTTCACGCACGATGAGGCAATGAAAATTATTTCCGACGGCGACGGACGCACCGAGCCGACGCATTTCGACCCGCGAGTTTTGCAGGTTTTCCGCGAAACCCACGCCGACCTTTGCGCCGCATACGACGAAAACCCCGACCCGCAAACATCTGACAATCTTTGACGCAATAACCCGCAAATGATATAGTGTTACAATTTGATTACAGAGGTGGGGAAGTCGCATGAATTTTACGCATTACGACTTGGGAGGCCTTGAAAAAGGAAAAACTGTTGAGGTCGTGCTTAATGGGAATGCCGCGAATGTGTTTCTTATGGACCACGAAAATATGGCGAAATATGTAAAAGCGAAACCGTTTAAGGCCATTGGCGGTCGAATGACGTTTTCGCCCATTCGAATGCAAACGATTTACGAAGCGCATTGGCACCTCGTAATCGATTTGCCCGACGGATACGGCTCGGTAAAATCAAGCTACCGCTTTTTGAAAAGCGCGGCGGCGAACATCAGCCTGCGTCCCGATATTTTCCGCCCCACAGAGGCGCAAATAAACGCGGTTAAATCTGCGGCGGAATTAGAAGCGAAAAAACCCAAATCAGCCCTTGATAAAGAAAAAAAAGAGCCAGAAAAAAGGCTCGAAAGAATTCCGCCGGCACAAGTCACCTGCCCAAGTTGCGAGGCATTAACAATGCTCGGTAAATTTTGTATGGAGTGCGGTCTGCTTTTGCAAAAAGCCTGCCAGTCCTGCGAAAGCATAAACCCGATGCAAGGAAAATACTGCATAGAATGCGGCACCAAAATGTAGAGCCCGCCAAGCGGGCGTGGGAACCGGGGGCATGTGTTGTGTGCGGCGCGTCCGCCAAGCGGCGTGGGGACCGGGGGCATATGTTATGTGCGGCACGTTCTCTCGAAGCCGGAAACTGATTCGCTTTTAGGGCGTTCCGAACAGCTCCCGCAGAACTTTCAACGTCACAAGAGCGTCTTTGAATGCAAAAAGTTCGATTTGTCGAATAAGTACCTTTGTTTCCGGGATTTTTTCGATTTCGGCAATAAGCTGGGTGCAGGACGCGTCGCTTGCGATAAGCAGGGCTTCCAGCCTGTCAAAAAGCGCGGTCTGCTCGTCTGACGCGGGCGGAAGTCCGTCGTCGTTTAAAATGCCCGATGCCGCAATTTTCGCCAAAACATGGTCAAGCTCGCATTCTAATGCCTGCATATCAGGCTCTTTCGGGAGCTTTTTCTTGCGAAGCGTCTGCTCCACTTTAAGCGAGGCTTCGCGCAAGGTTTCCTCGTCGATTAATGCGGCGAGGCTTTTTAATGTGTGGGCAATTCGGTGCGCCGTCGCAAGGTGATTCGAGGCAATTTCTGCCCGCAAATCGTGAATTGTGTACCTTTGAGCCTTTGCAAAATCTCGGCGATAACGTACTGTTTCTCGTGTCATGTGTTCCCCCTTAGGATTTTTTCAGTATTTTTTCTACCCTCTGAAGCACATCTTCCTCAACAAACGGTTTCCCGATAAAATCCGCCGCGCCAAGGGCGAAACCGCGCTCCTTGTCCTCGGGCTCGGTCGCGCCCGATAAAAAAATGACGGGAATTTTTTTTATTTCCTCGTCCTGTTTCAGTATTTTTATAACTTCAAACCCGTCTTGCCCCGGCATTTTTATGTCCAATAAAATCAAATCAATGATTTGACTTCGGACGATTTCGAGACCGTCAACGCCGCTTTTTGCCACCCTGACGGAATACAGCGGCAAAAGAATTTGCGAAAGCGCGGAAATTATCATGGGCGTGTCGTCGATAATTAAAATGTTTAACCCACGCTCGTTTTCGCAATTAAAAAATGACACCATCTCGTCCGAACTCACAGTGTCATTTTTTTTCACAAAAATCCCTCTTTTCGTAAATTTTGCACGTTTTTGTTTAATTTTATCAAATCTTCACGCCATGTCAAGCGAAAATGTTTTTTAAGTATCCATGCCTTCGGGGACCCCAATATCTCGCCAAGCGGTTGAATCCTTCTCTCGAATCCGGGAGCAATTTCTCCCTCTTAAGTATGTACACAAAAAAGAGTCGGCGAGTGACACTCGCCGACTCTTTTTTTATGGACCGGTAAATGGCTCCCGGATTCGAGAGAACGTGCCGACGCCGACACATGTCCCCGGTGCCCAATGCGCGCTTGGCGCGCTTTTTCAGTCAGTTTTCCTCCGCCGCTCATTCGTTCCTACTTCTCCTCGCTTTTCGCAACCTCAAGCTGCACCTGCATACGGTGAATATCCTCGCGATATTTATGCTTTTCGTCCAAATCCGCAGTCCCATCCAAAAGCCGCCGAAGTTCCGACATTTCTTCCGAAATTTTCTGCGTATCAATTTCATCCGGCCGAAACGCTGCGTCCGACAAAATCGTTACAACATCGTCACCCGCGTGCGCCACGCCGCCGAGAATCGCCATATGCGTCTCGCTGTCCTCGTCAAAAATGCGCAAAACACCCGTTCCGAGAACCATCGAAACAGGCATACGCCCCGGTAAAATGCCCAAGTCACCCGTAGTACAGCGCATAATCGCCATATCAACGGATTTTTCAAACTTATACGGGCTTTTATCCGTCGCCATTGTCGGCGCGATTACCCGCAACTCAATTTTTTTTTCATCTGCCATTTCTTTGCCCTCCGCTTCATCGGGGGATTCGCCCCTGAACCCTGGCACTGCGTGCGCCGGTCGGGCAGTTCCTTATCCGGCTACGCCTGCGATTTCTTATATTCGTCCAAAACTTCTTGAATTGTACCCTTGTTAAGGAACATACCCTCGGGAATTTCGTCATGTTCGCCCGCGATAATCTGCCTAAAGCCCTCAATTGTGTCGGTCAGCTTAACGTATTTACCCGGCGTTGAGGTGAATTTTTCCGCAACGGTAAAGGGCTGCGAAAGGAAACGCTGAATCCGACGCGCGCGCTCAACGGTGAGCTTGTCGTCCTCCGAAAGCTCATCCATACCGAGGATTGCGATAATATCCTGCAAATCTTTATAGCGTTGCAAAATCCGCTGAACATCACGCGCCACGCCGTAATGCTCGTCGCCGACGATGCTTTTTTCAAGCATCCGCGAAGTTGACGTAAGCGGGTTTACAGCGGGATAAATACCCATTTCACTGATTGCTCGGTCAAGTTCCGTTGTAGCGTCAAGGTGAGCAAAAGTCGTGGCAACGGACGGGTCGGTGTAGTCGTCGGCGGGAACATAAATTGCCTGAATCGACGTAATCGAGCCGGCTTTCGTGGATGTAATCCGTTCTTGCAACGCGCCAACCTCCGTCGCAAGCGTGGGCTGATAACCAACCGCCGACGGCACACGCCCCAAAAGCGCGGAAACCTCCGAACCTGCCTGCACAAAACGGAAGATATTGTCGATGAAAAGCAACACGTCCTGATGCGAAACATCGCGGAAATACTCTGCAATGGTTAATCCCGAAAACCCGACGCGCATACGCGCCCCCGGCGGCTCGTTCATTTGCCCGAACACAAGCGCGGTCTTGCTCCGCACGGACGAACCGTCCTTCAGCAAAGATTCGCCCATCTCGTTGTACAGGTCAATTCCCTCACGGGTTCGCTCGCCCACGCCCGTGAAAACCGAAAGCCCCTCGTGCGCTGCCGCGATATTATTAATAAGTTCCATTATGATAACGGTTTTTCCAACTCCCGCACCGCCGAAAAGGCCGATTTTTCCGCCTTTAGCGTATGGGCAAAGAAGGTCTACAACCTTGATTCCCGTTTCCAAAATTTCCGCCGTCGAAGTCTGGTCGGAAAAGCCGGGGGCCTTTCTGTGAATCGACCATTTTTCCTTGGACTCAACCGGTCCGGCGTTATCAATCGGCCTGCCGAGAACGTTCATCATGCGACCAAGCGTTGCCTCGCCGACAGGAACGGTAATCGGCGAACCCGTATCAATCGCCGGCATTCCGCGAACAAGCCCGTCCGTCGAACCCATTGAAATGCACCGCACAACGTTATCGCCCAAATGCTGCGAAACTTCAAGCACAACGGATTCAAGCCCATCCTTCCGTTCGATTTCAATTGCATTGTAAAGCGCGGGCAACCCGCCGTCGAAGCGGATATCCAAGACCGCCCCTGTGATTTGCAAAATTTTTCCCGTGTTAGCCAATTGAAACCTCTCCTTTAATGCTTATTTCCTGCTTGTCAAACCAAAGCGGTGTCTTTTTTTATGGGCCAGGAAACTGCTCCCGGCTTCGAGGGAATGTGCCGATTTCGACACATGTCCCCGGTGTCCAATGCGCGCTTGGCGCGCTTTTTATTTAAACTCGCCCCAATTCTCGCTCAAAAGTGCCGATTTGTTCTCAAAATCAATTTGATAGCGTATTGCGTGGTGATCTTTTATAAGCATTCCGTCGGTTAGGCGAATAGACGTCCTCCTACTGCAACGCATTCGCGCCCGAAACAATTTCGGTAATTTCCTGCGTAATCGCGCTTTGGCGTTGGCGGTTAAATTGGAGGGTTAATTTTTCGATAATTTCGCCGGCGTTCTTTGTGGCGGAGTCCATGCTTGTCATGCGGGCGGCTTGCTCGCAAAGCGCGGACGATGCCATCGCGGCGTAAAGGTACATCGAAAGATACCACGGAATCAAGCTCCGAAGCACGTTTTCAATTCCCGATTCAAATTCAACTTCCTGATTCAGCGACGACGCAGGCTTGGGGTCAGGTTTTGCGAAAAAGCCCAAATCCTCAAATTCCTCGCCGTCTTTCAGATTCGTGCCAACAATGCAACGCAAATAATCCGGGTCGAGCGGAAGCACCTTGCGGATAATCGGCTCAAGCGAAAGCACCGTAAAAAACTGTGTGTACACAAGATATACTTCGTCGATGTCGCCTGCCTCATACATTTTGACGAGCTTGTCGCCGACGTCCTTTGCTTCTGTGAAATTCGGCGTTTCCGACGGCGGCGGCGCGTCTATGAGTTCCGCGTTGCGACGCTTAAAATAATCGCGCCCTTTTGTGCCTACCGGAATTATCAAAAAATCTTTTCCGTTTTGCTTGGAGTGCGCGTTAAGTGCCTTGCAAACGTTTGAGTTATACCCGCCGCAAAGCCCTCGATTACTCGTTATTAAAACGTAGGCCGTTTTTTTCACCGTTCTCGGCGCAACAAAAGGCTGCGACAAAGCACGCTCGTCGCAGACGGCGTTGTAAACAATATCAAAAGTAGCCTGCACAGGTCGCCCGACAGCCGTTTTATTGGCGCGGGCGCGTTGCAATTTCGACGTTGCCACAAGGTTCATGGCCTGCGTTATTTGCGAAATATTTTTTACGGTTAAACGTCTGCGCTTAATTGCCTTCATTGAGGGCATATCGCGTCACACTCCTATTTTCGCCATTCGCTGACACACGCAACGGCAAAAAACTTCGCCGCCCACTTGCGGCTCAACAACTTTTACCCTTAAAGGGTCGCTTTAAAGGCGGCGATGGCGGATTCAACCTCCGCGCCCAGTTCCTTGCCGATTTGTTTCTCCGTGCGAATCTTTGCCAAAATATCGTCGTGCTTTTCTTCGAAAAATGTCAGGAACGCCTTTTCCGTTTTTTGAATATCCTCAACGGAAACGCCTCCGAAATGTTTTCTCGTAATCGCGTAGAACAAAAGCACCTGATGCTCAACGGGAAGCGGCGCGCTTTGAGGTTGTTTCAGGATTTCAACAATGCGGCGACCTTGGTCGAGGCGGTCGAGGGTGTCTTTCGTCAAATCCGACCCGAACTGCGCGAAGGATTCAAGCTCGCGGAACTGCGCAAGCTCCAAACGAAGCGGTCCGGCAACAGCTTTCATTGCCTTAATTTGCGCCGCGCCGCCAACACGAGAAACGGAAAGCCCCGGGTTAATCGCGGGACGAATTCCTTTGTTAAACGACTCAGATTCTAGGAAAATTTGCCCGTCGGTAATCGAGATAACGTTTGTGGGGATGTACGCCGAAATATCGCCCGCCTGCGTTTCGATTACAGGAAGCGCGGTAAGTGTTCCGCCGCCGCGTTTCTTCGACAAACAAGCCGCACGCTCCAAAAGGCGTGAATGCAAGTAGAAAACGTCGCCGGGATATGCCTCGCGACCGGGAGGACGGCGAAGCAAAAGCGAAAGCGCGCGATACGCAACGGCGTGCTTGGAAAGGTCATCGTACACAACAAGAACGTCGCGCCCCTCTTCCATCCATTCCTCGCCGATTGCACAGCCCGCATAGGGCGCGATGTACTGCATCGGCGCGGAGTCCGACGCATTTGCGCTTACGATGCAGGTGTATTCCAGCGCGCCCGCTTCTTCAAGCGTCCGGGCAACACGCGCAACTGTCGAGGCTTTTTGCCCGATTGCGACGTATACGCAATAAACCCGAATGTCTTTCTCGCCGGATTTGGGTGCGCCGACTTTTTTATTTATCAGTGCCTGATTGATGATTGTGTCAATGGCAATGGCGGTTTTTCCCGTTTGACGGTCGCCGATAATAAGCTCGCGCTGACCGCGACCTATGGGAATCATCGCGTCAATTGCCTTAATGCCCGTTTGGAGCGGCACATTTACTTCCTCGCGTTCAATTACGCCGGGGGCAATGCGCTCGACCACGCGGGTTTTTTTGGAAAGAATCGGACCTTTATTGTCAACGGGCGTACCCGTCGGGTCAACAACCCTGCCCAAAAGCGCGTCGCCAACGGGAATTTCTGCGATACGCCCTGTGCGTTTTACCGGGTCTCCTTCGCTGACGTGGTCATCCGCGCCGAGAAGAACCGCACCGATGCTGTCCTCGTCGAGGTTCAGCGCGATGCCGTAAAGCTCACCCGGAAATTCCAAAAGCTCACCGCTCATGGCGTTGTTAAGCCCGTAAACACGCGCAATTCCGTCGCCTACGTGAATTACGCTTCCCGCTTCGGCAACGTCCATTTTCGCGGAGTAAGATTGTATTTGTTGTTTGATAATTGAACTAACTTCATCAGGTTTGAGTATCATAAACTTACTCCCCTTTAATGTTTTCTTTCATATCTTTTAGCATCGTGCGAACGGTTCTGTCTAAAAAATACCCATCGGCTTGGATGCTTATACCCGCGATAACCGACGGGTCAACCAAAACGACGACATCGACCTGCTTGTTCAGCTTTTGCGAAAGCAGTGCCGTAAGTTTCGTGGCTTGCGCGTCGCTTAGCGGTACGGCGGAAACGACCCTTGCGGTTGTTTGCCGCTTGTGCGTTTTAATCATGTCGATTAGCTTGTTAAGCGCAGGCAAAAGGAAGGCTTCGCGGTTTTTCGAAATAACGAGCCGCATAAAGCCCAAAAGGTCTTGATGGACGGTATCCCCGAATGCTTTTTGCAAAAACGCAAATTTTTCATTGGAAGTAATGCGCGGATGCGTCAAAATACGCTGCACACTATCTTCGGCGATATTGTCTCGCACAAGGGTTGCTTGCATAAGATAATCGTCCAATAAGCCGCTTTCTTGCGAAATATCGAAAAGCGCGGTCGCGTAACGAATGCCTAAATCTGCCAACGTTAAGCCCCCCTTACGCCGTCACGGCTTCAGTATAGATTGCCGTGGTGGCTTCGAGTTCAGCCATTGCTTCGTCGAATAATTTTTCGTGCGCTTTGGCGTCAACGCTTGCGGAAATCAGCTTCGCGGCCATGTCTGTCGAAATATCGACGATTGCTTGATGTACCGTGCCCTTGATTTGCTCAAGCTCGTTTGCGACATCGCGGGCGGCGCGTTCTTTCACATCTTGGGCTTCGGCTTTCGCTTCGTCCAACATTTTTGCGCGCCTTTCGCTTGCGGCTTTACGCGCTTCGTCCAAGATTTCGGCGCGTTCCGTTTCGATTTCTCTGACCTTTTGTTCGTACATCGCCTTCAATTCCGCTGCGCTTGCCTTGCTTAGCGCGGCGTCGTTAATGTCGCCCTCAACGCGGTCCGCGCGGGCTTGAAGGATTTTCTTAACGGGCTTGTATAAAAGCCACGTTAGGAATGCCGCCGTTAAAATAAAGCTCAAAAGCGGCGGTATCATGTTCACGAACATGGGCAGATCCATGTCGAGAAGCGGGCGATAGCGATATACTACATCGCCTTCGGCACTCAAAAAAAATAGGAATTGAGGATTCAATTGAACCATCCCCTCATTTTAAGCTACGAACGGTAAAACTGCTGATGCAAGTTCATAAAGTTCGAACAATCTGTCCATAAACGGATTTGCGAAAATCAAAAGGAATGAAATCAACAAGCCGTACACACCCGCTGTTTCCGCGAAACCGCAACCGATAAACATCGTCGTGGTAATTGAACCCTTCGCTTCGGGTTGACGTCCGATTGCCTCAACGGCGTGGGCGGCAACGTTTCCTTGCCCGATTGTTGTCAAAAGACCGTTCAAGAGTGCGATTGCAGCCGCAATGTTGGACAAACCAACGGCTAATGCCAATGCGTCCATAAAAATTCCTCCTTGAAAATAATTTTTATCTCAACCTGAAGCCTTCACGAATTTTCGGCGTGTAGCCCGTAAAAATTCGTGTCAACTGTCCGCCGCGATGCTTACAAAAGTAAGGCTTAGCATCGTGAAAATGACAGCTTGCAAGGCCCCGGCAGCAAGATCGAAGTAAATATGAAGCGGGACGGGTAAAACCAAACGTGTGATAAAGGGCGCAATGCCGTATAACAGCGACAAAAGTATCATGCCGCCCAAGATATTGCCGAATAAACGGAAGCTGAGCGAAATCGGCCGCGCAAGCTCGCCGATTACGTTAAGCGGCGCGAAAACGAAAACCGGTTCCAAAAAAATGCCTTTTAAGTACGCTTTCGGGCGGTGACGAACCCCCGCGAACTGTATAAGGAAGAAAGACAACAAGGCAAGCGGAAAAGTCATTCCCCAGTCCGCCGTCGGCGGGCGAACACCCGGAACAATGCCTATCATGTTTGATATAAGCAGAAATACCAACAGTGAGAAAAACCACGGCGAAAGGTACGCAACCACGTCACTTGTGTTACTTTTATAGAATTTTTCCCATCCGTCAATGCAAATTTCCATCACGTTTTGAAATCCTGTCGGCTTTACCATTGGGTCCCAATTGCGGGATTTTATGCGGACGATTAGCGCGAGGAATAAAAGCAGGCCCATAACAATCCATATGCTTATGGTTGTATCGGTGATTAAAAATTCGATTGTGTCGGTTACTCTGAAACTGCCGAAGACGTTGATGTTAAAGTCCATGTTTATCCTCCTTATCCGCGCCTATTGCTTTTAATTTGTCGATTGCGTCCTGCGTCGTGCTTTTTTCGTTTTTTGCAAGTAATTCGGGGTTATCTCTAAGTGCGTCGCGGAAAAAAAATCGCATCGAATGAGATGTAATCGGAAATATTAAAACTCCGAAAAACGCACCCATGAAATTTACATATTGCGGATTTCCTGCGTAATTTGTAGCGTTGGCATGAAGAAAACCGACCGCAAGCAGAACTATCGCCATCGCAAAAAGCCGAATAAAAGACTGCCCCTTTAAGTAAAATTTTGCCGCCTCCGATTCGCGCTCAAGAGAATTTTTCACGGCACGTTTCAAAAGAAGAACTTTTGCGATATTAACCGCCGCCACCGCAGAAATTCCGGCGGCAAACGGGATTGTGTCATTTATCGTTACCGCCTCGGGGTTGCGGATGCCCATAACGGCGGCGAATGTAAGCGAATCGGGGTTTGCCGCAAGAAGCATGAACAACGGGACACTCGCCACAGCCATTATACCCGAAAGCACGGCAATTACCAAAATCATTTTAGTTGCAACGGTGTCTACATTGTACTCCATACTCGACCCCTAGAATCTCGATTAGAACTTATTGGTCAGAACTTTTTGGCGATATCAATCATCGCCTTAAAGGCCGCCATACAGCCCAACAGAGAAAGCACAATCGTAAGCCAGGGGCTTATGCCCAAAAGCCCGTCCAAAAAACGCCCGAGCAAAACCCCGCCAAGCACGCAAATCGCTACCGTTAAGCCGATATGCGTCATAACGCCCATCGCGCGGATAATATTTTTTCTATCCTGCTTGGAAAATTTATTATGTTTCTCCATTTATCTATAATATCTCAACAAAAAAAAATGTCAATCATTTTCGATTGCCATTTTTTATTATTTTGCAAAAAAGAGTCGGCGAGTGACACTCGCCGACTCTTTTTTTACGGACGAGGAAACTGCCCCCGGCTTCGAGAGAACGCGTCGCCGCCGACACATGTCCCCGGTGCCCAATGCGCGCTTGGCGCGCTTTTTTATGGGCCGGGAAACTGCCCCCGCCTTCGAGAGAACGCGTCGCCGCCTACACATGCCCCCGGTGCCCAATGCGCGCTTGGCGCGCTTTTTTATGGGCCGGGAAATTGCTTCCGGCTTCGAGGGAACGCGTCGCCGCCGACACATGCCCCCGGTGCCCATTGCGCGCTTGGCGCGCTTTTCATACGTTACGGGCGGGTTTCCACCAACGAAAAATACTCCCCGCGAAGCTCCAAAAGTTCCTCGTGTGTCCCGCGCTCCGCGACTTTTCCGTGGTCAATCACCATAATCAAATCCGCGTGTTTAATCGTAGAAAGCCGATGCGCGATTATAAAGGAAGTGCGGCCTTGCAAAAGGCGGTCGAGGCCTTTTTGCAGGGCTTGCTCGGTGCGTGTGTCGATGTTTGCGGTGGCTTCGTCTAAGATTAAAATTCGAGGGTCGGCCAAAAGCGCGCGCGCGAAGGAAATCAGTTGCCGCTGACCGACGGAAAGCCGCGTACCGCGCTCGTTCACCTCGGTTTTGTAGCCCTTTTCGGTCTCCATTATGAATTCATGCGCGCAAACCGCTTTTGCCGCCGCGATTACCTCGTCGTCACTGGCGTCGAGGCGGCTGTAGCGGATGTTTTCCATGATTGTTCCCGAAAAAAGAAAGCTGTCCTGAAGCATTATGCCCATTTGTCGGCGCAACGAATACAGCGTCGCGTCGCCGATATCGAAGCCATCGATAAAAATTTGCCCTTTTTCAAGCTCGTAAAATCGCGAAAGCAGGTTCACAACCGTCGTTTTCCCCGCGCCCGTCGGCCCTACAAGTGCAATCGTGCTTCCTGCTTCACAGGAAAAATTCACATTGTCCAAGACGGGCTGGTTTTTTTCGTATGAAAAACTTACATTTTTGAACTCGACACGCCCCTCGATTTCGGGCATATCGCACGCGCCGGGTTTATCCGCGACCAGAACCGGCTCGTCGAGGGTTTCAAAAATTAATTCGAGATAGCTCATGTTTGTGACAATCGAATTGTAAAAAATCGCGATATTGTTAATCGGCGTCCAAAATCGATGAATGTACATGACAAACGCGACAAGAACGCCCACTGTAAGCGCGTTATCAGCAATCATCGAAACCGCAACAACATATAAAAACGAAACCGCAAGCGTGCTGATATTTTCGATAGTGGGCCGCAACAAAAAGACCATCGCGATACCCTTCATCCAAGTTTTTTGTACGCTGTACGAAACATCGGCGAAAATCGCTTCATTTTCCGCTTCGCGCGAAAACGCCTGCGTAATTTTCACGCCCGCGATGCTTTCGTGAATATACGCGTTAAGATTCGACTGTTTCGCGCTGATTAACTGCCACGCCCGCCGATTTTTCGTGCGAATAATAAAAATCGCGCCAAAAAGAAAGGGCATCCCCGCCATTGCAACAAGCGTGAGCTGCGTGTCAATCGTCAGCATAATTACAACGATAATGCCAAGCGAAAGCATGTCTGTAATCACGTTTAAAAGCCCGTTCGACAGCATTTCGCTTAAGGAATTTATGTAATTAACAAGCCGCACAAGAATTTTCCCGTGGGGCCGCGAATCAAAAAAACTGAACGGCAAAAGCTGGATATGTTTAAACAAATCCAGCCGCAAGTCTCGAATTACGCCTTGCCCGACCTTAGCCATCGCCGCGATACGATATCGCATAAAAAATATGTTCAAAAAAATAGTAGCCAGCATGATTGCCGAAAGAATCAGCACCTGCGCCACATTTCCGGTCGGAATCGCCTCGTCCATAACAATCATCGTAAGGTACGGTGCCAAAAGCCCAAGCCCGCTCGAGGTAATCGTAAACGCAAAAGTAAGCCCGAAAACGCGCCGATAGGGACGAATATATTTCCCAAGCCGAAACAAATGCCCAAACTTAAACACATTTTTTTGGTCGAGAACCTCGTCCTCGCGAAAAGTATTTCGCGCCACAGTTTCACATCCTTGAATTTTTCTGTTATAATCCAATAATAGCACAAATGCGGATGTGGTGGAATTGGCAGACACGCGAGATTTAGGTTCTCGTGCCGTAAGGTGTGCAGGTTCAAGTCCTGTCATCCGCAGAGCTAACGTATAATCCGAACCCGAACGATATTAGACTTATCGGCGAAGGGTTCGGATTTGTTTTGCCGCTTGACAAAAATTTGTTGACATAACAAGCGGCGATGCGAACCATAATAATAATATGCAAAGCGTGCTATACAAGCCGACCCGAATAACGCAAGTACTTCCGCTTACAATGTGCTAATGAATGAACTTGGTGCAAATGGCGGTTACCAAAGCCGCTCCAGTGGTATGTTGGATATGCTGGCTTTTTGTGAAAAATACGCATTAGATTATCCGGAACTGGTTCAATTAAACGGGTGGCTAGCCGAGATGTGCATTGTTCTGCGAGACTTCGAACGAGCTAAGCCCTTTATTGCAAACATGCACCCTGCGCTTAGGCCAATAATGCAAGGGGACATAGCCCTTGCCCGCGGGGACGAATCCGAAGCATATGCAGTATGGGCAAAAGCCTGGGAAGATATGAGGATGCTATTTCCATGTGGGAACGAATCATCAATGTAATGGCTTCTCAGGCTTAACGCCCAGCGAAAAATTGAAACTAAAAGATGTTGCAGATGAATTTGAAATGATAACCGACGAAAGCCCTCTTTATTTACAACACGCAAACAGGAGAATTTGAATTTTACATCGACTCTGCGTATTCCGGCATAGATGCCGATGCAGAAAAATACGAATCCGATGAATGGATTTCCGCACCAAGCAAATTCGACATTCACGAATACAGCATAATGGAAGATTTCGCAGAACAATGGGAATTTACGCTAACGACTTTCTCATTCAATATATCCACGCTATAATTATAGTGTAACTCCTCTTTGGATTTAGGTCATTTTACGGCGTTCCTTGCTGAATATACGGGATTTTTGACGGTTTCTGCGCTATAACTTTTCGGGAGGGCAGGTTATTATGCGCTCTCCTCAAACTGACTGCGATACAATTTTTCATAAACGCCGCCTGCGGCAAGAAGCCCGTCATGCGTACCTTGTTCGGCAATATCGCCGTCCCGCATTACTAGGATTAAATCCGCGCTTCGAATCGTCGAAAGGCGATGCGCGATAATAAACGATGTGCGGCCTTGCATCAAATTGTCCATTGCGCGCTGGATTTGAATCTCTGTGCGCGTGTCGACATTGCTTGTTGCTTCGTCGAGAATTAGAATGTCGGGGTTTGCCAAAATTGTTCGCGCGATGGTTAATAGCTGTTTTTGTCCGGCGGAAATATTGTCGGCTTCTTCATTGATTTGCATCCCGTATCCGTCGGGAAGCACGCGAATAAAGTGATGCGCCTGCGCCGCTCGTGCGGCGTTTTTTACGTCCTCGTCGCTTGCGTCGAGGCGTCCGTATCGGATATTTTCCGCAATTGTGCCGCTGAAAAGCCATGTATCTTGCAAAACCATGCCAAAATGCCGCCGCAATTCGTCGCGTTCGTATTCCGTAATATTTTTTCCGTCAACAAAAATCCCGCCCGACGCAACATCGTAAAACCGCATAAGCAGCTTGACAATCGTGGTTTTCCCCGCGCCGGTATGCCCGACAATCGCAATTTTCTGCCCCGGCTTAACCTCCGCCGTAAAATTTTTTATAACAGGCGTGTCCGGCTCATACCCAAAGCAGACGTTCTTAAACTCCACACGCCCAACGAAAGTTTTTTTGAGAAGGGTTTTTGGTTCCGGGGGCACGTGTAAATCCTTGCGCGTGCTCTCGAAGCCGGATGCTGTTTGCGTTGCTGCTTGTGTTGCTGATTGCGTTGAAAAAATTTCTCCCCCTAGGTCTTCTTCTTCCTCGCCCAAAAAATCAAAGACTCGCTCCGCCGCCGCCGCGGTTTGTTGGAAAACTGACGCGACTCCGGCGAGCTGGGCGATTGGGTGCCCGAGCTGGCGCGTGTACTGGATGAAGGCTTGAATTCCGCCGATTGTCATTGCGCCGTTAAGGGTCAGCGCGCCGCCGATTACGACGATTGCTACATACCCGATGTTACTAATAAATCCGACGATTGGCATCATCATGCCGGAGAAAAAATTTGCGCGCCAAGAGGCGTTATATAAGGCTTTGTTGTGCTCGTCAAAAGCCTCGACGGATTTTTTTTCGCCGTTGAACGCCTTGACGATGGCGTGCGCCGTGAACATTTCCTCGATGTGTCCGTTGAGTTTTCCCAGGTCTGCTTGTTGCGCCTTGAAATATTTTTGCGATTTTTGCACGACGAAGGCCGTGCAAGCCGCCGAAATCGGCAGGGTAATCAGGGCGACAAGCGTCAAAATCGGGCTGATTGTAAGCATCATTATAATCGTTCCGATGATGTGAACCGCGCTCATTAACGCCTGGGAAATTCCCGAGCCAAGCGTGTTTGCCAAGGTATCGACGTCGTTTGATATGCGCGAAAGCACGTCTCCGTGCGGGTTTTTATCAAAATATTTCAGCGGCAAGCGATGAATTTTATCGCTTAATTCAACACGCAAGCGATACATAACACGCATGGCTACGCCCGCCATAATGTAGCCCTGTGCGTAGTTGAAAATAATATTCAGCGAGTGAAGCACGAGCATAATCAACAAAATTTGGCCGATTCGCGAAAAATCTATGCCGCCGACGCCCTCGCCCATGCGTATCAGCCCGCTGAAAATTTCGTCGGTCGCTTCGCCCAAAATTCGCGGCGCAAGCACCGCCATAATCGTCGAAACCACCATGAAAATCGTCGTAAGCGTGATGACAAACATTTCGCCGCCGAGGTACGCCAAAAGTCGCCGAATCGCCCCGCGAAAATTTTTCGGCTTGTCTTCTTTGTGGGGCCCGTGTCGCCTCATGAGACGGCACCCTGACTTGATGCAATTTCGCGGTATTCCGCGCAATTTTTCAAAAGTTCTGCGTGAGTCCCGCGCCCGACGATTTTTCCTTCATCTAATACAAGGATTTGCTCGGCGTTTATAATCGTGCCGACGCGTTGCGCAATCACGATGATTGCGGCATTTGCGGCATGTTCGCGCAGGGCTTTTCGAAGTGCGGCATCGGTTTGGAAATCCAGCGCGGAAAACGCGTCGTCGAAGATTAAAATTTCCGGCTCTTTTGCAAGCGCGCGCGCAATCGAAAGCCGCTGGCGTTGTCCGCCGGAAATATTTGTGCCGCCCTGCGAAATTTCCGCCGCGAATCCGCCCTCTTTTTCGGCAATAAAATCCGCCGCTTGGGCAACGCGCGCAATTTTTTCAAGGAAGGAAGGATTGTCTCCGGCTTTGTCTCCGGCTTCGAGAGAACGCGTGGCTTGCGACACATCTTCGCGGTGCCCACCGTGCGCTTGGCGCACTCCGTACTTTATGTTTGACTCAATCGTCCCCGAAAGAAGCTGCCCTTTTTGCGGCACGTAGCCGATTTTTTCGCGAAGTTCCGCCTGCCGCATCCGCCGAATATCCACCCCGTCAACAAGAATCCGCCCGCCGCTTACATCGTAAAACCGAAGCAAAAGCTGCGCAATAGTGGACTTTCCGGCACCGGTTGCCCCAATAATCGCCGTAGTTTCGCCAGCTTTCGCATCAAACGAAATGCCCTCAACAGCCGCCGCCTCTGCGTTTGGATAGCTGAACGAAACCTGTTCAAAAACAATAGTCGGGGTCAAGGGGGCTTTGCTCCCTTGCGGGGGATTGGGGGCTGGTCGTCCGCCTAAAGGCGGACTGCTCGCCCATGCGACCGGGGCTGCGCCCCCAAGGTCTTCATCATCGACAATACTAAACTCCGTATCAAGCACCTCGGAAATTCTCTTAGCCGAAACCTGCGCTCGCGGCACCATTACAAGCACCATCGAGAACATCATGAACGCGAAAAGGACTTGCATTGAGTATTGGAAAAAGGCCATCATGTCGCCGATTGGGAGGTCTTCGGAAAGGGTGCCGACGGAACGCGCGCCGAAAAAAATTATTGCGACTTGCGTAAAACCCATGATGAACGTGATTGCGGGACCGATGAAAGCCATGGTTCTTCCGATGAAAAGACCGAGGTCGCGCAGGTCGGTGTTGGACTTGTCAAAACGGGATTTTTCGTGCGCCTGTGCGGCAAAAGCGCGGATGACGGGCAGGCCGTGCAGGATTTCGCGGGCGACGCGGTTGAGCCCGTCGGTCTTTTCTTGCACAAGAGCGAATTTGGGCATAACAATCGACACAAGAAGTATCACGATGCCGAATAAAATTATCACGGCAAGCCCCAAAATCCAGCTAAGCCCGGGGGCGCGGGTGAGTGCCATAAAAATTCCGCCGACAGCCAAAATAGGCGCGTAAAGAAGCATGCGCGCCGAAATGTTTGCGACATTTTGGACCTGTGTAACGTCGTTTGTGCAGCGTGTGATAAGCGACGCCGACGAAAATTTATCGAATTCCGTCTGCGAAAAGTTTTCGACTTTTATGAACAAATCGCGCCGCAAATCACGCGCCGCGCCCGCCGCAACTTTGGGCGAAATGTATGAAACAATAATCGAAAATGTACCCGCCAAAAGCGCGAAAAAAAGCATTGCGGCACCCGTTTGCAAGATAAATTCCATGCGCGACTCGCCCGTTTGGTAGGCATAAACAATGCCGTCGTCAACGATTGCGGACATCAAGGTCGGCAAATAAAGCTCCGCAAGCGACTGCACAAAAAGCAGCACAAGTATAAGAATTATTCCGCCCCAAAAGGGCTTTAAATATTTCGCCAGTGACATTTAGGACACTCCTGAGATAGTTTTGGATGTTTTCGGAAAAAGTCCTTGTTTAAAACATTTTTATCCAACATCATTATACACCGATTCCCGGCAAAAAAAAATGAGTCGGCGAGTGTCACTCGCCGACTCATTTGCACTCATCTGCAAAAAACATGAAAAATCTCGGTAAAAGCTCGACAAAAGCACGAAACAAGTGGTATTATTAAAGGTGAGGTGATTCAAGTGCATGAAAACGAACGCGATGAATTCGATTTTTTCGGACTTTCCGAGATTGACAAAATACAGGAAGCAATTGAAAAAGACTTGGCAAACGAGGGTCAAACGACCGCGACGCCGCAGGATGACGCCGCGTTTGCGAAGTTTTTTCTTGTTCCGGAGGAAAAAAAACATGGTGATGAATGGGCAGATATTTACGACGACTTAGCGGATGCGTCGGGTGAACCGCCCGCTTCATATCGCGTAATTGCTAAGCCCGCACCCGAAAAATCATGGTTCGGAGTCGCGGTCGCCTTGATGTTTGCCTGCACGCTCGGGATGGGGATTTTGGGCTTCGGCATCGGAGCGGGGTTGTCGTTTTTCGGTGGGGCAGAGCCTCCCCTCCCCGCGGAGGTCGTCGCGCCCGGCGCGGAATTTACGGCTACTTCGTATGTCTTTGAAATGGAGCGGGAAGTCGCGTCGCTTTCGGATATGATTGAGCTGATTGCACCGTCAGTTGTGGGTATTACGACACATCGCGCACATCACGACAGACCTCACATGCAACTTTTCGACCCGATTGCAAGCTACGGTTCGGGAATAATTTTTGCATACACTCACGACAGAATTTTTATCGCAACAAATCTTTACGTCGTTCGCCCGGGGTATCGCTGGGATGTCAGCATCGACGGCAGTGCGCCGATTGAGGCGAGACCCGTCGGAACGAATGATGATTACGATTTGGCGGTTGCATATATTTTAAACGCGGATTTAATGGCGGCGGGAATCGGCGAGGTTACGTTTGCGTCGTTCGGCGACTCCGACGAGATGCGAATCGGCGACGTTGTGCTTGCGATTGGGAACGCGATGGGGGAAGGGACTGCGGTTACTCAAGGGATTTTAAGCGCGGCGGAGCGTCCGCTTTATTTGCCCGGCAGAGAGTATCCGATTCCGCTTTTGCAAACCGACGCCGCGATAAATTACGGCAACAGCGGCGGCCCGCTTTTAAACACGCGCGGCGAAATTATCGGTATAAACATGAATCGCGCGACCCGCCTTATGACGGACCCGTCGCTTGCGGAGGGCATGGGCTACAGTATTTCCGCGAACGTTGCCGCGCCGATTTTGCTTGAAATTGCGGCAAATTATCGTATGCCGGCGATTGGAATAAGCGGGCGTTCCCTTGCGGAAGATTTGGAAAATCGCGCGGAACTTTGGGGCATACCCGCGCTTGGCGTAATAATTCTCGAAGTGCATGAAGGCCGCGCCGCGTACAATGCAGACCTTCGCGAAGGCGACATTATAACCGCCTTCGACGGCCAGCCCGTCTTCGATATGCCACAGCTCCAAGCCGCCATTCGCGCAAAAGAAATCGGCGACATCGTCGAAATTCGTATACTCCGCGGCGGCTCCGTCGCACACACCGTCGAAGTCGAACTCGCCAAGATGATTCGCGACTTCTTTTAGCACCGAGTACACATGTCGGTTTTTCCGCATTCTCTCGAAGCCGGATTTATGGTATGATGTCGAAAAATGCGTTAAGGATGTGAAAGAGTGAGAATTGCAATTTTAGGATACGGCGTTGTGGGTTCGGGCGTTGCGGAGGTTTTAAAGATTAACGCGGCGCAAGTGGCGAAAAAAGCGGGCGAATCCGGCGAATCCATTGATGTAAAGTATATTTTGGATACCAGAGATTTTCCGGGCGAAGACCAAAAAAGCAAATTTATAAAAAATTTCGAAGAAATCGAGCGTGACCCCGAAATAAAAATCGTCGCGGAATGCATCGGCGGCGAAACCACCGCGTACGATTTTGCGAAACGCGCGATTTTGGCGGGCAAACACGTTGTTACGCCGAACAAAGCCTTAATAGCGGCGCACGGCGCAGAGCTTTTCGCGCTGGCGAAAGAACGCGGCGTGCATCTGCTTTTCGAGGCAAGCGTCGGCGGCGGGATTCCGCTGATTCGCCCGTTTTGCGGCGCGCTTTTGACCGACGAAGTACAGGAAATCGCGGGGATATTAAACGGAACCAGCAATTATATTTTGACGCAAATGAATGACAACGGCAAAAGCTACGACAACGCACTGAAATCCGCGCAGGAGCTGGGCTACGCCGAAGCCGACCCGACCGCCGATGTGGGCGGGTTCGACGCGTGCCGAAAGCTCTCGATTTTGCTCTCGCTTGCCACGGGCAAAACCGTCGATTACAAGGATATTCCGACGGAAGGCATCGAAAAAATAACTGCGGACGACTTCGCCTTTGCCGCCGAAAACGGCTATACCCTCAAGCACCTCGCGATAGCGAAAATCTCCGCCGGCGGCGTACAAGCCGTTGTCGCGCCGTTTTTGGTAAAAATCGGGCATCCCATGTCAACGGTAAGCGACGTGTACAACGCCCTGTGGGCGCGTGCGAAAACAACGGGAAGCGTAATGTTTTACGGAAGCGGCGCGGGAAAACTCCCGACGGCAAGCGCGGTCGTAAGCAATCTCGTTGACATAGCGCAAAACGCCTGTGCCGCGCACATATGGACCGCCGAGCGCGTAAAAATTTTGCCCGCCGAAGGATTTGCCATGAAAAAAACGTTCCGTATCTACGAGGGATAGTGGGGGGCATAATTTGAGCGAATATATAATGGAAGCCCGAGATGTCAAACGCGCGTTCCCTGTTGGGGGCGGCGATTTTTGGGCATTAAAAGGCATCTCGCTAACCGTTTCCGAAAATAAATTAACAATACTTAAAGGGCGAAGCGGCAGCGGAAAAACCACGCTTATGAACATGCTCGGAATGCTTGATTATCCGACGTCGGGCGAGGTTTTTTTTGACGGCGAATCAAAATTTTCCGAAAAAAAACGCGACATCTTGCGCCGAAATGAAATGGGATTTGTGTTTCAATCCGTTGCGTTAATCGGCATGATGTCGGCGTTCGAGAACGTCGAATTTATGTTGCGCCTAAACAAGGCGAACGCCGCCGAGCGCAAGGCGCGAGCGGAACATTGCCTCGAGCGCGTCGGTCTCGCGCCGCGAATGCGCCATATGCCCAGCGAGCTTTCCGGCGGCGAACAACAACGCGTCGCAATCGCCCGTGCAATCGCGCATCGCCCGAAAATAATCTTCGCCGACGAACCCACCGCCGAACTCGACACGCATACGGGCTTGCAGGTAATAAAAATTTTCAAAGATTTAATCGAGCAAGAAGGCGCGACAATCGTAATGACAACGCACGACCCCGGTTTGATGGAGGTCGCGGACAAAGTGTACGAGATGGCGGATGGGGAAATCATTAACGGATAAATTTCTTAGCCGAACGGGGCAATGCTAAATGGAGTCTGAAAATAAAAACGTAATCGAGGCCGAAAGCCTCGTAAAAATTTACAAAACGAAGGACATCGAAGTGCTTGCGTTGCAAGGACTTGACCTTATAATTGAGCGCGGCGAAATAATGGCGATAATCGGCAACAGCGGCAGCGGGAAATCGACCCTGTTAAACATGATTGGCGGCCTCGACAAACCCTCGGCAGGCAAACTTTTCGTTGACGGAAAAGATTTGTTCAAATTGCGCGAGAAGGATTTGGTCGAATACAAAATTTCTACCGTGGGCTTTGTTTGGCAAAATAACGCGCGAAATTTAATCCCGTACCTTACCGCAATCGAAAACGTAATGATGCCGATGCAGTTTAATCGCAAAAATCCGATAAAAAACAAGCGCGCGCGGGCAATGGAACTTTTGGAGCTTACGGGCATGAGCAAACGGGCGAAACACCGCTTGAATCAGCTTTCCGGCGGCGAACAACAACGCATCGCAATCGCACTTGCGCTTGCGAATCACCCCGCCGTTTTGCTCGCCGACGAACCGACGGGAAGCGTCGATACACGCACGACGGAATATATTTTGGACATGTTCCGCTCCGTAAACAAAGAGCTTGGCACAACAATCGTAATCGTCACCCACGACCGCGAAATCGCGAAAAAAGTCCAACGCGTCGTCGCAATTCGCGACGGCAAAACGTCCAGCGAATTCATAATGTCTTACGCAGAACGCCTTGCAGGCATCGAGGGGTTTGAGCAAAAACAAATCGAATACGCAGTTTTGGACCGCGCGGGACGCGTGCAAATTCCGCGCAACTTTTTGGATAAAATGAATTTGGAAAATAATCGGCTGCTCATTCACATGGAGGACGACGGACGCGTTGTGCTTTCCGCGCCGGAGAAATAAGGATACTTTTTTGGGCATGACAAAAATGAGTCGGCGAGTGTCACTCGCCGACTCATTTTTTCTATGCTCAAAAAATTGAAAACGCCCTTCCGACACACGCCCTAAAGTTTTTTTCCGCATAATCTGTGAAAAATATGTAAAACATGATAAGGAGGGGCAAAAGGAGAATTTTACATGGAACAGATTAAGCTGGGCGTTGTCGGCCTCGGGCTTGCGTGGGAGCGGCTTCACGCGCCCGCGCTTGCAAAACTGCGGGACAGATTTGAAATTGCTGCGGTGTGTGACAGGGATTTGGCAAAGGCACAAAACGTTGTGCAATTCATGGGGCATTCGCCCGAAAACGCTTTTGATGATTTGCAAAAAATGCTTGAGCGGGACGACATCGAGGCGATTTTGTCGCTTGTTCCCATCAGCGAAAACTTTGAAACCGCCGCAACCGTCATGCGAAGCGGCAAGCATCTTTTGGCGGAAAAACCCTTCGCGGCCTCGCCCGACGCGGCACGGAGGCTTATTCAAATGTGCGATTTGTCAAGCTCGACGGTTATGGTTGCGGAAAATGTGCGTTACGAGGAACAAAACGTGCTGATAAAAGAGCTCCTCACAAGCGGCGAAATCGGCGAGCCGATTTTTTTCATCGATACGCACATCATCGACTACGCGAGGGAGTCGGAGCGCGGCGGTTTCGGTCAAACAAATTGGCGGCAACATCCGCGATATGAAGGCGGCGTGATTCTTGATTCCGGCGTGCATCATATGGCGAGGTTGCGGTATCTTTTCGGCGATATCGACAATGTGTCCGCGCACGGGCATCCGCCCATGCACGATTTCGCGCCGTATTCCTGCATAAACGCGCTGTTAAAATTTGAAAATATCACGGGACATTACACATTTTTCACGGCAGGAAGGGAAACACAAGCACCGCTCGTTGGGTTGCGAATTTACGGCACAAAAGGCGAAATTTTCCTCGAGGATTCAAACTGTGGGTTCGTAAACATTTCATATACCGACGAACGCCCCTCCAACGCCGTTAACTACATGCCCGGCCTCGGCTACCAGCGCGAGCTTGAAAACTTCCACGCCGCAATTCGCATGGGCGCGAAAATCGAATCCGGCCCCGAAAAGGCCGTCGGTGACATCGAAGCTGTTTTCGCTCTGTTGGAATCCGCCCGTGCAAACGAATCCTCCCCCTCGGATGCGTCCGAAAGACTGACGTCGGCCTACATTTTTCCAAAAGTCACAATGTATCCGGGCGCAAGAGTTTAGGCGCGCCAAGCGCGCGGTGGGCACCGGGGACATGTGTCGGCGGCGACGCATTCCCTCGAAGCCGGGAACAGTTTCTTGGTCCACAAAAAAGCGCGCCAAGCGCGCGGTGGGCACCGGGGACACGTGTCGGCGGCGACGCATTCCCTCGAAGCCGGACGCAGTTTCCGAGCCCATAAAAAAGCGCGCCAAGCGCGCGGTGGGCACCGGGGGCATGTGTCGGCGGCGACGCATTCCCTCGAAGCCGGACGCAGTTTCCGAGCCCATAAAAAAGCGCGCCAAGCGCGCGGTGGGCACCGGGGACACGTGTTGGCGGCGACGCATTCCCTCGAAGCCGGATGCAGTTTACCGGTCCACAAAAAAAACAACCCGGATGTCAGGTTTCCGGGTTGTTTTTTTGGAGATGATGAGGGCGAATTTCAATTTTTGAGAGTGGAAAAAGTATCAAGTGACTACTTCTTGCCCTTTAGGTATAACAATCGGGGCTTCCGGGGTGCCGATTATTCGTGCGCCGGGGTGCAGGGTTACGTCTTTGTCGATGATGGCGTGTTCGACGACGCAGTCGTTTCCGACAACTACTCCCTCCATTAAAATGGAGTTGGTTATATGAGTTCGGTCGCCTGCGAAAACACGGCGGAAAATTACGGAACGGTTTGCGTAGCCATTTAAAATTGCGCCGCTTCCGATTATGCAGTTTACGACATGCGCGTCGTTGTTAAATTTTGCGGGCGGTTCGTCCTTTGGCTTGGTCTTGATGTAGGGGTGTTGCAACATGAAATCGTTTCGAATTTCGCGGCGCAAAAAGTCCATGTTGCAGTCGAAATACGAGTGGATACTGCCCAAATTGCGCCAGTATCCGTCAAAGCGGTAGCCGTAAATGCGAAGCCGCTTGCGATAGCGCGAAAATAAATCCAAAACCAGGTCGTAACGCCCTTCGGAAACGATTGTCTCGATAAGTTCGATTAAAAGCGGGCGCGAGATTACATACACGCCGATTGACGCCAAATCCGACTGCGGCTCGAGCGGCTTTTGCTCGAGGTCGGTCAGTCGCTCGGCTTGGTCAAGCTCCATTACGCCGTACTGGCGAATATCGTCGCTGTCGGGAACTTGGCGATACGCAATTGTAATGTCGGCGGCTTTTTGTTCGTGATACTCAATCAGCTTGTTAAAATCCATTTTGTACACACAGTCGCCGGAGGAAATTACGACGTACGGCTCGTTGCTTCGTTTCAAATACGTGAGGTTTTGATAAATGCAGTCGGCGGTTCCGCGAAACCAAACCGAGTTTTCGCCGCTTTGATACGGCGAAAAAACGAACATGCCACCTTGTTTTGTGCCCAAATCCCACCATTTCGGGGCATTTAGATGGTCGTGCAACGAGCGCGAATTGTATTGGGTTATAATCGCGACTTTTTTTATTCCGGAATTTGTCATACTGCTTAGCGGGAAGTCGATTGCGCGATAACAGCTTCCCACCGGAAGCGCGGACGCGGCGCGACTGTGCGTAAGCGCGCCAAGTCGTTCGTTTCTTCCGCCTGCCAAAATTATTCCGACCGCTCTCATGCTCTCACCCCGCTTGGATTTATTTGTTTAACGATGCTTTGCCCGCTTTCAAGTTTTTTGTCGGGATAGTCGTTGGGCGTTGTTTTGCCGTAAATTACGCAATTTTTGCCGATTATTACGCCGCTCGGGACTTCCGAATGCTCGCCGACAACGGTTATGCCCGTGTCGTAAATTTTCGGGCGATGTACGTTTGGGATATCTTCGCCAACGTCCGCGCCGATTTGCGTGTTGTCGCCGACTTTGCAATGCGCGTCGATTATTGTGCGGTCAAGCACGGAATTTTTGCCGACGTAACAGCTTTTCATCAAAATCGAGTTGCGCACAATCGCCCCCTCTTCGACAATTACGTCCGGCCCGAGAATCGAGTTATATACCTTGCCCAAAACCTCGCAACCCTCGGAAATTATACTGGCCTTGACTTCGGAGTTCGAGCCGGAGAAGAGAGGGGGCTGGTGGTCGGAGTCGGTATACGTTTTGTCGTAGCTTTCATACAGATTAAAATCGGGGACGGTTTGAATCAAATCCATGTTTGCCGCCCAGTAGGACTCGATTGTTCCGACGTCTCGCCAATATTCGATAAACGGGTACGCAAACATGCGTTTGCCTTCCGACAAAAGCATCGGCAAAACGTGTTTTCCAAAGTCCGAATCGGGGTGGATTTTATTGTCGCGCTCAAGCGCGTCGCGAAGAAGGTCCCATTTGAAGATGTAAATGCCCATGTTTACGAGGTTTGATTTCGGATTCGGCGGCTTTTCTTCAAATTCATAAATCCGATTGTCGTCCTCGATGTTGATTACGCCGAAACGGCTTGCTTCCTCGATTGGAATCTCAAGCGCGGCGATGCTTACGTCGCATTTGTTTTTCTTGTGAAACGCGAGCATACGCGCGTAATCCATTTTGTAGATATGGTCGCCGCCGAGAATAAGCACGTATTCGGGGTTGCATTGGTCGATAAAATCCATGTTTTGATAGATGGCGTCGGCGGTTCCGGCGTACCATTCGCCGCTGGCGTCCTTCATGTGCGGCGACAAAATCGTTACGCCGCCTCTGCGTCTGTCCAAGTCCCAAGGCGAACCGATGCCGATATGCTGGTTCAATTGAAGCGGCTGGTATTGCGTCAAAACGCCGACCGTTGTTACGCCGGAGTTAACGCAATTTGACATGGCGAAGTCGATAATCCGATACTTTCCGCCAAAAGGTACCGCCGGTTTCGCCTTGCTCGAGGTAAGTACGCCCAAACGACTGCCTTGCCCCCCCGCCAACAACATCGCGATCATTTCCGATTTGTGCAAGTTGTCCACCTCTTTTCTATAAAATTTACCGATGCTTCATTATTTCACCAAACATGCGTGTAGTCAATAATGTAGTCAATAATAATTTAGGGCGTGTTGCCATTACGCCCTAAGGAATTGCACCATTTTCTAAGCGGGAACACGCACAAATGTTCTTCTTTGTCTTTAAGAAATTGGCCTGACTCGCCTTGTTTGTAATCTTTTTACCACAAGTTCGGGGATTTGCCCACGTTCGGGCGGCGTGCCGCAGACCTTGAACATAGTTTCGGAGTCGGCGGCGATAAAGCCAATCAGCTTTTTAAACACAGTCGCGACCTTGCCGGAAAGGTTTAATTTTTGAATCAGACAGACGATTTCTTTGTATGTCATAACATCGGAATACCGCAGTTTTCCGTCCTTTGCCGGCAGTTTAATTTGCAGGCTTTTAAACACTCTCGCGTCCTTGGACATACGAAATTTAACCTGCTTCCAGTAATTTCTTGCAGTGTCGTAATCGGTACTCCGAAGCGCGGCGATTACATCGACTACGCTGTAAAGCCAAGTTTTCATTTTCGGGTCCCACACGGCGCGGGGTTTTCTGCCGCCGAAGAGTTTTACAAGTCGTTCCATGCGTGCCTCCTGATATTTTTTAATCGGTTACAGGGCGTAACCGGTTGATTTTTTTAGAGGGTAACATGATTTTTTCGGGTTGTAAAGCGTACGGTATAAAACAAAGTTTTTCCCGTGTCGGAATGCCCGGCGACAACGCTTTCCGACACATGCCCCCGCTACCCACTACGCGCTTAGCGCGCTACCACGGCCACTCATAACCGTCGTAATCCACCATTACGAGCCGATTTTCATCCCCAAGCGGCGTTTCAAAATATTTTGCCGCGATTTCGCCGATAACATCGGGGTCATACTTTCCGTCTTTGGCTAATTCGCCGTTTTGTTCGCGAAATTTCATCCACCCCGGGTGAAACAGGCGAAACGTGTAGCCCTGCGGGAACAATTCGTTATGCAAAAGACGCACGCCCATATTCATTGCAGCCTTGCTCATGGGATACGGAAAGTCGTCGATAAAGCGGGTTTTCATCAAATTTATGCACGAAACTTCGCTGGATACATAGCACAGCCGCCGCTCGCCGCCCCTCATAAGCGGCAAAAACGCCCGCGTAAGCCTAAGCGGCCCAAGCGCGTTCACATTAAACGAATTCCACGGCGCGTCCAAATCCATCGGCGCGTCATACAATTTGCACTCCACCTTGTTCATCAACGCCGCGTTTGAAATAAGCATGTCAACCACGTCGGTGTTTTTCGCGACTTCATCGGCGGCGGCGAAGATACTTTCCTCGCGGCCTAAATCAACGCGAACAATGTGAAGGTTCGAGTTTTTTTCGCGCAGTTCCTCCAAAAAAAAGTAATCCTCCATGAACTTCACCGCAAAAACCTGCCAATCGCGGCTTAAAAATTCCTTGCAAAGCGAAAGCCCCAAACCCCTGTCCGCACCTGTTATGAATACGCTTTTCATGGCAAAACCCCTTCTTATACCAATATCTCGTTCATTCAATCCGAATCCACCATTCGCACAAATTATATCATTGTTTTTTCATCTGTGTGAAAATCGATGACACTAACCTTGGTCTGTGCTTATTGTCTGTGGTAATATCTTCGCACGAGGTGAAAAACATGCATGTAAGCGGCATAATCGCCGAATTCAACCCGCTTCATCGCGGGCATATCGCCCATATAAATGAAACGCGACAAAAATTCGGCGGAAAAATCGTTGTTGCGATGAGCGGGAATTTCGTCCAGCGCGGCGAACCCGCGATTTTTGACAAACGAAAACGCACCAAAACGGCTCTTTTGGCGGGCGCGGACATTGTGCTTGAAATTCCTGTGCCGTATGTGATTGCGGGCGCGGATTATTTTGCGCGAGGAAGTGTCGGGCTTTTGGCGGCGACGGGCGTGGTTTCGACGCTTAGTTTTGGCAGTGAGTGCGGGGATATTGAGGCGATTCGCCAAACGGCGGACGTGCTTGCGAACGCGCGCCAAATGCGCGTGCCGATGGCGACACATGCTCCCGAAAACGATTTCGGTTTGTTTGAAGAAACATTGCGCGCGCATCTCGACGCGGGCATGTCCTTCGCGGCGGCGCGCGGCGCGGCACTTTCGGCGTGCTTGCCCGATGCGCCGGAAGGCTTGTTCACCAAGCCGAATAACTGCCTCGCAATCGAATATTGCAAAGCACTTCTCCTTCTCGGAAGCCCGATGGAAGTTTTCACAACACACCGTGCGTCCGGCGGCCCGTCCGCGACAAAAATTCGCGCGCGCCAAGCACGCAATGAGCACCGAAGACGCATATCGCACATCGACGACTTCTCAAAAATCTTCCGCCATCTCCTGCACACGCGTGATTTCGACCTCGGCGAAGGTTTACAAAACCGTTTCCGCAAATTTTCCGCCGAATTCACCCAAATTTCCGAAATAATCGACGCGGTAAAAACCAAACGCTACACGCGCACGCGCCTGTCCCGCGCGGTTTTGGGCGTAATTTTGGGCATCTCTTCGGCAGATATGGATTTTTTTGATTCGGCGAAAAACTGCACCCGTCTTCGGGGGAACCCGTCGCATCCAGCACATGACTTCGGTGCCCAATACATACGCGTTTTGGGCTTTCGCAAAGAAAGCGCGGATTTGCTTGGCGCGATAACAAAAAAGGCCGCGCTGCCCGTCATAACGCACGGCGCGGCCATGGATGAAATTTTACGCGGCGACAAAGGCGAAGCCGCCGCCGCCATGCTTGCGAAGGACTTCGAAGCAACCGATATTTACCGAATCGCAACAAACACACCCTGCGCCTTCCGAGGCGAACGCGGCGAAGGGATTATTGTAGTGTAGACGGCTAAGACGAAACGTTTGCCGCAACATTCGGCAACTCACTATTGTCCCCGACGGCGCGGGAAACGTTCGTTTCGCTCGTTGCATCAGCAGTTTCCACCGCGCCCTTGGCGCGACGCAGAATTTTCATGGTTTCCTCGTCAAGCGGCTCGTAACGCACGCCGTCGGGCAAGCCTTTATTTGCGTTCTGAAACCGCGCGGCGGCGGATTCGGGCGAAGACGC
Organism: Defluviitaleaceae bacterium; assembly: GCA_009786975.1. Classification (GTDB taxonomy): domain Bacteria; phylum Bacillota; class Clostridia; order Lachnospirales; family WQUN01; genus WQVC01. Next base: position 56,093 of record WRGX01000219.1, read on the forward strand.
TTGGGCTTGCATTTGCGGCGGCGCAGACATCGTCGGCGATTTCAACATACGGCCAAGCGGCGGAGCCATCGACGGTCTTTGGGCATGATTCTGCGGCGGAATCATAGGAGTCCGTTGCGCCTGCGAATAATCATATCCGGCTTCGTGACGAGCTTGCGGCCTCGGCTTCATGTCCCCGGTTAGAAGCGTCCGTTGCGCCTGCGAATAATCATATCCGGCTTCGTGACGAGCTTGTGGCCTCGGCGACCGACCCGCCGTAAGCGGCTCAACCGGAACAGCTCGCCGTTCCCCGCGGGCAAGCCCAAGCGGATAATTTCTGAGCCAAACGTCCGAACCTCCCGAAACATGCGCGGAAGTCCCCGCGCTCTGCGTATTTTTTGCCTCGCGCCCGCGGCTGAAATATGCCGTCGGTGCCGGCGGAAAATTTAAAGGCATAACATGCACCCCATCAAGTCGAGAAAAACGCGGACTTCGTACTACTTCCCTCTCGAAAGGTTGAAATAGTACCACACGTTCTTTTTGCGACTGTTTTTTTCGAAGAAAAAACACTTCCTTCTTCCCTGCATGTTATGCATATTTATTGAAAATTGTGCAAAAACCCCTCCCCGCCTCTGCACACAACAAACAAAAATCACCAAAATCGGCAAAACAGAGCAGATATGGGTAAAAAAAGCGTAATAAAAACGCAAAATTCATGTAAAAAATATTGCGCCGCGTGCATAAATATGCTAACCTAAAATCCTAAAATTCGTTAATAACGAAATTTAACTTGACAATTTCAAAAACTGACTGGGAGGGGACAGTATGACAAATTTGAACACCGGTTTGATTTACACCGACGTAAGCGGATGCATCGATTGCAATAAATGCATCCACGAATGCCCCGTTTTAAAGGCAAATGTTGCAGTACCCGATGGTTCCGGCTCGTACAATATATGCGTGGACCAAAACGAGTGCATTTTATGCGGAACATGCAACGACACCTGCACGCACAATGTCCGACATTTCCGCGACGATTGTGACAGCTTCTTCGACGACCTAAAACGCGGGAAAGCAATTTCGGTTATTGTAGCTCCCGCGTTTTATATTAACTATCCAAGCGAGTACAAGCGCGTTTTCGGATATTTGAAAAGCATGGGCGTGAAAAATTTTTATTCCGTAAGCTACGGCGCGGATATCACGGCATGGGCGTACTTAAATCACATCACCCAAACGGGCAAAATGGGCAATATCGCCCAGCCCTGCCCCTGTATAACAAATTACATCGAAAAACATCAGCCCGAGCTTATCCCAAGCCTAATCCCCGTACACTCGCCCATGATGTGTATGGCAATATATTTGAAGCGATACAAAAATGTAAGCGACAGCCTGATGTTCCTGAGTCCGTGCATCGGCAAAAAAGTCGAAATCGACTCGAAGCGCGGGTTGGGGATGATTGACTACAACGTTACGTTTGCCACCCTGATGGAGCGCGTCAAAAACAGCGGAGTAAACCTAAACGCACAGCCCGAGGTCGACGATGTCATCGACTACGGCATGGGCGCGCTTTTTTCAAAGCCGGGCGGCCTGCGCGAAAACGTGGAATTTTACGTGGGGACCGACGCCCTTGTCGTGCAAGTCGAGGGCGAACACAAGGCGTATTCCTATCTGAAAAATTTTGCGAAACGCGCGGGGTCAAGCTCGCGGTCGATGCCGATGCTTATCGACATATTGAACTGCGAAGCGGGTTGCAACCAAGGCACAGCAACCGAGTTTCGCCACTCCACCGACGATTCCATCGCCTTCGAAGCACACCAAATGCGCGCAAAAAAAGTTAATGGCATGACCGACGCAGAGGGCAATATTTTAACCGACCCCGCCGACCGTCTCGCCCGATTAAACGAAATGTTCGCAGATTTGCGCCTCGACGACTTCAAGTGCAACTATGACACAAGCGAGGCACTTCGCACACGCTCAATCGGCGACATGGAAATAAATAAAATTTTTGCGGATATGCTCAAAACCACGCACGAGGACAAAACGATTGATTGCAGCGCGTGCGGCTATAAAACCTGCCTTGATTTGGCGCAAGCAATCGCGTACGGCATCAGTTATCCCGAAAAATGCGTGTACTATGTAAAAGCGAACCTGGACGTACAAATCGAGCATCAAAAAGCCATCGTTGACGGTTTCGCAAACATAAACAATTTGCTCGCCGAGCTTACAAACGACAATATAAAAACATCTGAAAGCACAACTTCAATAAACAATCACATCAACGAAGCCGTCGAGCAAGGCGGCGTTATGCGAAAAACCCTCGAGGACATACAGGCGGAGTTCGCAAATTTAAACAAAACCTACATGGAAATCGCGACAATCGCGCGGCAAACCAGCTTACTTTCCATAAACGCGGCAATCGAGGCCGCCCGCGCCGGAAACATGGGTAAAGGCTTTGGCGTCGTTGCGGAAGAAGTCGGCGCGCTTGCAAAAAAAACCATGAGTACCGTAAATGTCAACTCCGAAAACTCCGAAAACATCTCCAAAGTTTTGAACAAACTAATCGCCGACACAAACTCCCTCATCTCAAAAATCGACAACGTAAACAGCTCCACCGATGAAATCACCGAAAGCGTAAGCGACATCACCGCAAAAACAGAAAACATTCTCGCGCTTATGGATGAATTGAAATAACTTTTTACAAAAAGCGCGCCAAGCGTGCATTGGGTACCGGGGACATGTGTCGGCGGCGACGCATTCCCTCGAAGCCGGGAGCAGTTACCCGGCGTACAAAAAAACAATCGTCCGGTATCACCGGACGATTGTTTTTTTGTGGGATTCCAGAAGAAACACCGCCGTGTAGCAAAATGGATATGGGCGTGCAGTATTCTTTCAATTTATTCCCGATGAGAATCCCGATGCCACCAAGCATATGTCCGCGAATATGCTCTCC